>CAZRQE010000091.1:0-22860 GCA_964602175.1 uncultured Gemmatimonadaceae bacterium | reverse complement strand
CCCTTGCCGCTCACCCACAACTACTCGGGCTACAAGTCCTACCAGTACGTCAGGACCCACCGCGACTTCACCGAATACGACCTGATCGAGGGCGAGTCGCTCTTCGAGCCGTACCTCGTGCCGCTCACGCCCGCCCAGGAGGCCCGCGTCCTGGACCTCGTCGAGCGCACCCTCATGATCTCGCTCCACGAGCACCCGCACCTCTTCCCCGCCAGGGCCGAGCAGATCCGCGCCTACGACTCGGAAGGCCGCGTGCACACCGCTTACCAGGCGCTGGCCGACTCCTGGTGGGACTGCGTCTTCGACAACTTCCTCGACGGCGCGGCGTGCATCACGTCGAAGAACGGGTGGAAGTGGGACGACATCATCTACGACATGGGGATGCGCTTCTGCGACCTGGCGCACCAGGACTTCATCATCAGGTGCGAGCACGTGGACGACATTTACCGCGCCCACCGCGAGAAACGCATCGCGCTCGTGGCGGCCCAGGAGGGCGCGGCCATGATCGAGAACGAGCTCGACCGGATCGAGATCCTCTACGGGATCGGCCTGCGCGTTCTGGGGATCACGTACAGCGAGTCCAACGCTCTCGGGACCGGTCTCAAGGAGACCCGCGACGGAGGCCTCACCTCGTTCGGGCGCAAGGCGGTCCGCCGAATGAACGAGGTGGGCCTGGCCATCGACTGCGCGCACGCCAGCGACCAGACCACCCTCGACACCGTCGAAGTCAGCCGCCACCCGATCTTCCTCACGCACACGGGCGCCCGCGGGCTCTGGAACATCAAGCGCCTCGCGCCCGACAACGTCATCCGTGCAGTGGCCGACAAGGGCGGCGTGATCGGGATCGAGGCCGCGCCCCACACGACGGTTTCGCCGCGGCACCTGCGCCACGGGATCGAGTCGTTCATGGACCACTTCGAGTACGTGAAGGACCTGGTCGGCATCGACCACGTCGCGTTCGGCCCGGACACCCTGTACGGAGACCACGTCGGGCTGCACAAGGAGTATGCTGCGGCGCTCTCGATCGAGGAGACGCAGACCGGTGGGGCGGGCAACGGGGCCGGGGCAGGCAACGGGGCCGGGACGGGCGGTGCGGCCGCGGCGGACACCGCCGCAAACGCCGCCCCCCGGCACATCCCGGTCGACTACGTCCGCGGCATCGAGAACCCGACCGAGGGCTCGAAGAACATCCTGCGCTGGCTGGTGAAGGAGGGGTACAGCGATGGTGACATCGCCAGGGTGATGGGCGAGAACATCATCCGCGTGCTGAAGGAGGCGTGGCAGTGAGCGGGGGCGGGGCGAGCGCGGCGCACGGAGGCGACGCCGAGGCGGGCCGCAACGGCGACGGGGGCAACGGCGCGGCAAACGGGCGTCCCGAAGCGCCGGCGCGCTCACCCGTCGTCTCCATGATCCTGATGGCGATCTTCCTGGTCGGCGGGAGCGTTGGGCTGCTGATGGACTGGCCAGCGGGCCCGTACAACCTCGACTGGGGAATATGGGTCGTGCTGTATGGGGGATATGGGTTTGTGATCGGGGCGGCCATCTTTCACGCCCGCACCGGGCGCTGAGCGGAGCGCGCGGCGATGTCCACAGCGGCCCTGTACACCATCATTCTCATCCTCTACTTCTCGGCCCTGATGGGGCTCGGGTTCTGGTTCAACCGGCGCAACCGCTCACGGCAGGAGTTTTTCCTCGCGCGGGGCGACCTGGGGCCGGCTACGCTCGGCTTCTCGTATTCGGCCACGCAGATGAGCGGCAGCTCGTACATGGGCGCGGTCGGTACGGAGCGCGAGCTGGGGTACAACTTTGCGCCGGCCGGCGTGTCCTCGGCGGCGGCGGCGTGGTTCACGTACATCCTGCTGGGCGAGCGGCTGCGGCGGCTGGCGTCGCGGATCCGGTGCACGACGATCGTCGACGTCTTCCAGGCACGTTATCCGGGCCGCGCGGTGGCGATGACCGCGACCGGACTCATGCTGGTGGCGTTCATCCCGCTGATCGCGGCGCAGCTGAAGGCGGCGGGCAACCTTTTCGAGGTGCTGCTGGGGATGCCGTACCTGCCGGCGCTCTTCGTGTTCGGCGGCATCGTGATCCTGTACACGGTGATCGGGGGCATGCACGCGGTGGCGTGGACCGACCTGATCCAGGGCTCGATCATGATCGTCGGCTTCGCGGTGCTGGCTCCCGTGGCCGTCCACGCGGCGGGCGGATTCGGCGAAATGCACCTGCGCTACGCGGAGTTCAACCCGGACGGGATCTCGTTCCTCGGCGGAATGCCGGCGATGTGGGTGGTGTCGTCGTTCCTGGTCTGGGGGTTCTTCCAGATCGGCGGAGCCCCGGCGGCCGTCACCCGCTTCCTGATCCCCGAGGACCGCGGAACCCTGCGGCGCGCGCTCGTCTACTCGATCGGCTTTTCGTCGTTCATCTTCATCGGCTCGACGCTGATCGCCATTGCCTCCGGCGTGCTCCTGCCCGACCTGGAGCAGACCGACCTCGCGCTGCCCACGCTGGTGCAGCTGCTCCTGCATCCGCTCTTCGGCGGGATCCTGGTCGCGGCGGTGCTCGGCGCAACGATGTCCACGATCGACTCGGTGCTGCTGCTCGCGAGTTCGCTGGTGGTGGAAAACCTGTATGTGCCGTTGGCAAGGAGCGAAGTATCCCAGGAGCGGGGCGTGCGTCTCGCGCGCTGGACGACGCTGGGGATCGGGGCGCTTGCAATGATGGTCGCGATCGACCCGCCCGCAACGATTCTATTCATCGTCACGATGTCCTTCAGTTTGCTGGCGTCGGCGTTCACGTTCCCGCTGCTCCTCGGCATGTGGTGGCCGCGGGCGACCCGGACGGGCGGCCTGATC
This sequence comes from uncultured Gemmatimonadaceae bacterium, assembly GCA_964602175.1. Classification (GTDB taxonomy): domain Bacteria; phylum Gemmatimonadota; class Gemmatimonadetes; order Longimicrobiales; family Gaopeijiaceae; genus Bin94. The sequence goes on along the minus strand of CAZRQE010000091.1, from coordinate 20,008 downwards.
GCGATGATCGGCGGCGCGGCGACCTGCGTCCTCTGGTACGTGCTCGGCTACCTGGAGCACGGCACCTTCGACAACTGGATCGCGGGGCTGTGGCCGGCGCTGGTGGGCCCGACGGTGTCGCTGGTGCTGCTGGTGGGGGTGAGCCTGATGACGGCGCCGGCGCCGCGCGAGGTACAGGAGGTGTTTTTCGAATGATGGATTCCAGAGCGTGCTTCTCATTGTCCTTGCGTCCGGGGTCAGCGTTGGCGGCGACAGCCGGGGCATTGTTGGTCGCCTTCGCCCACGCTTCGACACCCGCCCCCGCTCACGCCCAGCAACCCGCCTGGACCGTCGAGGCAGACACCGGCCCGGTCCGCGAACTCGCGTTCGAAGCCACCGAAGGCACCTGGATGAGCGTGGACGTCTCGCCGGACGGCGGGCGCATCGTCTTCGACCTCCTCGGCACGATCTACGAGATGCCGGTCCTGGGTGGGGATGCAGTCGCGCTCACATCCGGGCGCTCGTGGAATCTGTCCCCCCGGTTCAGCCCGGACGGGCGGCAGATCGCGTTCTCGTCCGACCGGACCGGCAGCCACCAGGTGTGGGTGCTGGACCGCGAGTCCGGAGCGGCACGGCAGGTCTCCGACTGGCCGGACGCCAACATCTACCGTCCTGCGTGGTCCGCCGACGGCGCTCGGCTGTACGCGGGCGTGTCGGGCGACGGTATCTCGAGCCAGCTGGTGGCCTTTGACGTTGACGGCGGTGGCGGGCAGGAGTCGCTGATCACCGGTCAGGGGCCGGTCAATGGAGCCCAGCCGCTTGCCGGTGGGCGGGGCTTCCTTTTCGAGCACCACGCGGTGGCCACGTACCCCTTCGGCTTCAATCCGTACGTGATCCCGCCCGGCGGCTCCCGGATCGAGTTGTTCGACGAGGCGACCGGGACGAGCGAGATCGTCGTCGAGCGGCCGGGCGGCGCGTTTCAGCCGACGCTCTCGCCGAACGGCAATGCGCTGGCATACGTGCACAGGGGCCTGGAGGGCACCGTGCTGATGCTCCTCAACCTCGAGACGCGGGAGGAACGCGTCCTGCTGACGGGCCTCGACCGCGACCGTCAGGACACGCGCCAGGCTTATGGCCCCTATCCGAACCTGGCGTGGTACGAAGACGGGAGCGGCGTGGTTCTCGGCTATGAGGGCGGTCTTGCCTCCGTGGACGTGGTGACCGGGACGGTGTGGCGGATTCCGTTCAGTGCGCCGGTGCGGCGGGAGATGTCCGAGACGATCCGCTTCCCGACGACGCTGCCCGAGGACCGGGCGCGCACGCGGACGCACCGATGGGGCCGGCGCGTGGCTGGCGGGGTCATTTCCGAGGCGCTGGGAGACCTCTGGCTGCACGACGAGTCGGGGGCGAGCAACCTGACGCGCTCCGAGGCGCATGAGACGAGCCCCGTGGTGGATCCGGTGTCCGGGGCGATTTACTTCGCGTCCTGGACGGACGACGCAATGGGGTCGGTGCGGCGGATGGGCCTGGCGGACGGGGGATCGGCGGACGGGGGATCGGCCGACGACGCTCTGCCATTGACGGCGGTCGCCTCCCAGTACGGGAGCCTGGCCCTCTCTCCGGACGGCTCGGAGCTGGCTTTCGTGCGGGGGACAGGCGGGCTGCACCAGGGGCGATGGCTGTCGAACCAGACGCAGTTCGAGCTGGTGGTGCGCGGTGTGGATGGCGAGCGGCGCCTGACCGGGGTGGAGGGGCAGCCGCTGGAATACGCGAACATCGCCGGTAAGATCCCGCCGGCGGTGGTGTTCGGCCCGGGCGGAGACGTGCTCTACTTCACCGAGTTCGCGGACGGCGTGCTAGTGCTCAAGCGGATCGGGACGGACGGCGCCGGTGAGCGGACTCTGTATGTGTTCCCGCACGCGGTGGACGCGGTCCCCTCGCCCGACCTGGAGTGGATGGCGGTCCGGGAGTACCACCGCAGCTTCATCGTGCCCTTCGAGCCCCGGCCCGGCGACGAACCTGTCACCGTGTCGCCGTACGATGGGCTGGGCGATGCGTACCGCGTCGATTCGGAGGACGGCGGCTACATGGTCTGGTCCGAAGACGGTGAGACGCTGGGGTGGACGCGCGGCACCGGCTTCTACGAGAAGACCGTGGACGAGATCGTGGCGGGGTCCGCGGCGCGCCGCACGGAGCTGGCCATCGAGTACGAGGTGGACCGCCTGTCGGGCGTGGTGGCACTGACCAACGCGCGCGTCGTCACCATGGATGCGTCCCGAACGGTCATGGACAGCGCCACTGTGGTTGTCGACGGCGGGCGGATCGCGGCGGCCGGCCCGGACGTGGAAGTGCCCCAGGGCGCCCGTGTCTTCGACGTGCGCGGCAGCACGATCATTCCGGGCCTGATCGACGCGCACGCGCATCCGCACATCGACCATTCCTCGCTGCACGTGATCGAACAGGCGCCCGCGTATCTGCGCGGTCCGGTCGCGTACGGCGTGACCACCATGATCGAGGTCTACGGGAACGAGTACCGGGACGGCTGGCTCACGGACATGATCCGCTCGGGCAAGATGACGGGGCCGCGCTTCCTCACGACCGGCTCGGTCATCTACGGCAGAAGACAGAGCGGCCGGCTGCGCATGTTCCGCCCGATCGAGACCCTCGACGACGCGCGCGAACAGCTGCGCTGGAACCGCGACCACGGCGCCATCGCGGTCAAGGACTACTCCCAGCCGACGCGGAAGCGGCGGCACCTGGTCGCGACCGCGGCCCGGGAACTGGGCCTGAACGTGCTCTCGGAGTCTGCGGCCGACCCGCAGATGAACCTGACCCAGATCATGGATGGGGTGACGGGGATCGAGCACACGATGGGCCTGGCCCCGTTCCACGACGACGTGGTCCGCTTTTGGGCCGGTACCGAAGCGGGAATGACGCCGACGCTGTCCGTCGTGTACAACGGTCCCATGGGCGAGGGCTGGTTCCACCAGGCCGGCGAGCTCTGGGAGGATCCGAAGCTGACCAACTTCATCGACCCCATGTCGCTCATGCGCGTGCGCCGCAACACGCATCTGTGGCCCGACGACATGTACGCGTGGGAGATGGCCCGCGAGCTGCGCAAGCTCTACAACGCCGGCACCTCGCTGCAGCTGGGCGCGCACGGCCAGATGATGGGGCTGGGCACGCACTGGGAGTTGGAGCTCTTCGCCGGGGGTGACTTTCCACCCTCGCAGATCCTGGAGATCGCCACCATCCGCGGGGCGGCACAGCATGGCCTGGACGCCCAGATCGGCTCGGTGGAGGTCGGGAAGCTGGCGGACCTGGTCGTGCTGGATGGCAACCCGCTACAGGACATCCGTAACGTCGCCAGGATCCGTTACGTGATGAAGGGCGGCGTGCTGTATGACGGGACGGACGCGGCCCGCGTGTGGCCGAACCCGCGCCCGGCGCCAAGGCCGTACTTCATGCGGCGGTAGCATGGGCGGCCGGCGGGCGGCGCTTCGCACATGCCCGCTTTTACGCACATGCGCGCAAGCGGTATCATATCCCGATGACCCGGTCCCCCCATCCCCAGCGCCACTTCGGCCTTCTCGGCGCGACCGGCGTCGGCGTCGGTGCGATCGTGGGCGGCGGCATTCTCGCGCTCGCTGGCGTCGCGTTCCAGACCACGGGTCCCAGCGCAATCGTGGCCTTCGCGCTGAACGGGGCGATCGCCTTCATCACGGTCTTCTCCTTTGCCGAACTGGCGGCGCGGTTCCCCCAGTCGGGCGGCACCTACACGTACGCGCGAAAGGTCCTGACCGTGGAGGCGGCCTTCGCGGTGGGGTGGATCGTCTGGTTCGCCTCGGTGGTCGCGGCGGTGCTGTACGCGATGGGCTTCGCGGTCTTCTTCGTCCCGCTGCTGGAGCAGATCCTGATCCTGGCGAACGGCGAGGCACCGGCGTGGATCGGGGGCCGCGGAGCACTGGTCTTCTACGCGCTTGCCGCCGTCGGGCTCTACGTCTGGCGCCTGACGCGCTCGGCCGCGGGAGGCGGCCAATGGGAGACGGTCGGGAAGGTCATCGTCTTCGGCGTGATCATTCTGGCGGGCTTCGTCGCGCTTGCCGGCGAGGCGCCGGCACCCGGCGAGCTGGCCGCGCGCTTTCGGCCGTTCTTCCTGGAGGGCTTCGGTGGGCTTGCGCAGGCGATGGGCTACACCTTCATCGCCCTGCAGGGCTTCGACCTGATCGCGGCCGTGGGCGGGGAGGTGAAGAGGCCGAGGCGCAACCTGCCCCGCGCGATGTTCCTGTCGCTCGGGGCGGCGCTGGTCATCTACCTCCCGCTTCTCTTCCTCATCGTTGCGGTCGGTGCGGCGGGCCGGCCCGTGGCGGAGGTGGCCGCCGAGAATCCCGAGATCATCGTGGCCGTGGCGGCGCGCAACTTCATGGGCTCGGCGGGCTACTGGCTGGTCGTGGCGGCGGGTATTCTGTCCATGCTGTCGGCGCTGCAGGCGAACCTGCTGGCCGCGTCCCGCTTCGCCCGCACCATGGGCTCGGACCGGACGCTGCCGCAGCGCTATGCCCGGCTCGCCCCCGGAACCGGGACGCCCACCGCCGCGATCTGGCTGTCCGCAGCGGTAGTCGCCTTTCTCCTGGTTGCCGTGCCGAACGTGGCGGTGGCAGGCGCCGTCGCGAGCCTGATCTTCCTGACCTGTTTCTCCCTGACGCACCTGATCGGATACCTGGCCCGCAAGCGCACCGGGCGGCCGCTGGCGTTTCGGACGCCGTGGTTTCCCGCGATCCCGGTCGTGGGCGGTACCGCGTGCATGGCGATTGCGCTTTACCAGGCCGTTGCGGTGCCGCAGGCCGGCGTACTGGCGGCCCTCTGGCTCAGCGTGGGGGCCGTCTTCTACGCGCTGCACCTGGCGCCCCGGGCACGCGTCGTGGACGCTTCGTCGGAGGGACGCGATCCCCAGATCATGAGGTTGCGCGGGCGCCGTCCGGTGGTCCTCGTGCCGATCGCCAACCCCGCCAGCGCCGAGATGCTGGTGACGATGGCGAAGGCGCTGGCTCCGCCGGATGTGGCTCGCGTGCAGTTGCTTTCCGTCGTCGGCTCGCGCGAGGACGGGTCGGGCGACGGATTGCGAAGGGGAATCCGCGACGCCCAGGCGGTGCTGGGAGGAGCCCTCAGTACGGCAGTTGACGTGAGGTTGCGGCCCGAGGCGCTCATCACCCTGCACGAGGATCCGTGGAGCGAGATTGCCCGCGTTGCCGAGGCGACCCGTTGCGAGAGTCTGCTATTGGGGGTAGGGCACCTCGACGATTCCCTGATGACGGGTCCGCTGGCCCGCCTGATCGGTGCCGTCGATGCGGACGTGGTGATCATGCGGGCGCCGCAGGACTGGAAGCCGGAGCAGGCGCGTCGAATTCTCGTGCCGTCCCGGGGTGGGCGTGATCAGAGTCCGGTGCGGGCGCGGCTGCTGGGCAGTCTGTCGCGGACCGCGACGCGGGATGTCGCGTACATGGGAGTGGTGACCGCCAGCGTCGGCGCGAGCGTGCACAAGCGGGCGATGCGCGACCTGGAGCGGCTGGCGCGGGACGAGGTGGGTGAGCCGGCCCACGCCGAACTGTTCATCGGCGACGATGTGGTGGCCCAGGTGGCGAGCCGCGCGGAGGAGACCGATCTCCTCATCCTGGGATTCCACCGCCGGGGCCGCCGGCGCGCGGTGTTCAGCAGCCTGATGCTGAAGATCGCCCGCGCGACCACCTGTCCGCTCGTGATGATCAGTCACCGGCGGGGTGCGTCGGTGCTTCCGGACAGGTCGTTGTTGTCGAAGGTGCCGCTGGCGGACAGGTAGGGGCACCGGTGCGTCGGGGCATACTCATATGCTCATATACTCACCTGCGTGGACTCAGCGTGCCTCCAGGTCCCGCAGCAGCCCCTCGTACACCGCCGCCGCCTCGTCCACCCGCGCCAGGAACCGCTCCCGGTCTTCTGCCGTAACCCAGCGGTCGCGCGCCACCACCCGGTCGCGGAACGCCTGCACGGCCTCCAGCAGGAAACGGATGTCGTCGGCGGACCGGTATTCGCGGTCGCCCGCCAGGACCCACACGGGGCTCGTCTGCGCGAAGGCGTAGCTGTCGGCCACGAGCGGTGACGGCGGCCCCAGCGCCCGCGCCGCGATCCAGCCGCTGCCGTCCAGCGGAACCTGGCTCTCGACCCGGAAGCGCTCGCCCATCCCGGCCACCTCGTGAACCTCGGCGACAGCGCCGTTGACCACGATCTCGACCCGGTCCAGCGGGCTGTTGGTGGCCACGTCGATCTCGACCAGGCGGGCCCTCACCCCGCCACCCCCTTCCGGCACGCGGATCTCGCCCCCGGGCTCCACGCCGTCGACGGTCAGGAAGAGCAGCGGGCCGTTCGTCGCGAAGGTGCGGCGCTCCCGGATCGCCTCCAGCCACGAGTCCACCGACAGTTCGCCCTCGACGCGGGCGTAGGTGCGGCTCGCTCCCGGCCCGGGGTCGCGCCACACGTCCGAGAAGTTGTCCGTGCCCCCGGTCGCGGCGAGGCGGAAGCCCGCGTTCAGCAGCCGGTAGTAGATCTCGGCATTGTTCAGCTCGTCGTACCAGAAACAGATCACGTCGTAGAAGTCGCCGACACCCAGGGCGACGTCCACCGGGATTTCCGACACGCCGATGTAGTCGGGCATGGCCACCAGGCCGCTGAACGGATGCATGAAGCCGCCGGTGGCGCCCTGTTCCCGCGCAGCCGCAAGGTAGTCGGCGTTGAGCACGTCGGCGGCGAACGGCGTGTTGGCCGCGCCGCCCACCAGCGGCATGATGAACTCCTTGACCCCGGCCAGGCCGACGTGGCCGAACGAACCGCGGAACTCCTGCGCGTACTGGAGGATGTGCTCGCCGGTGGAGAGAGGATGGGGCCGTCCCGTAAGGTCGTCCCACCGCCCCATGAGGCGGGTGCCGTCCATGTGGATCAGCGCGATGGAGACCCGGAGGTCCTCGCTGACCAGGTCGTTGAAGAAGTCGGCGTGGGTGAGGCCCTGGCGTCCCTGGTGCAGGTCGTGGACGTGCGTGTCCCCCGAATGCCAGCCCGCCTCCCGGGCGTCGACGAGCCGGTCCAGCTGCAGGACGGCCTCGACGCGGCCGCCAGCCGGCACCTCGAGCGTCTGCGACACCGGACGGAACTCGAGTCCCTTGCGGGCCTGGATGGTTACCGGTCCGGCCGGGACCTCCACCTCGAACGTGCCGGTCGTGCGGAAGTAGTGGGTCTCGGTGGGGGTGAGGACGCGGTGAAAGCCGTCACGGGGCGCGTAGCCGCGGCCGTCGGAGGCGATGATCGATATTCGTGCGGGGGTGTGTGACTCGCCTGTGCTCGCGACCCGTCCGTACACCCGTCCGGTCGGCGCCAGGTGCCGGCGGTCGCTCATGTCGAGTGTGCGCCACGATCCGCGCGCCCCGCCCGCGACATTCATGACGTGCAGTTCGGTGTGCCCACGCTCATTCGACACGAAGGCGATCTCCTCGCCGCTCGGACTGATCCGCGGCGTGAGTTCGTGACTGGTCCCGCCCGTCAGCCGCAGCGGGTTGCCCCCGTCTGCGGCGATCAGGACCAGGTCGTTCGAACCGGCCTCGTCCGAGACATAGACCAGGGCGCTCCCGTCGGGAAGCCAGTCGGGCCGTGCCCGGTAGGCGGTCTCTTCGGCCCGGACGAGGGTGGGCTGGCCCGCCGCCGTGCCGCCCACTGCCGCCCCGTCAGCCGCCCTCGCCGCCCCGTCAGCTCCCGCCGCCGTCCAGATCCCGCCGCTTCCGCTCACCCCCGGCGCCGGAGCCATGTAGGCCAGCGCGCCCTGCGGCGACACTCGCGGCTGATACTGGCTGCCCGGCCCCTCGGCCACCGCCTCGCGCTCCCCGGTGGCCACCTCGATCCGGTGAATGTCCATGCCCCGCCCGGCGGTCGCGAAGTACACGTAGCGCCCGTCCGGGCTCCAGGACGGCTGGACATCCACGCGCCCGCCTTCCACCAGCAGGGTGACCTCGCCGCCGTCCACGTCCAGGAGCGCGATGTCCAGACCCCTTCCGGTCTCCACCGTCATCACGATGCGCGACCCGTCTGGGCTCCAGCTTGGCTCGAAGTGGTACCAGGGCCCCTGCGTCAGCTGCTCCGCCGTGCCGCCGCGCGCGGGGATGCGCCAGATGTCGCCGGCCATCGCGAAGGCGATCCAGCCGCCGTCGGGCGACCACGAGGGGCTCATCGGTCCCGTGCTCACGGGCGGCAGCATGTGGAGTTCGCCTCGTATGTTGCCCTGGAGGCTCGCGTAGCGAAGGACGGAGGCGCGGTCCTGCGCGTGGAGTCCGGCGCAGCAGGCGGCAGCGGCCGCGCAGAGGATGAAGGGTGTCAGCCGTTTGCCTCGACGAGATGCGTCAATGACCAGCGGCATCAATACGGATGTCCCTCGTGCACGGTCGCCACCAGCTCCTCGATGGTGACCTTGTGAGCCAGACGGCGACGACCCTCCTTCACGCGGCGGGCCGCCTCTTGAGCGCGGGATCGGTCGTCTCCCACCTGGACTCCTTTCGGCTGGACGAATAAGACCAGTGTAGTCGAAGAAGTCCTGGTTCGATAGGAGCGATGAGGCCATATCGCCACCAGTTTGCGCGGAACCCGCGCCGTGCCCAGGATGGACGCAGCCCCGGGGACGCCGGAACGCCAATTCTTGACGAAGGGAACATAGCCATGACAACGCGCTGGATCGGATGCTTTTCAATCCTCATGGTGATGGCGGGCGCCACCCCCGCCACCGCGCAGGAGGTCGACTACCACCGCGCGGAACTGCTGCTCAACTGGCACACGTCGCCGCTGATCGCGGGCGGGCCGGTCACGCCCAACTGGATCAACGACACGGACCGCTTCTGGTACCGCAACAACACGGGCGCCGGACACGAATTCACCTACGTCGATCCGGCGGCGAACGTGAAGCGGCCGCTCTTCGATCACTACCGCCTCGCGGCGGCGCTTTCCCTGGCCGCCGACACCAGCTACGTGCCCGAGAAGCTGCCCTTCGAGGACTTCGAGTTCGTGGACGGTGACGAGACCCGCATCGAGTTCGCGGCCCGGGCGAAGCGCTTCGAGTGCGACCTCGGCGAGTACATGTGTCAAGTCGGGGACACGCTGCCCGACGACACGCCATTCGTCGAATCGCCCGACGCGCGCTGGGAGGCCTTCGTCACCGACCACAACCTCTTCGTGCGTCCCGTGGGCGGCGGCGACACGATCCAGCTGACCACCGACGGCGAGGAGTTCAACGGCTACGGCCTGGCCTACCCGCGCCCGAACGACATCCGCAACAACCGGATGCGCCGCCCGGACGTCTACTGGTCTCCCGACTCCCGCAAGCTCCTGGTCCAGCGCATGGACCAGCGGGGCGTCGAGCACCATCACTACGTCTCGTACACGCCGCAGCGCACGGTGCACTATTCCCAGCCCTACGCACTGCCGGGCGACTCGATCGTGCCGCTGCCGGCCTTCCACATTCTCGATGTCGGCGAGACGCTGGGCGCGGTCGCGGCGGGCGGATCCGACGGCGACGCGGACGCGGGGTCCAGTGGCCCGGCGAACGCGCTCCCCGAGGTCGGCAACATCCGGGTCGAACTCGCGCCGCGTCCCAACCGCCTCTATCTGGCCGGCTCGCAGGTCGATTCGCTCTGGTCCGCGGACTCGCGGTACGCGTACATGCACTGGGAGACGCGCGCGTCCAAGAGCAACCACCTGGCCGAGGTGGACGCCGCCACCGGGGACTTCCGGCTCATCGCCGGCGACGAGTCGCGCACCTGGGTCGAGACCGCGCAGCGCAACCCCACCTCCTGGTTCGTGTCCGAAAGCACCGACGACGCCTTCTGGTGGTCGGAGCGCGACGGCTGGGCGCACATCTGGCGCTTCGCGAAGGACGGGACGGTGAAGAACCAGGTGACCTCGGGCCCGTGGGCCGTCGGCGCGATCTGGCACGTCGACGAGGCGAACCGGCGGATCTACTTCACGGCCTACGGACGCGAGGAGGGAGTCCCCTACTACGGCCGCCTCTACCGCGTCGGCTACGACGGCAGCGGCCTCACCACCATCGCGGGCGAGGTGGGCAATCACGCGATCTCGGTGTCGCCCTCCGGCCGCTTCTTCGTCGACACCTGGTCCACCATCGGCGATCCACCCGTCTCGCAGCTCAAACGGCTCGCCACCGGCGAAGTGGTCCGCACTCTGGAAACCGCCGACATCAGCAAGCTCGAAGAGGTGGGCTGGCGCGCCCCGGAGGTCTTCTCGGTGAAGGCGCGCGACGGCGTGACCGACATCTACGGCCTCATCTACCTTCCCGACGACCTGGACGAATCCGCGCTGTACCCCGTCATCGACCACATCTATCCGGGTCCGCAGGTGGGAAGCGTGGGCTCGTGGACCTTCAAGTCCGGCGGCGAGGATTTCTCGCTGGCGAAGCTGGGGTTTGTGGTGATTCAGCTCGACCACATGGGGACGCCCCACCGCTCCAAGGCGTTTCACGACATCTATTACGGCGACTTCAACGATAACGGCCTTCCCGATCACGTCACCGCAATCAAGCAGTTGGCCGCTCGCTACCCGTTCATGGATCTCGACCGGGTAGGCATCTACGGCCATTCGGGGGGCGGCTTCGCGTCGACGGATGCCATGGTGCGATTCCCCGACTTCTTCAAGGTCGCGGTGTCCGGGGCGGGGAACCACGACAACGCCAGCTACAACATCTACTGGGCCGAAAAGTACCAGGGGCTGCTGGTGGCCGACTCCGCGAGCGGCACCACCAACTTCACCGACGAGGCCAACAAGACGCACGCCGCCAACCTGAAGGGCAAGCTGCTGCTCATGCACGGCGACATGGACGACAACGTGCACCCCGCCATGACGGTCCAGTTGATCGACGAGCTCACCAGGGCCAACAGGGACTACGATCTGATCTGGGCGCCCGACCGGGCCCACGGACTGAACGAGCCGTACTTCATCCGCCGCCGGTGGGACTACTTCGTGGAGCACCTGCTGGGTGCGGAGCCGCCGAAGGAGTACGAGATCACGCGTCCTGTAAACTGAAGTTTACTCCATGTAAACCGGAGTTTACCGGGGTGGCGCACGGGCGTCGCCACGAAGCCCCCGGGTTTGACGTGGGGAACAAATCGTCCCAACATCTACTAACAACATAGGAGTTGGTGTTCGGACGCCCCGTCCGGAAGGCCGGACGACGCACCGTTCACCACCGGGAGCGGGTAGCTGCCCGCAAAGGAGATGGCATGAGCCGAACGCTCACCACTCGAGAGATGGACATCATGGCTGTCTTGTGGGACCAGGGATCGGCGACCGTCGCCGAGGTCCGCGAGCGCCTCGACGACGATCTGGCCTACAACACCGTCCTCACCATGCTGCGCATACTGGAAGCCAAGGGCATGGTGAACCACGTCAAGGAGGGGCGGGCCCACCGGTACCAGCCGCTGCTGGGCAGGGTGGAGGCCGGACGTTCCGTGCTCGGCCGCCTGAAAGAGAAGGTTTTCTCGGGCTCGGCCGAGCTCCTCATGACCCAGCTGGTGTCGGACGAACAGCTGTCGCCGGAAGCCGTGAGGCGGCTCCGCGAACTGCTTGACCAGCAACTGGCGGCGACGGGCCGCCCCGAAGAAGGAGAAGACGAATGATTGCCGCGTGGATGCTATGGTCGATTGGAGCAGGGCTCCTTTTCCTGGTCGCGGGACTCGCCCTCGAGAGGCTGCTGGACGGCCGGCGGCGCTGGGTGTGGATGGCGGCCGGCGCCGGGACGGTGATTCTGCCCGCCGCGCGTCTGCTCGCGGGCGCCCTCGGTTCGCCGGCAGCGGGCCCACCCCCGTCGGCTCCGGTCATGCTGGAGCCCCTGGCGGTTACCGTGGCCGGGGATTCGGCGCTCCACTCCCTGGACGGTGTTCTGCAGCTGGGCTGGGCCGGCCTATCGGGGGTGCTGCTGATCACGGCGCTGATCGGGGCCTCGCGGTTTGTCCGCCGCCGGGCGTCCTGGCGGGAGGGGACGCTGCTCGGGCGCAGCGTGTTGTGGTCGCGTGACTCCGGTCCGGCCGTCGTGGGGCTGGCCGGTTCGCGAATCGTGCTTCCCGAGTGGGTGCGGGGTGCGGGCCGCGAGCGGCAGGAGCTGGTTCTGGCGCACGAGGAGGAGCACCAGCGCGCGCGCGACGCGCAGCTTCGCTTTCTGGCCGCGGCGCTGCTCGTCGCGTTCCCGTGGAATCCCGCGCTCTGGCTCCAGTACCATCGCCTCGGTCTTGCGCTCGAACTCGATTGCGACAGCCGCGTGATGCGCCGCTGGCCCGACAGGCGGGCGCTGTACGGAGACCTGCTGCTTCGAGTCGGGACCGCGCGCGGGCTTTTGCCGGGCGTGGCGGTGGCGGCGCTCGCGGAACAGCCCTCGCTGCTGGAACGGCGTCTGCGCGCGCTGCTGAACAAGGCGCCCCAGGTCCGGCTGGCCCAGGGCGCGATGCTGCTCTTCGGCGCGATCATGGTCGTCGGGCTCGCCGTGCTCCTCCCGGGCATCACGGGTGAAGGTGCGAGGATGGAGCCCGAAGCCGAGATGGACATCTCCGCCGAGCCGGTCTTTACGCCCTACACGGTCAAGCCAGACTATGTCAACGCTGCCGAAGTCATGAGGGCGCTCCGACGGGAGTACCCGCCGCTATTGCGGGACGCCGGCATCGGCGGCACGGCGATCGTGTGGTTCTTCATCGACGAAACGGGCACGGTGCGGAACCAGTTCATTCAGGAAACCAGTGGACACGCTGCGCTGGATGATGCCGCGTTGCGCGTCGCGCCGGTGTTCCGGTTCACCCCGGCGCTCAATCGCGACCAGCCGGTCCCGGTCTGGGTCCAGCTGCCGATCACGTTCACGACGGAGCCGGGGGCCGGGACGGCTGACGTGGAGGCTGCGCAGAGAGCGGCGGCCGAGCGCATGGCGGTCGTGGAGGAAATGCGGCGAGTGGTGGCCGAGCGTGCGGGCGTCGCGGCCGGGGCGGCGGAAGCCGGCGGGGCCGAGGTGGACATTTCGGCCGCACCGGTGTTTACGCCCTACACGGTCAAGCCCGACTACGTCAACGGTCCCGAAGTCATGAGGGCACTGGAGCGCGAGTACCCGCCGCTGCTCCGCGATGCCGGCATCGGTGGCACGACACTCGTGTGGTTCTTCATCGACGAGACGGGAGTGGTGCAGGGTCAGGAAGTCCAGACGAGCTCCGGCCACGAGGCGCTGGACCAGGCCGCATTGCGAGTCGCGCCCGTGTTCCGGTTCACCCCGGCGCTGAATCAGGACAAGCCGGTCCCGGTCTGGGTGCAGTTGCCGATCACGTTCACGACGAGGTGACCGCGGGCCGGGCACCGGCCGCTGCGTCCGGTGCCCGGCTCTTCCACAGCGCGGTGGCCATATCTTACACGCATGGCCACTCCGCACCCCCTTTCAGCCCCCCTGACCTTCGCGCCGCGACTCAAGGACTACATGTGGGGCGGGCGGCGCCTGGCGGGCCTTCTCGGGCGCGACCTCCCGGACGGGGTCGTCGCCGAGAGCTGGGAGGTGTCGGGGCACGCGAGCGAGCCGTCCGTGGTGGACCGGGGGCACTTCGCGGGACGTGATCTGCCCGGTCTGGTAGCCGAGCATGGGGTTTCGCTCGTGGGCATGCGCGGGCGGGAGGCCGCCGAGCAAGGCGTGTTCCCGCTGCTGGTCAAGCTGCTCGACGCGACCCATGCGCTGTCGGTTCAGGTGCACCCCGACAATGAATACGCGGACGCGCACAACCTGGGTGAACCCGGCAAGACCGAGATGTGGTACGTCCTCCACGCCGAGCAGGGCGCCTGCATCATACACGGGCTCCAGGCGGGCACCGACCAGGCTGCGCTCCGCCGCGCGGTGTCACGCGGCACGGTCCCGGACTGTCTCAACCGGGTACCCGTCGAGGCCGGGGACGCGATCCTCGTCCCGGCGGGAACGGTGCACGGCATCCTGTCGGGGATCGTGCTGGTCGAGATCCAGCAGTGTTCCGATACGACGTACCGGATCCACGACTGGGACCGCCCGGGTCCCGACGGAACGCCACGGGAGCTGCACGTCGAGCGCGCGCTGGACGTGATCGACTTCGCGGGCGCCGTTCCCGCACCGTCCGCCCCGCGGGTTGTCCACGAGGGCGGCGGGGTGAAGCGCGAAGTGGTGGCCGAGTGCGACCATTTCGTCGTCGAGCGGGTGGGCGTGGACGCAGGGTGCGACTTCGAAGCCCGACTCGACGGCGAGACCTGCGAGGTATGGGGGGTCCTGTCGGGCGCGGCGACGCTGGAGGGCGCATGGGGCGGGGCGCTCCGGCTGCGGTCGGTCGGGTTCGCGCTGCTCCCCGCGACGATGGACCGGTTCCGGGTCCGCGCCGGCGAAGACGTGGTGGCGCTGCGCGCCTACCTCCCATGAACGAAGGGGTGGCCTCGACGGTCGCCGAGACCACCCCTTGCCGCAGTGCCCCGCCAGGGACTCGAACCCCGAACCTGCCGATTAAGAGTCGGATGCTCTACCAGTTGAGCTAGCAGGGCGCGGGAGGTGCTGTTCGCGCCGGGATCGCGCCCACACCAGTCCGCAGGCAACTCTCTCGGCGACGCTCAATATACCACAACTCGGGTTGTCCTGTCCCGGTACATCGCGGTCGCCAGGCGGAGCCTGTCCCTCCTGCTCAGCGTCCCCGGCGATCACGCCTCGGCGCCCATGCGCCCCTTCGGCCCCGGTCGAAACCTCGCCCCCGCCACGAGCCGCGCCGCCGGTCGACGCGCGGCATCGTCCCGCGCCGGTTCTGCCACGCCGCCCGCCGGGCTGCCTGCCGGAGCTCCTGCTGCTGGTCGCTTGTGAGGATCTCGCCGAGCTGCTCACGGAGGTTCTCGCGAGTCGTCGCACCCGCCTCCCTGAGCGCCGCCATTTCCTCCCGGATGGCGCCGCGCTCGACGATCCCGGCGCGGATTTCCGAGGCCGTTTCCATCAGCCTGGCCGCGTTGGCGGCTCTCTCCGCCAGGACCTCGACCCGAAGCGCCTCCAGCCGGGTTTGCTGATCCTCGGTCAACTCGAGCGCGCCCGCCCGCCGCAGCGCGCTTTCGACGGCCGACGTGCCGCTACCCCCGGCGCGCATCCCCGTATTCCCTCGCCGCTGGCCCTCGGCGTCCTGCGCGCCGATTGCCGTTGCCGCCATCAGCACGAGTGCCGTGACGGTGGTGGTCCTGATGTTGCAACGTGCCGTATTCATCGTGTTTTCTTCCTATGTTGAATGGCTCCATACTGCATCTTCCGGGAACGTGCTGTAGGTTCCACGTTCCGCATTTATGACAGACGGTGCCGCGCGTCCGTTAGGAAACAAATGTTCTTCAGACAGATCGTCGACGACAAACTGGCCCAGCACGCCTACCTCGTGGGGTGCCAGCGCTCGCGCGAGGCCGTCGTGATCGACCCGCAGCGCGACATCGACCGCTACGTGGCGATCGCGCGGCGCGAGGGATTGCGGATCACCGCCGTGACGGAAACCCACATACACGCCGATTTCCTCTCGGGGTGCCTCGAATTCACCGAGCGCCAGGGGTGCCGCGCGTACCTTTCGGCAGAGGGCGGCCCGGACTGGGAGTACGAATGGGCCGAGGGGCGCGACCGGGTCACCCTGCTCCGCGACGGGGACAGCTTCAGCGTGGGGGGGATCGAGATCCGGGCGGTGCACACCCCGGGCCACACGCCCGAGCACATCAGCTTCATGATCACCGACCTGGGGGGCGGCGCCTCCGAGCCCATGGGCATGGTATCGGGCGACTTCATCTTCGTCGGCGATCTCGGCCGTCCGGACCTGCTCGAATCGGCCGCGGGACACACGGGCGAGATGGAGCCTTCGGCCCGCCGCCTCTACGGCTCGGCGGTCGGAGTCTTCGAGCTGCCGGACTACCTGCGCATCTGGCCCGGACACGGTGCCGGCAGCGCCTGCGGCAAGGCTCTCGGCGCGCTCCCGGACACCACCGCCGGCTACGAAAAGCGTTTCAGCCCCGCGCTCGCAGCCGTCCGCGGCGGCGAGGACGCCTTCGTCTCGTACATCCTCGACGGCCAGCCCGAGCCCCCCCTCTACTTCGGCCGCATGAAGGTCGAGAACCGGCGCGGCCCCGCGCTCCTCGGCCCTCTGCCCCGGCCCCGGCGCCGGACGGGCGACGAACTCCTGTCCCTGGCGGCCGAGCCGGGATCTGTCGTCCTCGACACGCGCGCAGACCGGGTGAGCTACTACGAGGCCCACATCCCGGGGTCCATCTACGCCCCGCTCAACAAGTCCTTCCCCACGATCGCGGGCTGCTACATCGACCCGGAGTCGCGGATCGCCCTGGTCTGCGAGGAGGCGCAGGTCGAGGAAGCGGTGCGCGACCTGGTCAGGATAGGCCTCGACCGGGTGGAGAGCTGGACGCCTCCTGCGGAGCTGGAAGCGTGCCGCGTCAACGGCGCCCGCCTCGCCAGCATCGAGGTCATCGACTTCGGGGAACTCGAACGCCGCCGCCCCGATGCCGGCGTGCACGTGCTGGACGTGCGGCGCGCCACGGAGTTTGCACGGTCGTGTGTCGACGGGGCGACGAACATCGCCCATACGCGGCTCGCGGCAAGACTCGAGGAACTCCCCCGCGACGGCGAACTGCTCGTCCATTGTCTCAGCGGCGCCCGCGCGTCGGCGGCCGCGTCACTGCTCGAACGAGAGGGTTTTCGCGTCGCGGCCGTGAACGACATCTTCACGCCGGCGTACCGACATGCGTGACACTCGCGCCCGGATGCTCACGCGGCATTGCGCCACGCTACTGGCCCTGGCGGCCTGCATCCTGCCCGTCACCGCGGCCCACGCCCAGTCGCGCGCCACGGAGGCGGACCGGTACGCGGCGGTGCTGCGGGCCGTGGAGCAACTGAAGGCCGACTACCCCGATGTCCCCACGATCTCCGCGGAGTCGCTCAGAAGGGCGCTTCCCTCCGGGGACGTCGTCCTGGTGGACGTGCGCAGCGACGCGGAACGGGCCGTGTCCACGTTGCCGGGGGCGATCACCGCGAAGGAGTTCGAGGACCGGCTGGACGAATTCGGGCGCAGCGGCCGCACGCTCGTCGCGTACTGCACGATCGGCGCCCGCAGCTCGGCCTACACCCGCGGCATGCGCGCACGCGGAGTCCACATGGTGAACCTGGAAGGCAGTGTCCTGGCGTGGACGCACGCCGGGGGAATGCTGTCGTCCGCAGGGACCCCGACCCGGCGAATCCACGTCTACGGCCGGCGCTGGAACCTCGCAGCGGACGGATACGTGACCGTCTGGTAGCGGACTTGCCGAAAACGCTGCGGGCGGCCCCCGCGGTGCGGTGCTACCCTCGCTCGCTCTCGCCGGTGGTCCGGTGCTGCAGGCGGTACACCGGCACCGCGAGGAGCGCACCAGCCAGTGGCCCCACCCAGTAGATCCACAGCGCATCGAGAGAACCGCCATCCGCCAGCGCCACCAGGATCGGACCGGTTCCCACCGCCGGGTTGAAGACTCCGCCGGAGATGCCGCCGACCGCAAAGGCGCCCGCCATGACCGTGAATCCGATGGCCAGTCCGTAGTAGGCGTTGCCCTCGGTGCGGGGCGAGGTCGCTACGTTCAGGATCACGAGCGCCAGCGCGAAGGTATAGAGCAGTTCGGCGAACAGCGCGACGGTGGCGGAAGTGCCGGAAGCCGGGGCCACAACCAGGAACCCGCCCGTCAGACCGGCGACGGCCAGCGCGGCGAGGGCGGCGCCGGCAATCTGGGCGACGACATACGGCAACAGCTCACGGCGGTCGAGCCGTCCCCGCACCATGATCGCGATGCTGATCGCCGGGTTGTAGTGCGCGCCCGAGATGTGTCCGCCCATGTAGACCAGGACCATGAGAGCCGCTCCGATGGCGAGGGGCGCGGGCACGACGCCCTGAACGGTGACCAGGCCGATCGTGAGCACAAGGAAGAACGCGCCGGTGAACTCCGTAGCGTAACGAGCCATGGTTGGGAACAACTCCAAGGGAAGGGAAGGGACGGAACGTGAAGACAGCAACGATATTGTGGCCGGCGGCTCCGAGTCACGCTCTGGCTTGCGCCGCGGCAGTGTGCGTCCTGCTGACGGCGGTCTCCACGGCCGGCGCGCTTCAAACCGGGAACCGCTGGACCAACTCGAGCGAACTCAGCTTCGTGCGCACCGGGGGCAACGCCGTGGCGTCGACGCTGGGAATCGGGAGCACGCTGACGCGCTCCTGGGAACGAAGCGACGTGAAGATCGAAGCCGGGGGAATTCGGACCCGCACCACCCGTCTGACGCGCACGGCCGTGGGCACGTCGGCGGACTACCGCATCGACGAGCAGTCCACCACCATGACGTCGGTGGAGAACTACTACGCCAGGATGCGATTCGACCGCAGGGTGTCCGACCGGACGGCCTTCTTCGTCCAGTCGGGCTGGACGCGCAACACCTTCGCCGGCGTCCGGAACCGGCTGGTCAACGTGCTGGGGGTCTCCACCCGCTGGACCGAGTCGGAGGCACGGAGCCTGCGCACCGCCTACGGTCTAACCCATACGGTCCAACAGGACGTCGTTGCCGATCCGGAATGGAGCAGCCGCTTCCTGGGAGCGCGGGTTTCGTGCGAGTGGCGGCTTCGGGTGACCGACAACTCGGATTGGCGAAGCGATCTCGTACTCGACGGCAACGGCGACGATCCCCGTGATGTGCGCGCCGACTGGACCAACTCGCTGAGCGTCGCGATGAACGAGCACCTGGGCCTGAAGACTTCCGTCCGCGCGACTTTCGACAATCGTCCCGCGCTGGCGAGCGTGCCGTTGATGTCGCCGCTGGGCGAGCCCGCGGGCGAGGTGCTTGTTCCCCGCAAGGAACTCGATCAGGTCGTTACCGTGGCCCTCGTGGTGAGTTTCTGAGCGCGGTGGATCCGGCCCGCAGGCCGAAATCCTGGCCTTCGACGTACGGTTCCCCGAAGCGCAGCAGGGTCGTCATGGCCGGCTTGTCCGGCTGGATCACCACAATGTAGAGCCTGTCGTATTCGAATTCGTCGATCGGATCCGACGGGTCGCCTCCCAGAGCCGCCACCAGTTGCGGCGTCGTGTTGCTGTGGCCGGCGACGAGATGACGGCCGGGAGTCGCCGTGATCTGGCCGGCGAGCGCCTCCAGCTCGCGCGGGTCGTAGAATGTGAACTCCACACCGGCCCGTTCGGCAAAGGGGCGGGCCGTGTCCCGCGTGCGTTTGAAGTCGGTCGTATGCACGTGGGTCAGGTCCACGTCGGCGAGCATCCCCAGTAGCTGCTGGACGCGGATCTGGCCGGCAAGCGCCAGCGGTGGATCGTCGGTACCGTTCTCGGCGCGCTCCGCGTGGCGCACCAGGTACACGACCACGGCTTCGTCGTTGCCGTCGGGGGTGGCCGGGGACAGCTGAGCCCACCCGGGAGATGCCGCGAACGTGGCGTTTGGGGTCGATCCGAGGGCAGCTGTCGCGAGGAGCCAGGAAAAGGCTCTCGAAGTCTTCGCGAAGCGGTTCCGGGTCATTCCGAGCTGGTGTTTCCAGGTTGGAAGGTCGTGGACTCGGGAAACGTCACGGACCCATAATCGCATGTTTATCGCGATCCCGCAAGACATTTGTTCCCTTGTGGTGACTTGAGTTAGAAGACAACGTGTTCCCTCGCGGCGATGTCATCCCGGCCACCGGGTATGGCCGGCACGGTGTGGTCGCTATCATCATTCAGGTCCAGGAGGACGGGCTGAGGGATCGCCGCCGGGAGTCCGCAGGACTTGCCGGACGGAGGAAAGTCCGAGCTCCGCAAGGCAGGGTGCCGGGTAACGCCCGGGCGCCGCGAGGCGACGGAAAGTGCCGCAGAGAGCAGACCGCCGATGGTCCCCAGGGACACAGGCAAGGGTGAAAGGGTGCGGTAAGAGCGCACCGGGCCGCTGGCAACAGGGGTCGCATGGCAA
>CAZRQE010000090.1:0-7535 GCA_964602175.1 uncultured Gemmatimonadaceae bacterium | reverse complement strand
GCGGGGCTGCCGTCGGCGCTGGCGAGACCGTAGGCATGGTCCCACCGCCAGAGTCCCTCGGTGAAGGTTCCACCAGGTTCCCGGGTCAGGATCATTCCGTCCGGAAGCAGGCCCATCATCCGGTGTTCTCTCGGGTCGGTGCTTATGAATCTTGAGACGCCACCGGGTTCACCCATCAGCGTGGCAGTCCTCCCGTGGTTGCCTTCCAGGTCGAAGACGGAAACCCGGCCCTGCTCCGAATCGGCGGCGATCAAGGAGTCCCCGGTCCACGATTCCACGAGCGCGAGCGACCGAAACTCCCCGGGCCCCTCGCCCGGGCCCGCCCAGGCGCTCATGTACCGGCCGGCGTCGTCAAACACCAGCACCTGATTCGAACCCCCGTTCGCGACGACGATCCGGCCGTCGGCCAGCCTGGTCGCGTCGCCGACCTCGTACAGCTGGTAGTCCTCGTCCGCCATCGGGGCACCCACGGAAACCCGGGGTTGCGGTCCGACCCGCCAGGCGAGACGCGAATCGGGCGCCGGTTTCGCGCTCGCCACGATTGTGACCCCGGCGCTGTCCCTGACTCCGTAGGCGAGCTGGTCCGGCCAGTCTGCGGGGTCGGGTCCAGTCTCGCAACCGACGATGGCGCCGACGACCAGTACCCCCGCGAGCGTCGGCAATGCCGGCCGACAGGTCACCTCACCTGCCCCGCGCGATGCACTCGATCTCCACCTTCGCGCCGAGTGCCAGGCCGCTTCCGGCCATCGCCGAGCGCGCCGGCGGCTCGATCCCCTCGAAGTAGGTGACATAGGCTGCGTTCATCTCCGCGTAGTCGGCCATGTCGGCGAGGAACACGGTGCACTTCACGAGGTCCGCGAAGCCGAGCCCTGCCGCTTCCAGAATGCGGCCGATGTTGTCCATGGTGGCACGGGTCTCCGCGCCGACGCCGCCCTCCACGACGCGCAGTTCTCCGCTGGGCGGGGTGCCGATCGCGCCGGAGAGGAAAACGAGGTCGCCGACGCGCACCGCAGGCGTGAAGACGGGGAGCCGTGCGACGCCCTCGGGGACGATGTGTTCGATGGGTGTGGGGTCCGGCATTGCGCTGCCTTCCTGCCGGGCGTCCTCGCCGGGCGCGGGGGGTGACTCGCAGGCGATAATCGTGGCCAGCACGGCCAGGGCGGGCATCCTGCAGGCGCGCCCGGGTGGGGTCGCCGCCGGTCCGCCGCCGAGGTGGGGGCCGCGCGCCAGCCGTGGCCCTCTACCGCTCATAACGAACCACTCCTCCCACGATGGTGACGTCGACGCGCGCGTCGGCCAGGTCCTCGTCGGAGACGGTCAGGATGTTGCGGTCGATCACGACCACGTCGCCCAGCTTGCCGACCTCTAGCGAGCCCTTGTACTGCTCCTCGAAGGCGGCGTACGCGTTGTTGATCGTGTAGCTGCGGAGCGCCTCGATGCGGGTCATGTTCTGTTCGGGGTAGTAGATCGACCCGTCGGCGGTCTGGCGGGTGACCGAAGCGCGGAAGCTGGCGAGCGGGTCGATGTCCTCGACGGGGACGTCGGTGCCGTTGTTGATGGGCACGCCGGCGTCGAGGAAGGACCGCCACAGGTAGGTCCGCTCCTCCGCGCGGGAGTCGCCCAGGCGGAGGGGCACCCAGGGGAAGTCCGAGGTGGCGTGCACACCCTGCATGGAGGCGAGGACGCCGAGGTCGGCGAAGCGGGCGATGTCGTCGGGGTGGACGTGCTGCGCGTGCTCGATGCGCCAGCGGAGGTCTTCGGCGCCGCCGGCCGAGTCGAGCACGGCCTCGTAGATGTTCAGTACCTCGCGGTTGGCGCGGTCGCCGATCGCGTGGGTGTTGACCTGGAAGCCGTGCTTGATTGCGACGTGGGCGGTGCCGGTGATGTCCTCCACGGTTTCGAGGACAAGGCCTGCCGAAGTGGGCATGTCCTCGTACGGCTCCAGGAGCCATGCGCCGTGCGAACCCAGCGCGCCGTCGATCTGCCGCTTGATGGAGCGCACGGTGAGGTAGTCGTCGCCCTCGGACGGCATGTAGTAGTCGGGCAGACGCGCGTCCATCTCCTCATTGGACTGGCGGCGGACCATGATGTACAGGCGGACGGGAAGCGCGCCCTCGGCCTCCAGCTCCTTGAGCCGGTCGATGGTGCCAAAGCCGGTGCCCGCGTCCTGGAACGAGGTCACGCCCTTGGAGAGCGCCTCCTCGGCGGCGAGCATCACCTCGCGCCGGAACTGGGCTTCCATCTCTTCCGCCGTGCGGCCCATCTGCGAATCGGCGAAGGCACCGGACACAGGCCCCTGGGCCGTCTCGCGCAGGAGGCCGGTCAGTTCGCCGTTCTCGTCGCGGACCAGTTCACCGCCGGGCGGCGGTTCGGAATCCCGGTCGTAGCCACCGAGTTCCATCGCCAGCGCGTTGGCGAAGCCGGCGTGTCCGGACGCGTGGCCCAGCAGCACCGGGTTCTCCGGGCTGACGGCGGTGAGCGTGGCGTGGGTGGGGTTGCCCTCCACGGCCGGGTCCGGTGGCCGGTCCCACTTCTCCTGGTGCCAGCCGCGGCCGCGGATCCACTCGCCGGGCTCGGCGTCGGCGGCGGCGTCGGCGACCATCTGCACGATCTCGTCCCAGTTGGCGACGTTGTTGAGGTCGAGGATGGTCTTCGAGTTGCCCAGGCTCATGTAGTGCCCGTGTCCCTCGATGAAGCCGGGCATGGCGAAGCGGCCGTCCAGCTCGATCACACGGGTCTGTGAACCGATCAGCGTGTCGACATCGGCATCGCTGCCCACCGCGACGATCCACCCGTCGTCGATCGCGACGGCTTCGGCCATGGTGTCGGCGTCGTCCACGGTGGCTACGACACCGCCCCGCAGCACCAGATCGACGCCCTCGCGTGTCTCGCAGGCGCCCACGAAGGCCGCGGCAAGCGCGAGAGCCGAAAGCACGCGCGCCTCGCCGCGAGTCCCGGAAATGTCTACTTTACCTGACATATTGTAATCTTTTCTTTACGTTGGCGCGGGCGCCTAACCCCGCTGGGAGGCGTGCCAATTCGCCAGCACCTCGGCCTCGCGCTCGGGGCTAAGCCTGTTGAACACCTCGGCCTGCCGCTCGGCTGTCCGCGAGAAGTGGAACTCCAGCGTCGCCGCGGTGGTATCGGCGAGGGACCTGAAGGTCAGCCCCTTCTCGACCTCGGGCGTGAGATCGAAGCGTGCGAAGCCCTCGGCGCCATCGCGGGCCGGACGCCACACCGGCATCTCGCCGTAGGGGCGGAGCCCGGCGTCGATCACGAAGTCGGTGTCCACCCAGGTGAAGGTGGTCTCGGCGGTGGTCACGGCCCGGATCCCGTACAGCAACTCCGCCATCGGACGCGGCGTGCGCGGCCCGACCACGTTGTAGGTGCCGGACTCGCGCGCCTCGGCCAGGCGCACCAGCCAGTCGCCGAAGTCGCGCACGTCGATGATCTGCACCGGATCGGTGCCGTCGCCGGGCGCCAGCACCTCGCCGCCGCGATGAATCCGCACGGGCCAGTACGTGAACCGGTCGGTCGGGTCGCCGGGGCCGATGATGAGTCCGGGCCGCATGACGATGGTGCGGTCCTCGCCGAAGGCGTCCCGGGCGATCTGCTCGGAGAGCGCCTTGCCGAGCCCGTAGGGCAGCCGCTCGGCGCCCGGCTCCACACCGGCCAGCTCGTGGGTCCACACGGGCGCGTCGATCGTCATGGGGACACGGCTGGTGTCGGCGTACACGGACCGGGTGGATACGAAGATGTACCGCTCGCACGTGTCTTTCAGCAGGTTGGCGCTCGCCTCGACCCAGTGCGGGGCGTTGGTGGCCGAGTTGTCCACGACCACATCCCAGCTTCGGCCTTCCAGCGCGGTGAGGTCGCTTTCCCGGTCGCCGACGAGCTTCTCGACCTCGGGGAAGAGTTGCGCGTTCGTGCGGCCACGGTTGAAGAGGGTGACCTCGTGGCCGCGCGACAGTGCGTACTCGACCTGGTGGGGGCCGATGAAGCCTGTCCCGCCGAGGATCAGGATCTTCAGCGGGTTCGCGGCCTGCGACTCTCCGCCATCTTCGGAGCCCATCGCCGGCCCGTCGCCCCCGACCGCACACCCGGTTAGCGCGAGGGACCCGACACCTGTGGCGAGCGCGCCACCCGCCGCCGCCGTCGTTTTCAGAAAGTCACGCCGATTCGTCTCCATCTTGCCCTTCCCCTTGTAGAGTGTCCCGGCCAGGTGCGGCTACAGATCCCGCCTGCGCATGTTCACGTAGGCCAGCCCCAGGAAGAGTACAACGTAGGCCGTCGCCGCGACCAGCGGGACCCACAGATCCGGGTACACCAGCAGGTCCTGGCCGCGTTCGGCCCGCGCGGCGTTGGTGCGTGCCAGCACCTCGGGGTAGTACAGAGCCGAGTTCGTGATCGTCTGGAACAGCTGGGCGGGCAGGAAGTCGAAGAAGCGCTCGAGCGCGTTCCACCGCATCGAAAGCAGTTGCGTGACGATCTGCTCGCAGATGAAATAGAGGAAGAGCAGGCCCAGCCCGGCGCCGGCTGCCCGAACCAGCGCCGAGATCATCAACCCAGCCGTGCCCCAGAGCAGCAGCGCGACGACGAACCCCAGCATGTAGTTGAGGTCCATTGGCTCGACGAATGCGCCGCCGCCGCCACCCGGATCCAGGATCAGCGGCAGCATGCCGATCAACACGGAAGTGACGAAGAAGAGTGCAGCCAGCCCGGCCAGCAGCAGGACCTTCGCCCATTGGAACTGCTCCTTGCTCAGCCCGTCGATGACGTTCTGCCGGGCGGTCCGCCACCGGAACTCGGGCGCAAAGAGCAGGATCATCAGGGCCGCCAGAAAGACGGGCCCGAGGTTGATCGCCGGCTCGATGATGCCCCTCCACGCATCGGGGAACCCGGCCCGCTCGGAGCCGCCGCCCGGCGCGAAGTTCGCGATGGTGTTGAACGCGGCGAAAACGCCCATGGTCACCCAGAACGCGGGGCGCTTGACCGCCTTCAGCACCTCGACCCGGGCCAGCACCCGCAGCAGCCTCACGACGCGAACTCCGTCAGCGACGCCTGGCCCGCATCACCGTCCTCGCCGGTCAGGTCCATGAAGGCGTCCTCGAGGCTCCGGTGCCGCCGTGCGAGGTGCGAGACGTAGATCCCCTGGCCGGCGAGATACCGGTTGAGGGCCGCGAGGTCGTCCGACGCCAGCGCGACCACCAGCCCATCGTCGGACGCGCGCACGGACGTCGCCTCCGGGAAGGCCTCCAGGGCCGCGAAGAGCGCCTCGCCGTCTTCCGCACGCACGACCGCGGTCACCTCGCCGCCGACGATTTCCGCCACCGTCCCCGTGCCGACGACCCGACCCTTCCTCACAATCGAAACATGCGTACACGTGCGCTCCACCTCCCACAGGAGATGGCTCGACAGGAAGATCGTCTTGCCGCGGTCCGCCAGCAGCCGAATGATGTCGCGCACCTCCTTCATACCCTTCGGATCCAGCCCGTTGGCCGGCTCGTCGAGCACGATCAGTTCGGGGTCGTTCAGCATCGTGGCCGCCAGCGCCAGCCGCTGCTTCATGCCCAGCGAATACGTCCGAAAGCGGTGCTTGCCGCGCCCGCGCAGCCCCACGATCTCCAGGCACTCCTCGATCCGCGCCTTGCCGATCCCCTTGATCGCGGCGGCGATCCGCAGATTGTCACGGCCGCTGAGGTAGGGGTAGAAGTTCGGCGTCTCCAGCGTGGCTCCGACCCTCGCGCGCGCGGCCAGAAGATCCCGCGGGGCGCCTGCGCCGAAGAGTCGAAAACTCCCCGCTGTGGGCTTGATGATGCCCATCAGCATCCCGATCGTCGTGGTCTTGCCGCTGCCGTTCGGGCCCAGGAAGCCGAAGACCTGGCCCTGCTCGACCGTGAGCGAGACGCGGTCGACAGCCAGGACCGCGGGGAAGCGCTTGGTGAGCCCGCTTGTCTCGATTACGGCCACGTCAGGCGATCACCCGCATGTCAGGGGGTCACCCGCATGTCAGGGGGTGACCGTGACGCGTACGTAGGCGTTCGTCCAGCAGCACTGGTCGCCGCCGGTGCTGTCGTTCGCGTCCCAGTTGTCGATGCGCGCGCGCAACACGTACTCGCCGGGTTCGCTGAACACGACGGTCGCCGTGGCCTCGCCGGTGCCGCCTTCCACAACCACGCGTCTGGGATCGACCGCGACCTGGCCGGCGGGCCCCTGGTGCTTGAACCAGCTCAGCCCGACATCGACGACCTGGTTGACCATGTCGTCGGGTGCGCGGACGGATACCTCCTCGGTCCAGAGCGTCAGGGTGAGGGGCTCGCCCACCGTGGCGGTGCGCGGCTCCCCCCACACGCCCTGGATGTGCTGGCCCGCCGGCCCGTCGGCGGTGAAGCGCACGACCGGCGGCACCGACCCCATGGCCCGCGGCCCGTAGTCCAGTTGCAGCGCTGGAATCCCCACGCGCCCCGGGGTCGCGTTGGTCCATCCGTTCGCCGTGATCGTCCACACCACGGCCTGCTCCCCATCCTCGTAGGAAGCCGGGACCGTGACGTGGAAGACGCCGCGGTCCCTGCGCGGACGCACCGGGAAGTGGGTGGGCTGCACGCCGTCGAACTCGGCCGGCTCGATGAAGTTGTCGGGCCCGACGGGGATGTCGAGGACCTGCTCGCTGTTCAGGTTGAAGAACCCGAACGAGAGCGTGAAGGTGCCGTCGTCGTTGCGGTACCAGCCCTCGAAGAAGGGGGCCACCTCGTCCCCTTTGGGCAGGATCGGGGCGAGGGGCAGGCGCTGTCGCTCCTGGGCGTGCAGGGGCACGTCTGCCGCCGCACACACGACGAGCAGGAGGAGCGCCGCCGGCAGGATCCTCGCCGCGGCCGCAGTCCGCGCCGCAGATGGGCTGCGCATCAGCGGGTGTCGTTGCCGTTGCCGCCGTTGCTGCCGTTCCCGCCGGTATCGTCGGTCGCGAGCCGGCTCTCCCGCTCTTCGACCAGCCTCTGGTAGCCGTCCTCGGTCAGGTGGGTGACGGCGATCCACGCGTGCGACATCTCGTCCATCGTGCGCGAGCCGCGCGCGTACCAGATCTCCGGGTCCGGCGTGAGCTCGTTCTCGGCGGTGTTGTCGTACCATCCGGTCAGCACGACGACGGTGCCCGTCGGAAGGAGAGGCGCGACGTCGTCCTCGTAGATGTAGCTGTGGTGCCAGCGCGCATCGAAGTCCGTGACCATGCTGATGAGCTCGACATCCCCGTCGGGGTACACCGCCTGGATCGACATCGCATGCAGGTGCACGTGGCCGTGCGGCTGGTAGCTGTCGATGCGCACCGGGTGGTCCCAGCGGTGGAAGCCCTGGGTCATCGCGGTCCCGCCGGGAGGAAGTGCGATATCGCCGCGGAGCGGGTAGAGACGCAGGTCCTGCTGGAACTCGGGCTCGTAGCCCTCCTCGTGGAACCAGACGCCCAACTCCACCTGGTCCCCCGGCACGTCGTATCCCATGGGGTAGTAGTGGGCGTCCCATTCGATCATGTCGTTCGCCTTCAG
>CAZRQE010000089.1:0-22482 GCA_964602175.1 uncultured Gemmatimonadaceae bacterium | reverse complement strand
TGGAGTTGCCCCGCTTTGACGGACACCATTCCTTTTGGGCCAACCAAGGAGGTGAGCCGTGGCGGGAAGAAGGCGAGGGCGGTATCCGCCCGAGTACAGGGAGCGGATCGTGGAGCTGGCGAGGGAGGGTCGTAGTCCGGGGTCTTTGGCCCGGGAGTTCGAGCCTACGGAGCAGACGATCCGGAACTGGGTCAAGCAGGCGGACCTGGACGAGGGCCGGCGCAACGACGGCCTGACGACGGAGGCGCGCAAGGAGATGGTGCGCCTGAAGCGCGATAACAAGCGGCTGAGGATGGAGCGGGACATCCTAAAAAAAGCCGCGGCTTGGTTCGCGAAGGAGAGCGGATCGATCCCCGGCGGGGGTATGCGTTCGTGAAGGCGAACCGGGCCAGGTTTCCGGTGGCCGTGATGTGCCGGGTGCTGGGTCTCTCCCCCAGCGGGTACTACGGCTGGCTGCGGCATCCGCCCTCGGCGCGGGCACGGCTCGACGCCGAGCTCAAGGGCAGGATCGTTGCGATCTCGATCGAGAGCGGCGAGATCTACGGCTGCCCGCGGATCCACGCGGCGCTCCTGGCCGAGGGCTACCGGGTGAGCCGCAAGCGGGTGGCGCGCCTGATGAGGGAGCTGGGCATCAGGAGCGTGACGCGCAGGCGCTTCAGGACCGGCACGACGAAGAGGGATCCGAAGGCCAGGCCCGCGCCGGACCTGGTGAACCGGGACTTCACGGCCAAGGGCCCGGACCAACTCTGGGTGGCCGACATCACGCAGATGCGCACCGGGACGGGCTGGCTGTACCTCGCCGTGGTGCTCGATGTGTGGAGCCGGAGGATTGTCGGCTGGGCCATGGCGCCCCGGATGCCGGCCGACCTGGTCGGCGACGCGCTGACGATGGCAATCACCTGCCGCCAGCCGAACGGCCCGGTGGTCCACCACAGCGACCAAGGCGCGCAGTACACGTCGCTGGCGTTCGGAAAGCGTTGCCGCGACGTCGGGATCATCCAGTCGATGGGCTCGGTCGGCGACGCCTACGACAACGCGATGGCCGAGAGCTTTTTCGCCACCCTGGAGTGCGAACTCGTCGACCGGCGTCAGTTTCCGACGATGGCTGCAGCAAGGCGCGAAGTCTTCCGCTTCATCGAGGGCTTCTACAACACCCGGCGGCTCCATTCCGCGCTCGGCTTCAACTCGCCGGCGAACTTCGAGAAACTCAACCATGCGGCCTGAAGCGAACCTGCAGCCCCCGGGCGACCGAAGCTCTCCGGGCTTCTCCGGCCCGCTCACCTTGCCGGGCTCGCTCGTAGCCCCTCTCCAGCGTTGGAGGGGAGTAAGTAGAAACCATATCAAACACAATCAACCCAAAGAACTAACTGTCCGTGAAAGCGGGGTAGCCCCAAACTACTAGGTTGCTATAGTAACACCTTGAAGCGAAGTTCGCAAGTTGTGGCCGCGGAGATGCGACAAAAAGGGACACAGTTATGTTCACCCGTTTCGGTAACTCGTTTCGTGAACAGGCGATAGCTGCCAGCGAAAATCGGCAGCAACTTGACCGCCTGCTCCGCGTTACAGCCCCGCACGAGCGCATCGTCCTCGCCGCGACGGGGTTGCTGCTTGCAGGTCTCGGAGCGTGGATCCTGTTCGGCAACATCGATCGGACGATCACGCTTCAGGGTGTGCTGCTCGAGCCGGGGCAGCGCTACGAAGTCGTCGCTACCGAGCCCGGGTACCTCGTGGAGTACCTGGTCGAGCCCGGGGATCGGGTCGAACCGGGAACGGGCATCGCGCTCCAGACCGTCCCGGCACCGGCGGGCGAGGCTGCCGTCACGCTGCCGGAATCGGAGCAGGCGCGGCCCGAATCGGAGTTAATTGCCAGCCAGATGGGAGGCGAGGTGATGGCGCTGCGCGCCGCGCTGGGCGACTACCTGTCGGCCGGCACCACCGTCGCGCAGCTCCGAGAGCCTGTGGATCGCCCCCTGCAGGCGGCGGTGCGGGCGTCTCCGCGCGTGGCGCAACGCTTGCGCCCGGGCATGCCAGCTTCGGTTGAGATTCAGATGCCCGACGGTGCGACGCACAGGCTGGACGGGACGGTGAGTACCGTCATGGGGCCGTCGCCGGTGTGGCTCTCACATTGGCCGGCGGCGGAAGCGGAAGCCGCACCGCGCATCGACATCGATCTCGAGCCGGTGCCCGGTGTGGCTCTCGGCGACGGGACTGCGTGCCGGGTTCGGATCAGTCTTGGACAATACTCGCTGGCGGCGCTTCTCGGCCTCCGACCGGTCTGAAATGGCATCGCCCGGTTCGCTCAACGCGTCGCGAAGTCTCCGGGTTGCGCCCGGCGAACGAGGCCGGCGTGTGGTGACGCCTCTTCTCCTCCAGACGCACGCGACGGAATGCGGCGCAGCCTGCCTCGGGAGCGTGCTGGCCCATTTCGGGCGCTGGGTACCCCTTACGGAATTGCGCGGCACGTGTGAGGTCGGGAGAGACGGGTCAACCGCGGCTGGCCTGAAGCGGGCAGCCGAGCACTACGGCCTCGCGTGCTCCGGCTGGAGCGTGCAGATAGAGCGCCTGAGGCAGATGCGGCTGCCGATGATTCTGTTCTGGGAGTTCAACCACTTCGTGGTCCTCGAAGGATTCGACCGGAAGTGGTTCTATCTGAACGATCCGGCCACCGGCCGTCGCAAGCTCTCCGCCCAGGAGTTCGAGGCCGGATTCACGGGGGTTGTCCTGAAGTTCCGCCCCGGCCCGCAATTCGAACCCGGAGGTACTCCATCCACCCTGTGGCAGCGCCTCCCGCACTGGCTGCGCGGCGCCTCGGGCGGGCTGACGCACGCCATCGTGTGCGCGCTGCTGCTGGCCGTGCTGGCCCTGGCGGTTCCGTTCGCCGCATCGCTGTTCGTCGACCGCGTTGTGGGCGAAGGCGAGCCCTGGGGGCTCTTTGTTGCGGGGGGACTGGCTGCAGCCGGCTGTCTGGTGTACGGCATCGCCTGGCTGAAGGGATGGCTCCTGCGGCGCCTCGCGATCCGCATGTCGATCGTTGCCGGCAACCGTTGCGTATCGCGGCTGTTGCGGCTCCCGGTCGAGTACTTCAGCCACCGGCTTGTCGGCGAGTTGACCACACGTATCTTTTCGATTGACAGGATCGCGTGGGGACTGTCGGAGCTTCTCCTCGGCCTGCTCATGGACGTCGCCATGAGCGCCGTTTTCCTGGCGGCCATGATAGCGTACGACCCGTTGCTGGCGCTGCTGGTCCTGGGGCTGGCGGTGCTGAACGCGTTGCTCCTGCGACCGGTCGCGCGCGTCCGCTCGGAGGAGGCTGTCGCGCTGCGCCACGAGCAGGGATTGCTGACGGGCGTAGGCACACTGATGCTGAGCCATGCGGATACGCTGCGCATGACGGCGTCCGAGGACCGGATGTTCGCCCGCTGGGGCGGCCATCAGGCTCGTGAGCTGAGGGCGCACCAGCGATTCGCCGAGCTCGGCTACATCATCGCCTCCACGCCTGGCCTGTTGAAGATACTGGGTGGTGCAGTGGTGCTGGCCGTCGGGGCGACAAGGGTCATGGCCGGTGACTTGACGCTGGGGGCGCTGCTGGCGTTCTACCTGCTGTCGGTGCTCTTTCTGGAGCCCGCCGGGCGCTTCGTCGAATTCGCCCTCGAGCGCCAGACGCTCCTCACCGACATGCAACGTCTGGACGACATTACGGAAACGCCGAGAGATCCCGGCCTCAAGCGCCTGGCGATCATGCCGGAAGGCATTGCCACCTTCAACGGACGACTTCGGTTGACGGGGCATGTCGAGTTGAGCGACGTGACCTTCGGCTACAACCGCAACCGCCCTCCCCTGATCGAGGGCTTCAGCGTAGTGGTCAAGCCCGGACAACGCATCGCGGTGGTTGGGCCGAGCGGGTCCGGAAAGTCGACGCTGGCCCGTCTGATCGCGGGTATTCTGCATCCCTGGTCGGGCGAGATTCTGTTTGACGGCCGGCCAAGGCATGAGATTCCACCCGAAGTGCTGTCGCGCTCCCTCTCCATGGTGGACCAGCATGTGGTCCTATTCTCCGCCACCGTGCGCGACAACCTCACGCTGTGGAACGCCGCGGTTCCCGACGACGACATCGTCGCTGCCGCCCGCGACGCCGATATCCACGACGAAATCCTCGGCAGGCCCCTCGGCTATTCGACACGCGTGGACGAGGATGGCGGCAATCTCAGCGGCGGACAGCGGCAGCGCCTTGAAATAGCCCGGGCGCTGGTCGGGAACCCGACGGTGCTGATTCTCGACGAAGCGACCAGCGCGCTGGATCCGGCCACCGAAGTTCGGGTCGACGACGCGCTGCGCCGGCGGGGCGTCAGCTGTCTGATCGTCGCGCATCGGCTGAGCACGGTTCGCGACTGCGACCAGATTATTGTAATGAACGAGGGCAAGGAGGCGCAGCGCGGCACTCACGACGAGCTGCTCGCGGACGCGGACGGGCTGTACCATCGCCTCGTGCGGACGGAGCTGGGCGTATGACCGCCCCCGAAAGGCTCACGCTCGCTCAGACCGCCGCCGAGTGGGGAGCCACGGTGCCGTGCGCGGGCAATCTGCCTGTGGATATCGGGGATCCCGAGTTCGCATGGTTCATTGAGTCCGGCGCGGTCGACCTCTTCCTCGTCGAGCGGCAGGGCGAGGTGGAGCAATCCGCGCCCCAGCACATGATGCGTGCGAGCGCGGGCCGCCTCCTGCCCGGTACGTCGCCGCAGGAGGACGTCACTTCACTCGGAGTGATCGCCAAGGGGCTGCCCGGCACCACGCTCCGGCGTCTTCCGGTCTCCCGGCTGAGCGCGATTCGCAGCGCGGAACTGGCCGAGCAGGTTGACGCATGGCTCGTGGACATCTCGGCGATGCTGGTTCGCGACGTCACCCACTCTCCACGGACGGATGCGCTTCTCGCAACAGGCGAAGCGCCGACGACGAGGAACGGTACGCTTGCGGTGCGCCGCGGAGTGGTCTGGCTTACCGGATTGCAGCCCCATGCGGGTCTGTTCATGGGCTTGATCGACCCTGCGCAAAGCGGGACGGGAGCGTCTGGAAGCGCGCTGCCGCTGACGCCAGCCACGTGGTTCAGCCTGACGCGCGAGGTGCGAGTCGCCACGGCGTCCTCCGCGGAACTCGCCGAACGCGAGCTGTTGCTGCCGGCGGTGAGGGCGTTCAACCGCGTCGCGTTCTCGCTCGAGCGGCTGAACCGTCAGCTGGCGGTCGTCGACCAGGCGAACCTTGCGCGTGCTCGGGTCCTCGGCCGCCGGAGTGACGAGGAGGACGCCCGCCGGCGCCTCTTTGATCTCTATGGTGTCCTCGATGGCGATGAGGGGGCCAAGGAGCAGGATGTCTCGGCGCTCTACGATGCCCTGAGGGTGATCGGGCGGCACGAAGGCATCACATTCCGGGGTCCGGCCTCCACGGGTGGATCCGACCCGGAAACCGCTCTCGCCAAGCTGCTCCGCGCGTCCGGCATACGCGCCCGGCAGGTGCGGCTCTCCGGGAAGGATCGGTGGTGGGTCGGCGACAGCGGCGCCATGCTGGCGTTTCGGGCCGCAGACGGCAGGCCTGTGGCGCTCCTGCCCGGGCTGCTGGGGAACTACCGGGAAATCGATCCCGCCAGCGGGCGCAAGCGGAGGGTCACGGCCGCGCGCGCTGCATCGCTACGCCCGGATGCCTGGCTTTTCTACGCGCCCCTGCAGGGTGAGGCCAGCAGATGGCGGGACCTGCTCAGACTCGCCGGAAAGGGATTGGGTGCCGACTCGGCGCGCATCGTGTTGACGGGGGTGCTGGGTGGTCTGGTCGCACTGTTGCCTGCCGTTGCGATCGGCTTCGTTGCGGACGAAGTGATTCCGGTCAACGATGTCGGTCTCCTGTACGGGATCAGCGTGGGCCTGGTGGCGTTCGGCCTCGTGCGCGCCCTCATGCGCGTCCTTCAGGGCATGACGGTCATGCGCTTCGAAAGCCGTGCAACGTCCCGCCTGGAGTCGGCGTTCTGGGACCGGTTGCTGCGGCTGCCGACGAGGGTCCTGAGGCGCTATCCCGCCAATGACCTCGCGATGCGGGGCATGACGTTCCAGAGGGCCCGCGGCGCCGCGCAGAGCTTGATCGGCAACGGTGTGCTGTCGATCGTTTTCCTGTCTCCGGCGTTCCTGCTCATCGGTCTCCGCGATCCGACGCTGGGGTGGCTGACAGCCGCGTTCGGGGTGCTGTCGATGGTCGCGACCGTGGCGCTCGGACTGCAGCAGATTGCGCCATACCGCCGTCGCCTGAGGGCAGCAGGCCGGCTGGCTGGCCGGTTGTTCCAACTCGTTAACGGCATATCCAAGCTGCGGGTGGACGGGGCCGAGGGCTCGGGCTTTGCGGTCTGGGCACGGGACTACCGCGAACAGAAGCGCGCGGAGCTGGAAGTCGGAGCGATCGAGATGCACCTCCGGGCACTCGGGGCCGCCTTGCCACTGCTTGCGGCGGCGTTGCTGGTCCTGGTCCTCGCTTTGTCCGGTCCGGAGACCATCGCAGTCGGCGATTTCATCGTTGTCTACGTCCTGTTCCTGCTCTACCAGACGGCGGTGGTCCGCCTGGGTGAGTCGGTCAGCGTACTAGCCGGCATCGTGCCCGCATTCGATCAGATTCGGCCGCTGCTGGCCGAGACTCCCGAAACGGGGGCCGAGGGGCAATCCGTGGAGATGCTGGGCGGTGACGTCGCCTTCGACCACGTCTCGTTCCGCTACGATGCCGACGGGCCGCTGATCCTCGATGACGTATCGATCCAGGTCCGCGCGGGCGAGTTCGTCGCGATCGCCGGCGAGTCGGGGGCGGGCAAGAGCACCCTCTTTCGGCTCGCCCTCGGATTGGAGCGGCCGTCGAGCGGATCCGTCTACTATGACGACCGCGATCTGCAACACCTCGATCTCCGGGAAGTGCGCCGGCATATCGGCGTGGTGCCGCAAATGGTGCGACTCCACCCGCAGGACCTGTGGGACAACATCGTAGGCGATCATCAAGGGGTCACTCCCGAAGATGCGTGGCGCGCGATCCAGCTTGCCGCCATCGATCGGGAAATCTCGGCAATGCCGATGGGAATGCTGACACCCGTGGGCGCGAGCGCCGCCGTCACCTCGGGAGGCGAGAGCCAGCGCATTCGCCTCGCCCACGCACTGATCAGCGATCCACGCATCCTGCTGCTCGATGAGGCGACCAACTGGCTGGACAACGAAACGCAGTCCAGGGTCCTGGCCAACCTGGCTAGCCTCACATCGACACGGATCGTCATTGCGCACCGCGTCTCCACGTTACGTCACTCGGACCGCATATACGTGATGCATGCGGGCAGGATCGTCCAGGAGGGTTCGTTCGAGGAACTGGCCGCAACCCCAGGCGTCTTTCAGGACCTCGTGCGGCGACAGGTGGCCTGAGCGATGGCCGGAACGTTAAGTTTGGACGGGGCGGGGCCGTGCAGCGGGGTCACCTTGGTAGAGGGTTTCCAGGATGGAAGCACGTAGTTCCAGCGCCTCGGCTACCATGACCGGGCGGGTCGTCGAGCCATCGGTCGCCAACGCGCTCCCGCACTTCGTTCCTCTGCTCATCTTCCCGCTCGTCGCCGCTGCCGCCGTGCAGGGCGGCTGGTGGATTGCGGCTCCATTCGTCTTCTTCATGCTCGCGGACCGATTCGACCGGTTCTTCGGCGTGGAGGAGCGGAACATGGATCCGGGCACGACCCACGAGAGCCAGTTGTTCCTTTACAAGCTCTCGCTCTGGCTGTGGGCGGCGTGCTGGCCGGTCATCTTCGTGTTTTCGCTGTGGCAGATGCTAGTTGCGGACCACCTGTCCTGGTGGGAAATCGGTTTCATGGCCGTCCTGCTGGCGTTGGTGGGGCAGACGGTCTTCGTTGTGGGCCACGAACTGGTGCATCGGCGCGCGCTCTGGGAGCGCCGGCTCGGCGAGATCCTGCTGGCTTCCGTCTCCTACCCTCATTACGCAACCGAGCACGTCTACATTCATCATCCCCGCGTGTGCACGCCCCTGGACCCGGGATCCGCACCCAAGGGCCTGAGCTTCTGGCAATACCTGCCCCGGGAGGTGGCAAACAACCTCCTTGGCGCGTGGCGGTTCGAACGCCGCCGACTTGCCCGCCGTCAGCTTCCGATCTGGCATTACACGAATGCGTTCTGGCGCTACATCGTGGAATTGGGCATCTGGTACGGGCTCATATTCTGGATTGGCGGGGTGTGGGCCGTGCTGGCCTTCGTCGTTCTGTGCGGGAGCGTCGTCTTCTCCATGAAGATCAGCAACTACGTGCAGCACTACGGACTCAGGCGCATCCGCATGCCCCACGGCCGGTTCGAGCCGGTGAAGCCTCGGCACGCCTGGAGTGCCGCATACAAGTTCACCAACTGGCTGTACTACAACATGCAGCGCCACGCCGACCACCACACTTCCAATCGGCGCTATCCGCTCCTGCAGCACTATGGCGAGGCCGACTCGCCGCAGTTACCGGGCAGCTACATCCAGATGAACGGCCTGGCGCTGTTTCCCAAGCGGTGGTTCGAGACCATCGATCCGTTGCTCGATCGTCAGCGCGCCCAGTTCTATCCCGAGGTCGACGACTGGAGCGCCTACGATAGCCGGGCGTTTGCGGCGCGCCCCGACGCATTCGATGTCATTGCCGAGATCCACGCCGCCGCCCCGCGCCTGGCTGGGTGGATCAATGAATCCCCGGTACTGCTCGACAGGCTTCGTGACCGGGAGTTTACCGACCTGGAGTTGCCGGAGGGCTTCGGACCGGACCCGGAATTCGAGACGATCGCCCGTTGCGGGCTGGCGCGGCTCTACTGGACGCACGAACTCGGCGTCGCCGAGATGAAGGAGCAGCTCGCCGACATTCACATGCAGGACAGCGGCGAGGCGGTCGATGCGGCGCGGGAGTGGTCGAACGCCAAGGTCTTCCAGATCGGCGTGCACGCCATGCGCGGCAGCCTGTCGATGAGCGAGGCGGGCACGGCGCTGTCCCGCGTTGCGGAGGCCTCCATCGCCACCGTGCTGGCCGCGGTTGAGGAGGATTTCGAGGACCGGGGGGTCCCGAGCAACGGCGGCGGGGTGGCGGTGGCCGTTGTGGGGCCTCTGGCCTGCGGAGCTGCGATGCCGGGCGTAGAACTCGACGTCCGGTTCGTGCACGACGGCGGTCCCACCCGGTACAAACAGGCATTGATCCGGCGTTTCCGCAAGGCGCTCCGCGGACTGGCGCGCGACAACCTGCTGCTGGCGCAGCTTCCGCGCCGTGAGATGGGCAAGCCGGTTTCTCTCGAAGCGTTGGAGGAACAGATCCAGAGGCCCGGTTTGGACCGCGAGGTTCTGGCGCTCGCGGAGGCGCGGTGCGTGTCTGCCTCCGGCGACAACGGAATCAGGAAACGGTTCGAGCAGGTCCTGCGAGACGGCCTGAGCCGGGGTGCGGCCCGTGATGCACTGATGGCCTCGCTGCGCGAAACCGCTGCGGACGAAGTGGTGCCCGACCTCACGTCGGTTGCCGGGATGCGTGGCGGTCTTCGGGAACTCGAGCGCGCGGCCTTGGCCCTGCGATGGGCGCTCCGCCAGAATGAATCCGACATGCCGGAGCAGTACGCGGCTTCCGTCTTCCGGGCGGCCGGCGAGCGCGGGTTGATCGCCGCCGACGCGGCCGAGCGGCTGGCAGAGGCGGCAGCACTGTGGCGTGACCTGCATGGTTCGCTGCGGCTCATCGCCGGGGATGGGTTCGCAGTCGATACCGCTTCGGCCCAGGTCAGGACCGGGATTGCCAGGGCCTGTGGATTGGACGACTTCGATGCGCTTGCTGCCAGGTTCCATGACACCGCGTCCCTTGCCGCTGCCGACATCGACGCGCTCGCACACTGACCCCGCGGCGCTGGACGATTTCGTCGCAGCGAGCCGAACGCGGGTCAACGCCGTCCTGGACGAGTGTCTGCCGGCCGCGACCCAGCATCCCGTGGAGCTTCACCGCGCTTTGCGCTATGCAGTTTTTTCCGGCGGCAAGCGTCTGCGTCCAACGGTGGCGTTCGGGGCGGCCGTCGCGGGCGGGGCGGATCCGGAGCAGGCGATGCCCGTCGCCATCGCAGCAGAGCTGGTTCACACCTGTTCGCTCGTCCTGGACGACTTGCCGGCGCAGGACGACAACGCCACGCGCCGGGGACAGCCGGCGGCGCACATTGCCTTCGGCAGCGCTACCGCCATTCTGGCAGGCAGTGCCCTACTGGCCGAGGCATTCGCGCAGTGCATTCGGCTGTCCGACCCCTCTGCGGGTGTCACGGCGGGAGCCGGCCTGGCCGACACAATCGGCTTTCAGGGTCTGATCGGCGGACAAATCGACGACCTCGCATTCGATCCGTCCAGAACGAACCTGGAAGAGGTTTCGCAAATCCATCTGCGCAAGACTGCCGCCCTGTTTCGCTTTTCGGCCTGGGGCGGCGGCCTGGCCGCAGGGCTCTCGGGCGAGCACCTGGACCGCCTCGACGCCTTCGGATCCGCCTACGGACTCGCCTTCCAGGTCGTCGACGACCTGCTGGACGAGGATCCGGGGCAGTGCTCGATCCTGCACGTGCTTTCGCGGCGAGAGGCGCGCGGGCACATCCGCGGGCTGCTCGACCAGGCCGCACGCGAGAGCGAGGTGTTCGGGCCGGATGGCTGGGTGCTCGCCGGTCTGGCGCGGCGCGTGGAAGGGCTGATCCCCTAGCAGTCCGTGGGTAGCATGAACTACAGCGGCGGGCGCCACGGCCCGATCGCCTACATGGCGCGGAACAATACCGCGGTCAACGTCGCCATGCTAGTTCTGCTGCTCGGTGGCCTGTACACGGCGTTCGGTCTTGTTCAGGAAGTAATCCCCGACGCCTCTCTGGACCGCATTCAGATCCTCGTACCCTACCCCGGCGCTTCTCCGGAGGAAGTGGAGGAGCAGATCGTCCGCAGGATCGAGGAGCAGATCCGGGGCGTCGAAGGACTCGAACGCGTCATCGCTACGGCCTCCCGGGGATCGGCATCGGTGGTGGCCGAGTTCAGGAACGGGACGAACATCGGCCGGGCGCTGAACGAGGTGAAGGCGGAGGTGGACCGCATCCCGACGTTCCCGGCCGAAGCGGAGCGGCCCGACATCCGGGAAATCACGACCAGGCAGGTCTTCCTGCGCCTCGTCGTGCACGGCGATGTCCCGGAGCGCACGCTCAAGGAGCTGGCGTACAGGATCGAAGAAGGCATCTCGGCCCTGCCCGACGTTTCGCTGGCGCGGACGAGTGCGACCCGCCCGGACGAGATCTCGATCGAGGTTCCCCAGGTGCGGCTGCGCGCACTCGGGATGACCCTCGCGGAGATCGCGCAGGCGGTGCGGCAGGGCTCGCTGGAACTGTCGGCCGGCGGGGTACCGGGCGGCGAAGAGGAGATCCTCGTCCGCACGCTGGGACAGAACTACGACCAGTACGACTTCGAGGACATCGTCGTCCTGACCCGTCCGGACGGCACTTCCGTCCGTCTGGGCGACATCGCGACGGTGCGTGACGGTTTCGCCGACAGCGATCTCCAGATGCGCTACAACGGCCGGCCCGCCGCCCGCGTGGACGTGTACCGCACCTCCGACGAACATCTTCTGGACATCAGCGCTGCGGTACAGGACTACCTGGAGGCGAGCGTGGTGCCGAGTCTGCCCGCCGGCGTGGACGTCGCAATCTGGAGCGACGACGCCGCTCTGGTCGGTGGCCGTCTGGGCCTCATGGTCAAGAACGGACTGATCGGTCTCGTTCTCGTCTTCATCACGCTGGCACTCTTCCTGGAGATCCGGCTCGCGTCCTGGGTGGCGGTGGGTCTGGCCGTTTCGTTCGCGGGAGCGTTCCTCGTGATGGGCTTCCTGGGCGTGACGATCAACATGTTCTCCCTGATGGGCCTGATCCTCGCGCTGGGGATCGTCGTGGACGATGCGATTGTCGTGGGGGAGAGCGTCCATCTGGAGCGCGAAAAGGGCGCCGGGGGACTGGAGGCGGCGATCCGCGGGACGAAACAGGTGAGCGGTCCCGTGATCTTCGCGGTCCTCACCTCGATCATCGCCTTCTCGACCCTCATGACCGTGCCCGGCGCACAGGGCAAGCTCGGGCGTGCGGTCCCCATCGTCGTCATCGCCGTTCTCTTCATTTCGCTGCTTGATTCGCTGCTGCTGCTCCCGAACCACCTCTCGCACCTGCCCGCGGCCGGCCGACGGGCGCGGCATCGGATCGGCAGAGTCTGGGGCAGTCTCCAAAAGCGTGTGGATGTGCTTGTCAAACGAGTCGTCGAGGGCCCGCTCGACCGCGGGCTTCGTCTGGCGACCGGGCGACCGCTGGTCGTACTCGCTTCTGCGGCCGCGCTGCTCGTGGTCTCGGGCGGTCTGGTGGCGTCGGGTATCGTGCCCAGCCGATTCATCATTCCGCTCGAAGGCGACATCGTGTCCGCGGACCTGGAGCTGCCGGCCGGCACACCCGGCGAACTCACGGCCGAAGTGGCCGCGCGGGTGGAGGTGGCTGGACGCCGTGCGGTGGCGCGGGTCGCTGCGGAGCACGGGCTGTCAATGGACGACGCGCCGCTGGAGGTCGGCGTGGCCGTCACGGTCGGGCAGTCGGCGGAATTGTTCGACCCTCTGATCGGCGACGTGGTCCGGGCCGCGCGCGGACACGTCGCGACGGTCCAGTTCAAGCTGATCGACTGGGAAGGCCGTAACATCGCCGCCTCCACGCTGGAGAGGCTGTGGCGGGAAGAGGCCGGCGTGATCCCCGAGGCCACAGAGTTCTCGATCACCTCCAGCATTGTGGGCGGAGACCTTCCCGTCCACTACGACCTCTCTCATCCCGACCCCGACCGCCTGCGTTCCATCACCGACGATGTCGTCGCGGAACTCGCCGCTATCGATGGCGTCTTCGATGTGCGGGACAACCTGGACGAGGGTTTCAACGAACTCCGGCTCGAACTGGACCCGCCCGCGCGTACGCTCCAACTGACGCTCGATGACTTTGCCGGCCAGATGAGGGCCGGCTTCTTCGGCGTGGAAGCGCTCAGGGTTCCTCGCGGCCGCGAGGACGTACGGGTCTACCTCAGGCTCCCGGAGGAAGAACGGAGGTCCGTAGTCGATGTCGAGACGTACATGGTGCGAATGCCCGGCGGGCGCAACGTGCCCCTGGGACAGATTGCGTCGGTGGGCCTCGACAGGTCACCCTCCGCGATCCATCGGATCGACGGGCGGCGCGCCGTCACGGTTACGGCGGACGTGGACGCCATCCACGCGACGGGCCGACAGGTGGACGATCGCCTGGAACGGGACATTCTCGCGCCTCTCGAGGCCCGGGATCCCGACTTCGCCTATGCATTCGGCGGGCAGCGCAAGCAGCAGGACACGATCAATGCAGCCCTGGCCAGATCGGGGTTCTTCGCCCTGATCATCATGTACGCGCTGATGGCCATCCCCTTCCGATCCTGGTCGCAGCCGCTCATCGTGCTTGCCGCCATACCTCTCGGGGCCGTCGGCGCACTGGTGGGACACATGCTGCTCGGCCTCGAGCTCAGCATCTGGTCGACGCAGGGGCTGGTCGGCGTGAGTGGTGTGGTCATCAATGACTCGCTCGTAATGGTCAAGTTCATGAACGACTGCCGGGACTCCGGCATGGAGCCGCGAGAAGCCATCATCGCCGGATCCAAGGTCCGGTTTCGGGCCATACTCCTGACGTCGCTCACCACGTTCTTCGGCGTCGCGCCACTGGTGCTCGAAACGAGCACTCACGCCCGGCACCTGGTGCCGCTGGCCACATCGGTCGGCTTCGGCGTCCTCGTCGCCACTCTGCTCCTGCTGCTGGTCGTACCGGCGCTCGTTATGGTGCAGTATCGTGTGGGGGACTGGCTCGCCCGCGTGCGGGGACGGGAAGGGCGCCGTGCGTGGAGCGGGGGCGCTTGAACGGCGGCTCGCCGGCTACATACCCTCCCCCTCCACCCCGAGCTGGCCCAGCAGAAACGCCAGCTCCATCGCCGTGTTGCGCACGCTGCGGCTGAACGTCCGCCCGCCCGCGTGCCCTGCGCGCGGATCGTAGTCCAGGATCACCGGCAGCCCCGAACTGCTCGCCGCCTGCAGCCGCGCCGCCATCTTCCGGGCCTGGAGCGGCGGCACGCGGGTGTCCAGATCGCCCTGCGTCAGCATGACCGCCGGATACGCCACGCCGTCGCGCACGTTCTGGTAGGGCGAAAACGTCCGCAGCACCTCGAACTCCTCCTTCACGGCCGCGTTCCCGTACTCCAGCAGCGCGGGCATGTTGTTGCTGTCGGTGAACTGGTAGAAGCGCACCATGTCCAGGTCGGGCAGCCCGCAGAAGACCGCCCGGTAGAGGTCGGGCCGCTTCGTCAGCGC
Organism: uncultured Gemmatimonadaceae bacterium; assembly: GCA_964602175.1. Lineage (GTDB taxonomy): Bacteria > Gemmatimonadota > Gemmatimonadetes > Longimicrobiales > Gaopeijiaceae > Bin94. The sequence continues at coordinate 8,069 of CAZRQE010000089.1, read as the reverse complement.
CGAGCCGACGAGCAGCCCGCCGTTGCTGACCCCGCGGATCGCCAGCCGGTCCGGATTCGTGTAATCGTTCGCGATGAGCCACTCGGCGGCCGCGATGAAGTCGTCGAACACGTTCGGCTTGTTCTCGAGCATCCCCGCCCGATGCCACTCCTCGCCGAATTCGCCGCCCCCACGGAGCGTCGCCAGCGCGTACACGCCGCCGCGCTCCATCCACGCCGCCGCGCCGTTGTTGAAGCGCGGCATGTTGCTCGAGTTGAAGCCGCCGTAGCCGTACAGCAGCGTCGGCGTATCGCCATCCGGCTCATATCCCCGCCGGTGCGCCACGTACATCGGCGCCTCGGTCCCGTCCGCGGACGTGTACCATACCTGGCTGACCTCGTAGTCCGAGCCGTCGAAGGGCACCGCCGAGGTGTGCCACGGCTCGGTCTCACCCGTTTCCAGGTCGATTCCGACAATGTGGGTGGGTGTGACGAGGGATTGAAGGGTGAGCAGCCCCGCGCCGTCACCCCACGGGCGCAACGTCGCCACATGGTGTTCGGGAACGGGGATATCCCCCGTCTGCGTCCCGTCCAAGTCGTAGCGTACGATCCTGCTGCTCACGTTGTGGAGATAGTCCGCGTAGATTGCGCCGCCGATGATCTGGTAGCCGGTCAGCAGGTCGTCGGCCTCGGCGATCACCTCGCGCCAGTTGGCGGGATCGGGGTCGGGATTGCGCAGGTTCACCGCCACCACCCGGTTCTTCGGCGCGTGGAGGTTCGTGAACAGGAAGATCTCGTCGTCCATGAATCGGGCCTGGAAGCGCGCCGGCGCGCCCACGCTGATCGGCCGCGCCTCGGTCCCGGCTTCAAGGTCGTGCAGGTAGACGTCGCTGCGGGCCCACCCGTGCTGCACCGTGTAGATCATGTAGCGGCCGCCGCCGCCCTGCGCGGCGTTGATGAACGTCTCGGGTCCGTGTCCCTCTCCGAACAGTTCGGTATCGTCGGCGATATCGGTGCCGAGGGTGTGATGCCGAACGCGGGGCCCGATTTCGCGCGACCGCCACGTGTAGTAGAAGCCGGTACCGTCCGGGTCGAAGAAGGTGGACCCGTACAGGAAGTTGGGCAGCCGGTCGGGCAGATCCTCGCCGGTCGTGACGTCGCGGATGCGGATCATGACCTCGTCCTGTCCGCCGTCCCGGATGGCGTACATCATGAGGTCGCCGTCGGGCGAGAAGTCGCGGATGCTTACGCTCGTGGTGCCGTCCGGGTGGATGTCGAGCGGATCGACGACGAGCTCGAAGTCTTCGTCCGGGTCGATCGGGTCGCGCTGGGGCTCCTCCGGCGCCGGGCGCCGGTAGATCGCGCCCACCTCCCGGTCCGGCGCGCGGAAGGCGAAGTACTCGAAGTCGCCGGCCCGCCGGGGAAACAGCGCCCCGGGGACGTTCATCAGCTCCCGCAAGCGCGTCTCCAGTCCGCGCCGCAGCGGCGTGTCGCCCACGATCCCCTCGGCGTACGCGTTCTGCTCCGCGATCCAGGCCCGAGTCTCCGGGCTGTCCTGGTCCTCCAGCCAGCGATAGTCGTCGCTGATGGCGACGCCGTGCAGCGTGTCCACGACCGGGTCGCGCGCGGTGTCGGGCGGGGCCGGGTAGGGGGAGCAGGCTGTCCCGGCCAGGAGGATGGCGACGGCGAGGAGGACGGCGCGGCTCGCGTGCGGGCCGCGAACGACCTTGCAGAGGCGGGGCGCGATTCGAGGGGATCGGTACGGCATGGCTGGCTCCAACTCGGCGGGTGGCCGCGTCGCTTCTGGGCGCGTGCCGCAACGTGGGACTGGGTGGTCGCGGGCCGCAAGACGACGGAGGGGCGCCGCCGGGCGTTCGATGTGCCCCCTGCGGAACCCGTCGTGCTCTTGGTTCAGTTTATGCCGTAAAGTGTACTAAGAGCAGCACGGCAGCTGATGGGATACGACCGATCGCGGGCACGGCTGATGCCCGGACACGCTGATTCCCGGACACGGCCAGATTCCCGGGCACGGCTGATGCCCGGACACGGCCAGATTCCCGGACATGCGGCGCCTCAACGAATGCCGGTTAGCACCTCGCCCAACGCGCCCGGTTCCGGCGCGATCTCAACGAAGCGGCGCGGTCGTTCCAGCACCCGGGCGATCCCTCGCGGAACCGGGATCGGCTGCCCGATCAGCGGCTCGACGATTTCCGCGAACTTGGCGGGATGCGCGGTCGCGAGGACAATGCCACGTGCGCCGGGGCCGCCGCGTGCACCGGGCCGCCGCCGCAGTTCGTGGCGCAGGCCCAGCAGCCCCACCGCCGTGTGCGGATCGATCGCGATGCCGCGCCGCCGCCACAGGTCGCGGATGCAATCACTGGTCTCGGGGTCCGTCCAGGAGGAGCCGGTGAACGGAGGGGCTTCGCCGAACATGTGCAGGATCCGCCGGAAGTTGCTGGGATCGCCCACGTCCATGGCGCTGGAGATGGTGGGAAGGGAGGGACGGGGGCGAAAGCCGCGTCCGGCGAGGTAGTCGGGCACGACGGAGTTCTCGTTGGTCGCGGCGACGAAGCGCGCGAGGGACATTCCGAGCGCGCGGCGCGCGATCAGGCCCGCCGTGAGGTTGCCAAAGTTCCCCGAAGGAACGGACAGGACCAGTTCCGAATCCGGCGGAGTCCGCGCCAGCTCCGCGCACGCGTGCACGTAGTAAAAGGTCTGGGGGAGCAGGCGGCCGATGTTGATCGAGTTGGCGGAGGTCAGGCGGGTGCGCGCACTGAGATCCGGGTCGGCGAAGGCCTGGCGGGCGAGGCGCTGACAGTCGTCGAACGCTCCCCGGACCGCCACGGCGGTGACGTTGCCGCCCAGCGTGGTGAACTGGGCTTCCTGCCGGGGGCTGACCTTGCCGAGCGGGTAGAGGATCACCACGCGGATGCCGGGGAGGTTGTGGAACGCGTGCGCCACGGCTCCGCCGGTGTCGCCGGAGGTCGCCGCGAGGATCGTGAGGGGGGGCGCGCCGGTGTCGCGAAGCGCCGACATCATGCGGGCCATGAAGCGCGCGCCGATGTCCTTGAATGCGTGCGTCGGGCCGTGGAAGAGCTCGAGCATGTGGATGCCGGGCTCGATTTCGCGCAGCGGAACGGGGAAGTCGAGCGCGGCGTGCACGGCTTCGTGGAGGATCGTGTCCGGGACCTCGCGGCCCAGCAGGTGGCGCGCGACCACGAGGGCACGCTCGGGAAACGTGAGGTCGGCCAGGGCCGCGCGGTCCTCGTCCGGCAGGGGCGGGACCGAGGCCGGGACGAAGAGTCCGCCGTCCGGGGCCTGGCCGAGGAAAAGGGCCTCGCGGAAAGTCCAGCTACGGCCGGCGGGGCCGCCGCGGGTGCTGATCAGGTGCATTGCATGCCGGGACTTGCGGGTGCGTCGGGGAACATATGGAACAGCTGGGTGAAACATACGGAGGGCCGTCAACCTAAGGAGACCTCCCATGACCCCCAGGATTCCCTGGATTCCTGTTGTCCTCGCCGCGGCCGCAACGGTTCCGACGGCTGGTGAGCCCGCCCGCGCGCAGGTCCTCGAAGGCGTTGTGGTCGATTCCGCCACGCAGGCGCCGGTCACTGCGGTGCTCGTTTCGCTCTCGGACGCCGACAACCGGAGTCTCCAGAGGTTCCTGGTGGACGCCGACGGGTTTTTCCGGTTCATCGTTCCCGGACCCGGGCGCTACTCGTTGCGAGCGGAGCGGCTCGGGTTGTCGACCCGGACGCTGGCCGGCCTCGATGTCGGGGCGGAGGAGACCGTGACGGTCACGATTCCCCTGGCGCACCGGGCGATCGCGATCGAGGGCATTCGTGCGACCGGGAACCGGCGCTGCGAGCTGAGCACCGAACTCGGCGCGGCGACGCACCTCGCCTGGGAAGAAGCCCGCAAGGTGCTGAACGCGGCGAGCTTCACGGATGCGGAGGGCCTCTACACCTACGATCTCGAGAAGCATGTGCGGGAGCTTGAGCCCGGTTCGCTCAGGGTCCGCAACGAGACGCGCGCACACAAGCGGACCACGACCCGGCAGCCCTTCGAGAGCCGGCCCGTGGAGCTCCTCGTGGACGGAGGATGGGTCGTGGAGGAACCTGCGGGCAATCGGTACTTCGCGCCGGACGCCGACGTGTTGCTGTCCGACGATTTCCTCGCCACGCACTGCCTGCAGCTGCGTGCCGCCGACGCATCGCGTCCCGATCTGCTGGGTCTGGAGTTCCGTCCCGTTCGCCACGGATCGGGCGGACCGGACATCGAGGGGGTCCTGTGGCTGTCGCGTGAAACGGGCGGGATCGAATGGCTCGAATTCAGGTATCTCGACCTTCCCGGGCTGCTGGACGAGCACCGGAGCGACCAGATCGGCGGTCGCGTGGACTTCCGCGGACTGCCGAACGGAAGCTGGATCGTGTCGAACTGGCACATTCGCATGCCGCTGATGGTCCTGGAGCGCGACGGCGTCTTCGGGACGCAGAGGACGAGGCTGACCGGGATCGCGGAGGAGGGAGGATGGGTCGTGCAGGCGGTCGGGACGGGGACGCGGCGGGTGGCCTACACACCGGCGGAGGGTGTGGTTGCCGGGGAGATCGACCGGCCGGAGGGGCGAGTTGCGGTGGTGGGCACGGGCGTGGAGGCGGGAGTGGACGCAGATGGACGGTTCACGATTCGCGGACTGCCGGAGGGGGTCTACCAGGTGGCCTGGCTGCGCCCCGCGTTGATGGGTCTGGATCGGGACCATGTGTTGACGGACGTGCGAGTCACGGGCGGTGACACGACGGTGGTTCGCGTCCGGGCCCCGGATCCGCGGGAGGTGATGGCGAGGGCGTGTGGCGCCGACATGGAGACGTGGGATCCCGACAGCGGGGTGATTCTCGGGCGCGTGGCCGATGCGGATTCGCGGGTCGCGGCAGGGATACCGGTCGTGGCGCAGTGGACGGCGGGTCTCGATGTCCCTCCGCGCCTGCGCGTCAGGTACCGTTCGGAGTCGACGGAAACCGGCCCGGCTGGGGAGTTCCAGCTTTGTGGTGTTCCGGCTGACTACCGGGTGGTCACGGTCACTGCCGGGTCCGGGATATCGCGCGTGTCGGAGAATGTGATCCTGTCGGAGGAGGAGCCGGTGGCCGCGGTGTCGCTGGAGTTGAGGCCGTCAAGCTGAATCCATGATCCGCGCCCCCTCGGTATTCGCGCGGGAGACGACGAGGTCCGACGAGACACCCGCGGCCTCGCGGAAGGCCTTCGCCATGGCCGCCGCGGCCCTCTCCGCCGCCGCCTGCCCCCGGCAGAGCGCCAGGACCGACGGTCCGGAGCCCGAAAGGCCGGCCGCGACGGCTCCCGCCTCGATGGCGCCAGCCTTCACGGCTTCGAACCCGGGGACGAGTTGTGCCCGCACGGGTTCGGCCACCGCATCGCGCATGCAGCGCGCGATCAACTCCCAGTCGCCGCTGAACAGCGCGGCGACCATGCCCGCCGCGTTCCCCCATTGCTGCACGCCCGCCGAGAGTGGGATCGTGTCGCCCAGGATCATTCTCGCGCGGCGCGTCTCCACCTCCATCGCAGGGTGCGCCACGGCCACCATGAGGTCGTCCGGGGTCGGCAGCTGAACCATCTGCGGGGGACGGCCCGGCAGCACGAGCACGAACCCCCCGACCAGCGAGGGCGCTGCGTTGTCCGCGTGGTCGGCGCCCGAGCCCTTGCGCTCGCCGATCATGGCGCACTCGAGCAGCGCGGTCCGGTCGAGGTTGCCGCCCAGAAGCGCGTCGGCCGCCACCGCCCCCGCCACCGCGCTGGCCGCGCTGCCACCCAGTCCCGAGGCCAGCGGGATCCCCTTCCTGACCTCGATCGCAACGCCCGCCGCCGACCCCAGCCGCTCGAGCACGCCGTCCACGGCCAGCGCGGCTGCGTTGCGCGCCGGATCCGTCGGCACGCGCTCGCCGTCGCCGGTCACCGACACCGAGACGATGCCGCTGCCCTCCACGGCGCGCACCACCACCTCGTCGCCCGGACGCTCCAGCGCCATCCCGAAGATGTCGAAGCCGCACCCCAGGTTGGACACCGACGCCGGGGCGAAGACGCGGACCTTCCGAGGCGGCTGGGCCGATCGAGACATGTCAGCGCCCGGGGCGCCCGGGGTCCCGGGACGCAACGCTGGTTCCCGGTTCGGCGGCCCGCCTGCTCGCCCGCTGCCGCCGGAACGGCATCGCCGCCATGCCCGGCAGGGTGGCCCATTCCCGCCGCTCCACGTCCTCCAGTCCGAGCGTCAGCGCGCGCGGGTCCGCGACCAGGCGGAAGCTGCCGAAGATCCGGTCCCAGAACGAGAAGACGCTGGAATAGTTCGAGTCCGTCTCGGGCTGGTAGTCGGAGTGGTGCACCCAGTGCATCCAGGGCGTGACGATCAGCCACCGCAGCCACCGGTCCGCGCCCGCGGGCACGCCCACATTGCCGTGGTGGAAGAGGATGATCGGGAGGAGCACGGCCTCGTACAGCAGCACCTGACCCACCGTCATGCCGAGCAGCGGCAGGACCGCGAGCCGCGCGACCGAGGACAGCACGATCTCGCCCGTGTGGAACCGCAGCCCCGAGCTGGCGCTGAGCTCGCGGTCCGCGTGATGCACGGCGTGGAAACGCCACAGGAACCGAACGCGGTGGTTCAGCCGGTGCCAGAAGTACTGCCACAGGTCGAAGAGGACGAAGCCGAGCGCGAAGGCCCACACGCCCTCGACGCCGAGCCAGTGCAGGAGGCCGAAGCCGTTGGCGCGCGCCCATTCGGTCGCGACCAGGGTGGCCCCGGCGAAGATCAACGACGCGACGACCGCGTTGAACACGCCCAGAGCGACGTTGGAGGCGTCGTGCCGGATCCGCTCCCGCCGGCCCTCGAACATGGGGATGAGCCCCTCGAGGAGCCACATGGCGCCCAGGGCCGCGGCGGCCAGGATAGGCTTGTAGGCGAAGAGCGACTCGGTCACAGGGGGCTGCCCGGGCAGCTCGTACGCCGACCACCATGGGGCACGGCGTCGCTCATCGGGTCTCGTGCTCCAAATTCGCCATCAGGTCGCCGACATGCTTGATCAGTGCACTGGTCAAGGCGATTGCCGCAGGGCGGTCGATGGGTTCATGGTCCGGCCCCAGGCCCTCATAGCGGAACTGTACCGCGTAAGGCGTGAATCTCGTCAACGAATGGAAGAAAGCGGTGGTTGCCCCCGCCGACGCGAGGTGTGCAAACAGGTCGTCAAGATCGTGGGTGAGCGGGTATTTGCGTCCCAACAGCGCCAGCCAGGCTTTCAATGCCTTTTCGGTCGCCTGCTGGGCGTGGAAACCGAACGACTCGTCCGGGACGCGAGGGGTTGCCTCCTCAAGGGTCACATGGTCGCGGCGGGCCCCCTCCAGTTGCATTCCGGCGCACTTGAGGTCGCTCATTCTGCTCGCTCATACAGCACCTTCCCCTCACGCAACGCTCGGGCAAGGACGTGGTTGATCGAGTCGCGCCAGTATTCGACCTCGTCGCTGGAGTAGACCAGGACGTCGGTGGGGACTCCGAAGGGCCGGAGCGCCGCCATGAGGCGCAGGATCTCTTCGTGGCGGCTTCGTCCGGGCCGGAAGGGTTGCGACTCCACGACGATCAGGTCCACATCGGATCTTTCGCGCTGGTCTCCGCGCCCGCGAGATCCGAAAAGGATGACCTGTTCGGGATCGGCCACAGCCACGAGTGCCTGCACCATGCCGGCGATCAGGCCATCCGTGACCGGAGTCTGCACGTTCGCCTCCTCTCGACTCGCTACGCTTCCCGGGTAACGTTAGCCACTCGGGTCCATGCCCGGAAGGATTTGCGGCGCGGTCCGCCCGCCCCGGTTGTGGCCCGCGCCCCCGCGCCGTCTATTGGGCGGGTCGATTGGCCCAGCAGCCAACACCCGGTCCCACGCCAGCCGGAGCGACCCCTTGCCGCTCACCCACAACTACTCGGGCTACAAGTCCTACCAGTACGTCAGGACCCACCGCGACTTCACCGAATACGACCTGATCGAGGGCGAGTCGCTCTTCGAGCCGTACCTCGTGCCGCTCACGCCCGCCCAGGAG
>CAZRQE010000088.1:0-6417 GCA_964602175.1 uncultured Gemmatimonadaceae bacterium | reverse complement strand
CTGGGCGGTCCGATGAACGTGTTCATGCTTCAGGTCGGGCGCCTGTGGAGCCAGCCGAAGGCGCTGGCGGCCGAATTCGGGGCGGCCAATGTCACGACGGACGCCCGGAGTCTGGCGCGACTCTACACCCCGCTCGCCATGGGCGGGATGCTCGACGGCCGGCAGGTGGTCGGGCCGGAAACAGTCCGCGAGTTCACCACCCCGACGCCGCCCGGCGGTCCGGATCTGTTGATCGGCCTCGAACAGAAGTGGACTCCCGGGAGCCATCACGCCAACAACTCGTACTTTCCCGCGCTTCCCCCGATCTACGGCCCCAACCCCGACGCCTTCGGCATGAGTGGCGGGGGTGGCAACTATGGTTTCGCGGACCCCGCGGCCGGAATCGCCGGCGGTTTCGTGCGCAACCACTACAGCAACACGATGGGGCTGAGCGCACTATTGGTGGACGCGCTATACAAGGCCCTCTGAAGGCGATTTGCGTTTCAGCTGAAACGTGTCCCGGGGTCCTTGGAATGGGCGCGCGAGCCCTCTAGCAGTCGACCGGCGAACACGTGGCTTCTGGCCGGACGAACGTTACGAGCCGGAGAAGTTGAAGCGCACGGTGTGGGTTCCACCGGTGCAAGAGAACGTGGATATGACCGGGCCGGTAACGAACGCGGCGCTCGACGGCAACCCGCTCAGGGTGAGGGTAACCCGGTCGCCCGCCACGTTGTCGAAGCGGAAGTGGCCACCATCGCTGGTGCTTGTGGATTGCCCCGTGTTCAGAGTGACCGCCATCCCGTCGATCCCGACTCCGTCAACCGCGACCCGACCCACGATTGTACAGATCGGGAGAGAAGGCTCGACCTGGTCGCACGCAAGGATGGAAAGCCCGAGCAGGGCAAGAGCGGGGAAAAGCCGGAGGTTGTTCATTCTTGATTGACAGCGTTTGGTGGTGCGAACAAGCCGGATGTTCCAATCTGGTCCCGAATAGAATGCCCGTCGCCGCCTCGCGCGAGCCCGGGGCCAGAGTCCCGTAGCAGTGGAGGACTACATGCCAAGATACGCGTCAATAGCGTCCCTCATCCTGATCGCCGCCCTCCCCACCCAGGCCGTCGCGCAGGACGCCGACGATTGGAGCATCGAGGAATCGCGGGCTCCTTCCACCACCACCCTCAGCTTCACCGCTACGGAAGGCACGTGGATCAGTCTCGATGTCTCGCCGGACGGACGGCACATCGCCTTCGAACTGCTCGGGCACATCTACGAGATGCCGATCGAGGGTGGCGAGGCCGTGGCGCTCACCAGCGGGCGTTCGTGGAACAGCTTCCCGCGGTACAGCCCGGACGGCAAGCGAATCGCGATCACCTCGGACCGCGGCGGGAGCGAGGACGTGTGGATTCTGCAACGGGGGACGGGCGGTGCGGCGGATCCGGGGGCCGCCGCCACCATTGACTCGCCCGAGAACGTGACCAAGATGGCGCTCCCTGTGGTACAAGGGTCCTGGTCGGCCGACGGGCGGGCCATCTACGCCTCGGCGCTGGAACAGAACGGCAGCATGACCGCCTACCGCTTCAACCTCTTCGGGTCACGCCAGGAGATCGCGTTCGGAACGACCTTCCAGGCGATCACGCACTTCGACGAGCACACGGAGCGGGGCGTCCTCTTCTACGAGCACGTGGACCGGCAGATCCCCCAGAGCGGCGCGCGCATCAAGACCTACGACCTCGAGACGGCCGAGATCCGCGTCCACCGCGAGCGGCCCGGCGGCGCGTTCAACCCCGCGCTGTCACCCGACGGACGTCACCTGGCCTACGGACACCGCAGCGACCGCGACGTGATCGTCATCCTGCAAGACCTGGAGACGCGGTCGGAGCGAGTGCTGGTGCGGGGACTTGACCGCGACCATCAGGAATCGGGCCCGTACTACTTCGGCGTCGCCCCCAACTGGGACTGGCACCCGGACGGGACGCACCTCTACCTGACCAGGGACGGCGGGATCCACGCGGTCGACGTTTCGTCGGGCGAGATCACCGAAGTCCCCTTCAGCGCCCCGGTAGACCGCGAGATCGACGAGACCATCCGCTTCCCCTTCGAGTTCCCGGAGGGCGAGACCCACGCATGGTCCTACCGCTTCGCACACCGCACCCCCGCGGGCGTCGTCTTCGAAGCGCTCGGCGACATCTGGCTGGCCGAGGACGACGGCGGCATACGCAATCTCACCCAGTCCCCCGCCCACGAGACCAGCCCGGTCGTCGACGCGGACAACGGCTGGCTCTACTACGCGACCTGGACCGACGCGGACCTGGGAGCCGTCCACCGCCGGGCACTCGCGGGCGGCGCAGCGACCGAAGTGTCGTCCCGCCCGTCCCAGTACATGTCGCTTGCGCTGGGCCCCGGCGGCTCGCTGGCCTTCATCCGCGGCGCCGGCGGCCTCATCAACGGCGCCCGCATCGAGGAGCAAACCGACTTCGAGCTTGTCGTGGTGGAGGTCGGGACCGAACACACTGTCACCGATGTGCGCGGCAGCGTGATGGCCCAGGGTCGCGCGCCCCACACAGTCCATTTCGACGAAACCGGCGAGTGGCTCTACTACACCGAGTTCGTCCTGGGCAATATCGCAGCCAACCCCGGCCTGAGCGCCGACACGCTGGTCCTGCGCCGCATCCGCCCCGACGGCACCGGCAAGGCCACGCTCTACCGCTTCCCGCACGCCGAACGCGCGGTCCTCTCGCCGGACCTCGGCTGGATCGCCTTCCGCGAGTACCAGCGCAGCTTCGTGACCCCCTTCGAGTGGATCGGCAAGCCGGTCACGATCTCGGCCTACGACGGCATCGGCTTCACCAGGCGCATCGACCCGTCCGACGGCGCGAGCATGGCCTGGTCCGACGCGTCGACCGTGTCGTGGCCGCGCGGAGGCACCTTCCACGAGAAGGCGCTCGACGACATCCTCGCCGGCACCGACGGCACCCGGACGACCGACATCACGGTCCGCTTCGAGGTGGCCCTGCCCCGTACGACCATTGCGCTGACCAACGCCCGCGTAATCACGATGGACGAAGAGCGGAGTGTTTTGGAGAGTGCGACGATCCTGTTGCGGGGACATCGCATCGCAGAGGTGGGACCCCAGGTGGTCGTGCCTGCGGAAGCGCGCGTGTTCGATCTCGCGGGCCACACCGTCATACCTGGCCTCGTGGACGCGCACGCACATTCGGTCGGGCAGCTCGCGACGACGCAGCTGATCGAGCAGCGGCTTCCCGGAGTCACCGGCTCGCTGGCCCACGGCGTCACCACGCTCTACGAACTCTACGGCTCGGAGGAGAAGGAGCCCTGGGTCAGCGACATGATCCGGTCGGGCCGCATGGACGGCCCGCGGATGCTCTCGGTCGGTGCTCCCATGTACGGCATCCGCGAATACCGGCCGCGCACCTACCGCCCCATCGCCTCGTACGCCGACGCCGACCAGCACGCCCGCTTCAGCCGCGACATGGGCATCATCGCACTGAAGGATTATGTCAACTTCACCCGCGCCGACCGCCACCAGCTGATCACCGCCGCGCGCGAGCAGGGGCTGAACGTGCTGTCCGAGACGGCCGCGATCCCCCAGATGAACTTCACCCAGATCATCGACGGCGTGACCGGCCTTGAGCACTCGATGGGGCTGACGCCCCTCTACGACGACGTGATCGAGCTCTTCCGCGCGAGCGGGACCGGGGTGACGCCCACGCTGCTCGTCGTCTACAACGGCCCGGTCGGCCAGGCGTACTTCGACCAGTCACAGCGCTACTGGGAGGACGAGAAGCTCCTGCGCTTCAGCACGGAAGAGCGGCTGCGCGGGCGCTTCCGCCGCGTCACGCACTACTGGGACGACGACCTGTATTCGCCCGAGATGGTGGCCGCGATGAAGCGCCTCTTCGACGCGGGCGTGCTGATCAACTCGGGCGGCCACGGGCAGATGCCGGGGCGCGACATGCACTGGGAGATGGAGCTGTTCGTGCAAGGCGGCTTTTCGGAGATGGATGCGCTGCAGACGGCGACGCGGAACGCGGCCGTGTACCATGGCCTGGGCGCAGACCTCGGGTCGATCGAGGCCGGCAAGCTGGCGGACCTGGTGGTGCTGGGCGCGAACCCGCTGGACGACATCCGCAACTCGCAGGCGGTCGTGTATGTGGTGAAGAACGGGGTGGTGTATAGCGGCGAGGACGCGTCGCGGGTGTATCCGGGGCCGGTGGCAGCGCCGGCGATGTACTTTCAGCGGGAGAGGTGAGGGTGGCACGTCGCCTGGTATCAGAGTTCGCACCGCTGGATTATGTATTTTGCGTAAAATACGTAATTTATCGAGCGACCAATCCGCCGCCCACGGCGGAAGATGCACGGCAACCCGTCGCATGTCACATTTCGGGCACCCCGATCCCCGCCGACCGACCGGGGTAGGCGGCAGCCCCGGAGGTATTCGTGAACATGACCGATGCGGAGATCCGCCAGCGTCTGCGGCTGGGCGAGGACAGCGGCTGGGAGTTCAAGCCGATCGAATTCAGTGGCGACCGCCCCACGAGCCCCCGGCGAGAGGACCTTGCCGATGAGATGGCGGCTTTCGCCAATGCGAACGGCGGCGTGCTTGTTTGCGGGGTCTCCGACGACGGGCGGCTTCAGGGGATGTCTTCCGGGCAGATGGCCGCCCTCGACCGACTGTTGGTCGAGGTAAGCACCGATGCCGTCGAGCCTTCCCTCCGCGTCAACGTTCATCATCGGGAACTCGACGGAAAAGCCTTCGTGCTCGTGGACGTTTCGCGTGGCGATTCCGTGCATGAACGGGCCGGTCGTGCATTCATCCGGGTCGGAGCCAGCAAACGGCGCCTCGGCGGCGACGAGCGTCTGCGGCTGGCGCAGAGGCGTGCCCAGAGCCGCTACCTCTGGTTCGACCGACAGGTCGTTCCTCAGACCGGGTTCCACACCCTTCGTGAGCGTCTGTGGGAACCGCTGCTCAGTGCTGCGGGAGCGAGCGACCCTCGCCGGGCTCTGGAGAACCTGAAGCTGCTGGCGTCCGATGAAGCCGATGTGGACCGGGCGACCGTCGCGGGCGTGCTGCTCTGCACCGACTCGCCCCAGCAGTGGTTGCCGCAAGCCACGATCATGGCGACGCTGTACCGTGGCAAGGATCGCGCCTCCGGCCAGATAGACTCACAGGAGATCGAGGGGCCGCTTCCCGCCCAGATTGCCGACGCGGTGAAGTTCGTGGTCCGCAACATGCGCGTCTCGGCACGAAAGACACCTGCTCGCGAAGATGCGCCGCAGTACAGCAAGGCGGCCGTGTTCGAGGCGGTGGTCAACGCCGTTGTTCACCGCGACTACTCGATGTCGTCGAGGCGCATCAGGCTGTCGATGTTCAAGAACCAGCTGGAAATCGACTCCCCCGGCCAGCTTCCCAACGGAATGACGATAGACGGCATGGACTCGATCCAGGCCACCCGCAACGAGGTCCTCGCTTCGGTGTTTGGACGAATCCCCGTCGGCGACGTTCCCGGGTCCGATCATCGCCGCTACATGATGGAACGGCGGGGGGACGGCGTCTCGATCATTCTCAAGGAGACGCGTGAAACCGCCGGCGTTGTGCCGGAGTACAGGGTCGTCGACGAATCGAATCTGGTCCTCGCCATCCCGGCCGCCAGACTCGAACTTGTGCGCTCGGACGCCACGGTCACGGTGCATTTCGAAGGCGAACCGCTTGCCGGCGTCGATGTCCTCGCCCTGTTTCCGAACAGGACCTGGCAGCGGGCAACAACCGACGAGGCCGGTGAGGCGGAGTTCGATCTGTACACGGCGCACCTGCCGATGACCGTGTACGCTGCCGCGCCCACCTATGCCGCCGGGCTGGCACGAGAGTGGACGCCGCACCAGGGCGGTCTGTTGCTGGAACTGGCTCCGCTCCCGGACGGAGGCGCCGTCATTTTCCCGAATGCTACCGGGAATGTCCCCGGACTGCGCGGTCGGCTGAACCCGAAACGCGATGCCTCGGACCGGACCTACCTGTACGCCGACAACATCGCTATCGACGAGGGAAGGCAGCAGCCGGTCTCCTTCCGGCTGGGCAAACCGTTGCGGCTTACGGACGCGTTCGGGGTCGAGATGTCGGTGACCATCGTCGATGTCGTCGGGCGGTCGGCCTTGGTGGAGTACCGAAGCTTTCAAGCGGAGATGCCGGCGCCTACTCCGCCACCCGCAACCGAAACGCCCACGTGAGCACCTGTCCGGTTCGCTTCCGTGCTGGGGCGGATTCACGTTTCAGCTGAAACGTGAGCGGCGTTCTACATACTCCGCTCTTCCAACTCGGTCCCGTTACCCCAGCACTTCGTCTCGTCACCCTCGGGCGCGGTCGCCTGGATGTAGGCCTACTCCGTCACCCGCACCCGAAACGCCCCGGTAAGCACGTTCCCAGCC
>CAZRQE010000087.1:0-24305 GCA_964602175.1 uncultured Gemmatimonadaceae bacterium | reverse complement strand
GGGCGGGCGGGGGCGCCCGGGGACGGGGGAGGAGCGATCCACGCGGGCGCAACGTTGAGGCCCTCGGCAGTGAAGTCGGCATGCACCGTGCGCGCCGAGTTGACGCCGTATTCGAGCGCCTCGATCGTGGCGGTGGTGTGTGCCGAAAGGTCGCCGATCGCGCCGGCGAGCCGAATCTCGCCGAGCACCTCGCCGTCGAAGCGGATCTCGCGCGCCAGCGGGAACGTGTCCGGGTCCACACCGTCGAACTCGATCATCACGTCCTGTTCCACGGTCGTCAACTCGTCCCAGGCGACCATGCCCTCGCCCATGAAGACGGGGCGAAGCGGACGGATCGAGGACGAGGACACGGACAGCATCACCCCCTCGCCCTCCACGTCGGGAACCAGTCCCAGACTTCCGCCCCGACCGCGAACCACCAGCCCTCCCGCGTCGGCAAAGAGGGACTCCACGTGCAGGAGCCCGTCGTCGTCGGCCCAGATGTTCACGCCGAGCGAATCAAGTCGCAGCGCCCCGATTGTGGACGGGCCCACCTCGAGCACGAGTGCACCGCGCAGCGACGCGAAGTCGAGCCCCCGGCCGTCCAGGCTGGCGGTACCGGACACGACGGTGGAATCCGGCAGCCCCGCCATCAACTCCGAGAGACGCAGGGCTTCGGCCGAGGCGGCCAGCCGATACCCGGCGGCCGGATCGCGAACATCGACGACGCCGCGCAGGTCCAGCGCACCCGCCGTGGTCTGCAGGCTGGCAAGCACATCCAGTTCGGCCAGGCTTCCCGCCACGGCAACGGTACCCTCCACGTCGCCGGTCAACGGGAAGTCGGGGTCGAACTCGCGGACCAGGGAGAGCGCCACGGGAGCGAGGGAGGCCTCCAGATCCACCACCGAAATCGCGGTATCGCCGAACAGCGTGCCCGCGATGCGCACGGCGCTGTGGGTGTCGGCGTCCAGGGCGTGCTCCGCGGCGGCCCTGATCTCGATGCCGCTGCGAAGCTCGCCCGTGGCTTCGAGGCTCATCCGGCCGTGGCCGGTCCAGGGAATCGCGGGGAAGAAGGCGGCAAGCACTTCGTAGTCGAGGGCATCGATTTCGAGCGCCACGCCCTCCAGTCCCCACGACTCCAGGAGCGTCCCGCCCCCGGAGACCACCAGGGCGGTGTCGCCCGCGCCTTCCCGGAGCATCGCGACCGTGCCGTCGATCGCCAGGCGTCCGGCAACTCCGTCGAAGCCGATGTCGCCCGCGAGTCGCCCGGACACGGGCACGTCCACGCCCAGCCATTGCTCCGCGGCGGCCGTCGTCACCGCCTCCGGCGCAACGCGCAGACCACGGAAGCGGACGGAGTCGCCCAGGGACACCCCTCCGTCGATGGCCACGCGTCCCGACTCGGCCTCCAACACGCCGGCGTCCACGTCGATGTGAACGCCGCGTCCGTCGACCGCTATGCGCGCCGCGCCGCGGGCCGTCTCGTCTGCGAACCGCGCCCTGGCCCAATGAAGGTCCTCGAGGGCCAGCCGCTCGAACTGCAAATCGAGGACGTACTCCGCGCCGGCAGCGCCGCCGACGTATGACACGCTGCCGCTGCCCACCGATCCGGGCAGTCGAAAACGGTCCGCGTCCAGTGTGATCCCCTCGGCGCCGGCCTCGAGGGCGCCGCTGATCGCGGCCAACTCCAACCGTCCGCCACCGACGGGGAAGGACAGGTCCGCGCGCGCCACCTCCGCTGTGAAGTAATGCTCCCCGCCAGGGCTGAAATCGACCCGCGCCAGCTCGACGTCGACCCGCTCGACGTTCGTCTCGCGACCGGTCTCGTCCCTCAGGATCACGGTGCCGCCGTGAATCCGCGCACCCCTTACGACCAGGGCCGGATCCGCCGGCCGATCGGGGATGGACGCTGCGGGAGGTTCATCGTCGGCGCCTCTCCGGGTCAGCAACGCCGCCAGGTCGAGGCGTTCGCCGGGGGCGGGATCGAGATTGACCACGGGCTCCCAGACCTGCAGGTCGGCAATGGCGGGCGAACCCAGGACCAGCTCGGCCAACGAATAGCGCGCCCGTAGCGAGTCGGCGACCAGCACGGGCCGGCCGCGGGTGTCCGTGACCTCTACGCCCACCAGCGTGGCGCCTCCCAGCAATCCCCCGGGTCCCACGGAACCGACGTGAATCGTGCCGTTGACCGCAGGCCGCAGCCTCTCCAGAGCCCATTCCAGCGCCAGTCCGCGGCCGGTCTCCGTCCGGCTGATCGACAGGGCGGTGGTCACGCCGGCGGCAAGGAGAATGCCCGCCGCCACGATGGCCCGCGTCAGCACCCGCGTCAGCCATGCCCATCTTCTCTTGCGGGCGTCCGGCCCGGATCCGCGGGAGGTCGGCGCGCTGCTCATGCGTCAGAACGCCTGACCGATGGAGAAATGGAGCTGGAACCGGCGAAACGAGAATCCCGGGTCGTCCCCGAACATGACCGGCAGTCCCAGCACCGCCAGGTCCTCCGACACCACCCAATCGATGAATTCGGGTGCCTCGCCCGCCGGCGCGATGTCGATCCGGTCCGACGCCACATCCGCGCCGGGAACAAAGGGCCGAATCTGCGAAGTCACGACCTGCAGCGGCTCCAGGCCGCGGAAGGAATACGCGACATCGACGCGAACGGGCCCGAGGCGCGTGTTGTAGCGCAATCCCACGCCCGGAGAGACCTCCAGATCGCGCAGGTTGAAGTCCTCCGGCCAGACCTGGCCGACATCGACGAACGCCGCCCCGCCCAGCAATCCGTCTGCCAATTGGACACGAAGCTCCGCGCTGGCTTCCAGCGTCGCCAATCCACCGATGGGCCTCACCTGGTAGAAGGTCGACCCGGAAAGCGCAGTCCCGTCACAGATGAGTTCTTGCACCGCGGTCGGCGGACAGGTCGGGGTACCGTCGGCTGCGCGGCGGCGCAGCAGCTCCTCCACCGGAATCGACAGGCTTCTCGGACCCAGCGTGCTCTGGGCGAATCCCCGCAAACTGTTCGCCCCTCCGCCGTAGAATCGCTTCTGGGACGGGACGACCTCCGCGAAGCGGTTCTGCCCCGTGAGCCGGTCCTCCAGGCCCCCGGGACTGATCTTGCCCGCCCGCACCCTCAGGGCAACGACCGTTCGCGGGTCGATCGCCCGGTATGCGCTGCCGTCGACGAACGCCCGCACATAGGAGTAGTCCGATCCGGTGAGCCTGTCGGCGACCTCGAGGTCGACAAGCGCGCGGAAGCCACGGGTGGGACTGAACAGTTGGTCGGTCTCGTCCCGGTTGAGCGAAACCGTCAGGGGAGAGAGCCAGTTGGTGCCGGATAGCACCTCGATGTCGTCCGGCGAACAGGCGAGAAACGTCGCGCAGAGCGTGACCTCGGCCGCGTACAGGCGGCTCAGCTCGGGACGCAACCTCACATTCGCGAAGGAGTTGATTCCCAGCGAGCGTCTCACGGTGAAGTCCAGGCCGAATGCGTCGCGCACGAAGATGTTCTTGCGGGACTGGCGCTCGGCAAAGAGCCCGGCCAGGAGACTTGCCCTTCGCGAGATGAAGCTGGGCTGATTGAAATCGAGCCCCACGAGCCAGTTGACGCGTCCAAAGGCGTCCGTGCCGGCCTGCGAGCACAGGTGTGTCGACTGGAGAGACGAGGCGAGAAGGTTGGAAACCAGCGCCCTGGCCTGCAGAATGCGCCCGCCCCCGGCGAAGTTCCGGCTGGCCCAGCGGCCCTCGACGTTGAGGCACTCCGCACTGTTGAGCCCGCCGCCCGCCCGCACCCTGCGCGCGTCCCCCTCCACCACCTGGACGAGGATGGGCATGACCGAATCGGACTCGATGCGGGCACTGTCGGGTGCGACCCTCGCACGGGCCACGATCTCCAGCTCGTGGAGGCTGCGCTGCGCCTCCCTCATCCGGCTCTCGCGGTAGCGTTCGCCCTCGCGAAACGGGAGCCGGTCGAGAATCGCGGACTCGTCGAGCAGTTCGTTTCCGACGACCTGTATGGGGCCGAATGTGTTGACGGGCCCCAGATCAACGCGATAGCTCACCGATGCCCAGTCGCTTCCCGCGGGCAGGAAGGTGCCGCGAAAGACCTCCGCATGGGCGAATCCCGCGTTTCGGAGCCGACGGGTCAGCGTGTCGCTGGCCTCCTGGAGGAGAAGGAAGCTGAGCGGATCGCCGACGCCGATGGGGAATTCCGCGGCGTCGACCAGGGCCGGCGGGAGCGTGTCGCCGACGAGGCTGATCGACCCGATCCGGTACGGTTCGCCCTCGTCGATGCGGAACTGGATGACCACGCTTCCTTCGTCCGTCCGGGACGTGGCGGGTTCGATGACAACCCCGCGAAAGCCATGCGCCAGATAGAGCCACCGCAGCCGCTCCACGTCATCGTCCAGAACGCGGGGACTGAAATAGGACCGGTCACGCCCCCAGTCGATCCCGAGCGCACAGGTCGTGACGGACAGAATGAACGGGCAGCTCGAGGACTGGGTGAACACGGCGCGACGAAGTTCGACGTCGGTGAAGGCCTGGTTGCCGAGGAAATCGACCGTGGCGACCTCCTCGTCGCGGTTCTGCCCAACCGCCTGGGCCGCCAGGGCGCCATGCCCCAGCACGGCCACGAGCAGTCCGTGGATAAAGCCGCCCGGCATTCGAGCGGCGATGCATCTGCGCCGCGCCGGTTTGCTCACCTGTGTGCAATGTAAAGTAAACATTACTTTATGTAAACTATACTATACATTCTGGCTTCTTCAGGGCTCCGCAGCCCGTTGCCATCACTACGCGGAAGGTATCGCCTGGCGACCCGCGGTGGAGTAGTGCCGACGCTCGGCCGGCTGGAACTCCCCGGCTTCGGTTGAATAAAGATACGCAGTGACCTCCAGACCCGACGCCAGCACCCGGATCAGGTTGAGCGAGTTCCTTCCCTCCTCGCTTCCGCGCCCGCGGCTGGAAGTGGTGGTCCCGGCGAGCACAATGGGCACGCCGCCGCTCGCGGCATCGGGGCCGGTCCGGCTCCAGCCCAGATGCGTGCGGTGAATGTGCCCCGATAGAACAAGATCTACACTCCACCGGCCAAGTTGGTTCAGCACCCGGCCAGCGCCGCGCATCGGGGGTGCGGAGTCTCCGTCGGCCGGCACGACGAGATTGTGATGGACCACGAGGACCCGAAGTGCCCCCTCCGGGGCCGCACGAAACGCGGTGGCCGCAAATTCCAGCTGCTTGCGATTCAGCCGTCCATTGACGATCGCCGACAGGGGCGCCGAGGAGTTGAGGGCGACGAACCGCAGGCGCCGCCCGCCACCTCGCGGCTTCATGTCGAGCACCGTGTTCAACTCGGGCGCGATGTTGGCCCGGTAGTTCCGGTACGGCGCGCAGACCCTTTCCCACACACGGTACAGGGGAACGTCGTGATTCCCCGCCGTTGTCACCAGCGGCCGCGGCCCCAGGTCGTCCAGGAACGCCCGGGCCGCTCTGTATTCCCCGACCTTGGCGCGTTGTGTCAGATCTCCCGAGACCACGACCGCTTCGGGATCCCGTTCGTCCACGAAACGCAGCAGGGCCGCCGTGACCGCCGGCAGGTGCGGCTTGCCGAAATGGACATCCGAGACATGGAGGATAGTCACACGGCGGCTGCGCCCTTCCCGTTCCTGAGCCTTGACACCCAGACCGCGCCGAAGGCGACCAGGAGCAGGGATATCACCTGCGCCAGGGTGAACACACCGAAGAACCGGTCGTCCTTGGCCCGGAATATCTCCACGAAGAAACGCTCGGCGCCGGCCAGGGCGAGCCAGACCATGAACAGCCAGCCGGCCCTGTGATTGTGACCGCGCAGGCGCCACAGCAGCAGGAAGATCAGCGTGGAGATGCCCGTCTCGTACAGCTGGGTGGGATGCACGGGCAGGACCTCTCCGTACTTTTCGATCAGCGCCGGATCGATCGTGATTCCGAACTGGCTGCTCATCCCACTCGCGGTGGTGGGAGGCAGGCCGTTGGGAAACGCGATGCCGACCCACGAATCGGTCGGCCGGCCGTAGTCGTCCCCTACGAGAAAGCACCCCAGGCGGCCGACGCCGTAAGCCAGCGCGAGGGCGGGCGCCGCGGCATCGGCCGTCTTGCCCAGGGGCAATCCGAACTTGCGTATGCGCCAGATGACGAGGACCGTCGCGAGCAGGAACCCGCCGTACCAGACCATGCCGCCACGAGAAAGCAGCATCCCCGCCGGATCGGCGAGCAGACGCGGGTAGTTGAGAAACACGTAGTAGAGTCTCGCACCCACGACACCGCCGATCACCGCCCAGAACACGAGGCTCCACGCGATGTCGGCGTCGTGCCCCTCCCGCACAAGGCCGGCCTTGAGCACCCATCCGGCGGTCAGGAATGACAGCATCATCATCACGCCGAAGCTCGTAATCGGTGCGCCGGCGCCGATCGGGAACCACTCGGGAAGGTAAAAGAGATTGGGATACATGGGCGGCTTGCCTTGTTACCGGGAATTACGGCCGGGTGGACTGCCCGGCAGAGGGGTTCGGCCCGCGGCTCCCGCTCGTTTCCCGGGCCGCCAGCGGACCATGCCGGGGATGCGGACTCTGGCCATTGCTTCCTCCAGTCCCTTCCCCGCCCCCGCCTGCAATCGAAAGAGACCTGCGCGCGCGATCATGGCTCCGTTGTCCATCGACAGCCGTGGGGACCCCGCGAACAGGCGCCCCCGCCGTCCCAGGCCGTCGCGGATCCGGGTCCTCAACGGGCGGTTGGCAGCGACTCCTCCGCCCAGCAGCACACGGCGGCAGCCCACGGCCGCCGTGGCCGCGAGCGCCTTGCCCGCGAGAACGTCGACGACGGCCGCCTGGAAGGACGCAGCCAGATGCGGTCGTTCCGCGTCGATCGTGCCGGCCTGCTCCACGCGCATGACAGTGCGCGCGACCGCAGTCTTCAGCCCCGAGAAGGAGAAGTCGAAGTCTCCCGGGGCACCCACGCCGGACCCGCCGCGACGGCCCGCGACCGATTTCAGCATGGGGCGCGGGAACGTGTACCGGCGCGGATCCCCGGATGCGGCGGCTGCGGACACGGCGGGACCACCCGGGTACGGCAGGCCGAGGAGCTTGCCCACCTTGTCGAACGCCTCGCCGGCAGCATCGTCCCGCGTCTCCCCCATGAGATGGTAGCTGCCCCACTCGGGAACCCAGATCAGGAGCGTGTGCCCGCCCGAGACGAGGAGCGCGACAAAGGGCGGCTGCGCGTCGGGATCCTCCAGCACCGGTCCGAAGATGTGCCCCTCCATGTGGTGGACGGGGATCATGGGAATGCCGAGCGCCAGCGCCGACGCGCGCGACCACGTCACCCCGACCAGCAGCGCGCCGATCAGTCCCGGACCGGCCGCCACCGCTATGGCGCCCAGATCACGCCGCTCGATGCCGGCTTCGTTCAGGGCGGCCGCCACGACCGGCTCGATCCGCATGAGGTGGTCCCGCGCGGCAAGTTCCGGAACCACGCCGCCGTAGATCCGGTGCACGTCCTGCGAGTGCACCACAAGGCTCCGCATGGTCCCGTCCGCGTCCAGGACGGCCGCCGATGTTTCGTCGCACGTGGTCTCGATCCCCAGAATCGGCCCGGTCAAGGCCCCTCCTCCCTGCGCACCGAGACCGAGTCCGAGCCGACGACCCCTTCGACCCACTGCGGGAGGCCGCTCAGGGCGATGGCCGCCCGGACATCCTCCATCTCTTCCAGTGCGCCCAACAGTTCCTCGGCGGTGGTGACCACGCGCAATCCGAGGGCCGACGAATCCAACCGTTCCAGCACCTCGCCGGCCCCGTACAGCGTGACCTCGACGGTTGCGGGATCCGCCACCAGATCGTCCACGCCTCCCGGGACCGACACCTGCAACGCCACCACCCGGCTCTGCTTCGGGGCCACCTGCACACTCACCGTGGCGGACACCGGATTCACCGCCAGTCCTCCCAGGCCCGCCGTATCGAGCGCGACTTCGAACCTCCCGGAGCCGGTGACGCTGCCCAGGTCGAAGGGCTCGAGGAAGACCGTCTCCAACTCGTCCACGACCGAGGCGGCGCCCCGGACCCTGGTGAACAGGAGGTTGGCGCGCGGCTCGGACACCATCGCCAGGGAATCCGGCAATGAGCCGCCGAGGCGAACCGAAACCGGGATCTCTTCCTCCTTGTTCCTCTCGAACAGCAGCCGCACGGAACTGGGGGCGAAGTTCTCGATCGTGACGCTGCTCCTGTCGACGTTGCTTACCCAGTCGGGAATCAGCGTTACGACCGAATCCTCGCTCAGGACGGAGTCCACGCGGATCACCATCGCGGGCTGGGACATCGCGGCGCGAACCAGTTCGCCCTGCGGCCCGCTGACGCTCATCTGCACGGTCGACGGGAACGGGGCCTCCTTCAGGAACCAGTCACGGTGAACCTGTTCCACCCTGACTTCCACATCCGGTATGGTCAGGCGACCGACGCTTCCGTCGGTCAGACGCATGGTGACCCAGAGCAGCACGGCGAGCGCCAGTGCGAGGATCTTGAGTCGCCAGTTGCGCACGATCACGCCCGATACGGACACGGTTCACCGAGCTCCGGCCAGGCGGCGAACCAGCGCGACGTTGGACTCCGAATCCCACGCGGTCGGGCCGGCAACCTTCTTGTAGATAACGCCATCCGCGCCGATCACGAACGACTCCGGCACACCGGACGTCTGGTAGACCTGCTGGATGCTCCCCGACGGATTGAGGAGGATGGGGAACGTCAGCGACAGGTCACGCGCGAATCCGGCCGGGTCCCCGCCGATGTTGCCCGACGAATCCACGCTTCCCCCCGGTGCATCGACGCTGATGGCCGCGATCTCGAACTCATCACGCGAAAACCGGTCGTAGAGACGCTGCATGGAAGGCATCTCCTCTACGCACGGGCCGCACCACGTGGCCCAGACGTTCAGGAGGACGACCTTGCCGCGGAAGTCGTCGAGGGTGACCGGGGTACCCGCAGTATCGGTCACCACGAAATCGGGGGCCGGATACCCGGACACGACCGGCTGGATGCGCCCGCGCGTCAACCAGGCGACCAGGACGACTCCGATCACAAGGATGCCGGCCAGAAGATACGGAGCGCGGTTCGCTGTGCGGGACATGGTGTCTACGGTTCCCTGACCATTGCCTGCCCCACCGTCAGGCGGACGGCGGCTCCGGCCTCGACTTGCGTGTACGGGAGGGGGTGCTGGGCGAACACCCGGTCCACATTCAATATGCTGTATCGCATGTCGAATTCCGACACCACCAGGCCCAGGATGTCCAGTACCGCGATCGCCTCGTCCAGCCACATTCCGGACAGATCGGGTATGGGGAGGGTTGGCGGCCCAAGGCTTACCTCCAGGCGCACCGCTCCGGGCAGCGCCATCTCGGTGCCCGGCGCCGGTTCGATCAGCAGGACCCGGCCGGCGGCGGCCTCGGATTCGATCGTATCGACCGCGACCGCGAAGCCGCTTGATTCCAGCACCCGCGTGGCGCGGCCGGCAAGCAGGCGCGTGACGTCCGGCACGGCGCCGATTTCGGGTCCGAGGGACAGCGTCACCCGCACCCCCGAGCCGGGGAGCGCGGTCCAGCCGGGCAGGGGACTCTGTCCTATGACCGTGCCCGCCGCAATTACGGGATGATGCACCGAATCCACGCGCGCCACGGACAGTCCCGAATCCGCGAGCATTGCTGCCGCCGACCCGAACGCCCGGCCCGCCACATCCGGTACACCCTGAAGGGAAGGAGGAGGCGCGCCCGGGGGAAAGATGAGCCTGGTCGCCACCACGTATCCGGCTATCAGGCCGGCCGCGGCAATCGCGATCACCGGGCGGGCAGCCTTCCCCACGGCCCGGGAGCGCCTTGCCCGGGAACCTTCCTCGCGGGAGTTGCCTGCCTGCGAACTCCTTGCCCGGGAGCGCCCTGCCCGGGGCTTCCGCCGGCGGCGGATCGAACTGCCCAGGTCCATCAGCCCTCCATCCGTCTCAGGCGCGCCGCAAAGGCACCGTCGAATCCGCTCTCGTGCGGCAGTACCACAAGGCAGCCGCGCGAGTCCAGGAACCGTTCGGGAGCCTTCCCCGGCTCCACGCGGAAGTCCGGATGCCGTGCTAGGAATCTCTTCACCTGACCCCAGTTCTCCTCTGGCTCAAGGGCACATGTAGCGTAAACCAGGAGCCCGCCACGGGGAACCGCAGCCGCCGCGCCCCGGAGGATCTGACGCTGCACATCGGTGAGAACGCGAAGATCCCGCTCGCTCACCCGCCATCGACCGTCGGGATGTCTTCTGAGCGTCCCGGTCCCGGTGCACGGCACGTCGACGAGCACCGTCCCGGCTTCGCGAACCGGGGGGAAGCGGGCGTCCGCCACCACCAGCCACGCTCTGGCGTCCAGGCGCTGCTTCGCTTCCGATACCCGGGCAAGCCGTTGCCGAGAGCGGTCGGCGGCAACCACACCCGCCGCACTGTCGGTCAGCGCCATCGCCTTGCCCCCCGGGGCGGCGCAGAGGTCCGCGACCACCGTCCCCGGATCCGGCGAGACGTAGTCCACCACCAGCGACGCCGCCGGATCCTGAATGACTCCGGGGACGACCCGGAGCGCGTCACCGGGATCCACTCCCGGGCGCAGTCGACACACCTCCGCGCCGTTCGCGACCGAGGCGCGCAAGTCGGCCCCGTTGAGAGCGTCTTCCGCCTGGGCCGCATCCATGCCCACCGGCCGCAGATAGACGGCCGGCTCGGTGTTGTTCGCGTCGACCAGCTCGCGCGCGGCACATGTGCCGAAGTGGCGGATCCATCGCCGCACCATCCAGCCGGGGTGTGACCCCCAGGTCTCGAGGTAGCCCGCCAGGTCCTCGGCCGGGTCGGGAAACGCGTGCCGCCCGTAGCGTGAGGCGACGACTTTTCGCAACACCGCGTTGACGAGTCCGGCCGCGCCCCGCTTCCGCGTCCCCTTGAGTTGCGCCACCGACTGCGAGACGGCGGCATAGTCCGGCACGCCGTCCATTTCCAGGATCTGATAGGCGCCCATGCGCAACGCCGTGCGCACCTCCGGATCCAGGTCGCCCAAGGGACCACGGCAGTGCTGCTTCAGAACGCTGTCGATCCTTCCCCTGAGCCGCACGGTTCCATAGACCAGCGTCCGGATCCAGGCCCGCCGCGGCGAGGAAGGCGCATCCGACGCCTCCCACGCGACGTCGAGCCGGCGTCCGGATTCGACCTGTTCCAGGACCGAAGCCGCCAGGAGCCTTTCGGGCGATGACCCCCGCGCCGGTCGCCGCCGGGCGCGGCGCACGGTCAGTGGTGCTCCCGGTCGAGCATTCCCGCCGCGGGCGACGAAGGCACCGCGATCTCACGCGCCTGCATTCGCCCTGCGAGGTAGGCCTCCCTTCCCGCCCTCACGGCGAGTTCCATCGCGCGCGCCATGCCGACAGGGTCATCCGCGGCCGCAATGGCGGTATTCATGAGCACCCCGTCGACACCCTGTTCCATGGTCACGCACGCGTCGGAGGCCGTACCCACACCCGCGTCCACGATGATCGGCACCGAGAGACGCCGCTTGATCTCGCGAATGTAGTACGGGTTGACCACGCCCAGGCCACTGCCGATCGGGCTCGCCAGGGGCATGACCGCAACGCATCCGGCGTCTTCGAGGCGCAGGGCGGTGATCAGGTCGTCATTGGTATAGGCCATCACCTTGAATCCGTCCGCCACCAGCTCGACCGCGGCCTCCAGCGTGGCGGCGGTGTCCGGGAGCAGCGTCCGCTCGTCGCCGATGACCTCCAGCTTGATCCAGTCGTTGAGCCCGGCCGCGCGTCCCAGCCGCGCGTATCGAAGGGCATCGGCCACGGTGTAGCACCCGGCGGTGTTCGGCAGGAGGAAGAACTCGGACGGGTCCAGGTGATGGAGGATTCCCTCTTCGCGGCTGCGGTCCAGGTGGACCCGCCGCACGGCGACCGTCACCATTTCCGCCCTGCTGGCCCGGATCGCGGCGACCATCTCGCCGTTGTTGCGGTACTTCCCGGTCCCCACGATCAGCCGCGACGCAAAGCTCTTCCCGCCGATCACCAACGAGCTGTCCTTCACCGCCTGCTACCCTCCTCCGACAAAGTGCACGAGTTCAATCCGGTCGCCTTCCCCGACTTCCGCGTCCGAGAGCGCCTCGCGGGCGAGAATCCGGCGGTTGTGCTCCACCACGACCATGCCCGGTTCCAGCTCCAGCTGCCGCAGGAGCGCCCGGACGCTCATGCCCGCCTCGACCACCCGGGGCTGGCCGTTCAGGACGATGGACACGTTCCGGCGCCCCCGGCCGATCCCGGCCGTCCCTGCTTCCCCGTCTCCCTGCGCTGACGTCGTCACGGTGCAGCCTCCCTGTCGAGCACCTCAAGGTAGCGACTCACCGCGTCGGACGGACGGTCCGCGGCCCACACGCCGCTGAGGACGACCGCACCGTGCGCGCCCGCCGCGAGGACATTCGGCAGCGTGGCCGGCACGATTCCCCCGATGGCGAGCACCGGCGCGCTGGCCCGCCGCACGGTCTCGGCCACCGCCGGGAGTCCGAGGGGTTCGCGCTCCGGGTGCGAGGGAGTGGCGTAGACGGTCCCCAGCACGAGGTAATCCAGCAGCTCCGCGGGGTACATCGCCGCCTGGCGCGCGTCGTGGATCGATCTGCCGACCCGCAGCCCGGGCGCACCCGCCGCGACGCGGCCGGCGACCTGCCGCACATCTTCCGGCGCGAGCGAATCCTCGCGCAGGTGGATGCCCCCGGCCCCCGCCGCCAGCGCCACGTCGAGGCGGTCGTTGACCACCGCCAGCGAACCGGTCGCGCGCGCGGCTTGCGCCAACCAGCACGCCACCTCGAAGAGCCGGGCGGCGTGCACGGTCCTCGCCCGCAAGTGGACCGCGATCGACCGGCCGCCGACCCGAAGAACCGGGCCGATCTGCTCCCGATAGTCGGCCGCCGAGATGATGCCGTCGCCCGCGATTACGTGCAGCCGCGGCAGGTCCGTGGTCGATTCCCCGGGCCCTGGCAGTCGGTGGGCTTTATCCATGGGCTGCCAGCCTACTCGAAGCGATCCCCGACACCCGGCCCCCTGCCCCGGATCCACGCGGCCGCTTCCATGCGACGCTTTCCCGGCGGCTGGACCTCGGCAATGCGCACCACCCCGTCTCCGGCCGCAACGACAAGTCCCCGTTTGGGGTCGGCCTGCACGACGCGCCCCGGATCGCCGGGTCCCTCGGTGCTGCGCGCACCAAAGAGCTTGACCGGCTGACCGCGCCAGACGGTCCACGCTCCCGGCACGTCGTCCATGGCGCTGACCAGCCGCGCCACCTGAACCCGGCCGCACCGCCAGTCGATGCGTGCGGACGACCGGTCGACCTTCGGCGCGAAGGTGGCCCGTGCATGGTCCTGCGACACCTCTTCGACCGGCCCCGCCTCGAGCCGCGCCAGCGTCTCGGCGAGCAGGGCCGCGCCCATCCCCGCGAGCCGGGCCGACAGCAATGCACCCGTGTCCGCCGGCCCGATGGGACACTCCGCCGTGGCCAGGATCGGACCCGCGTCCATCTCCTCCACCATGCGCATCACCGTGACGCCGGTGACCGCGTGGCCGCGTGCTATGGCCCGGGTGATCGGCGCCGCGCCGCGCAGGGCCGGCAGGAGCGACGCGTGAAGGTTGATGGACCCCAGCGGCGGCACGTCGAGAACGGCCCGCGAGAGGATCCGTCCGTAGGCGACGACCACCGAGATGTCGGGGTCGAGCGACCGGAGTTCGTCCATGAACGCTACGTCCCCGGGGTCCTCGGGAGTCAGCACGCGCCAGGAACGAGCCTGCGCCAGGGCCGCGACCGGCGACGGAGCGGGCTTGCGTCCCCTTCCCCGTGGACGCTCGGGCTGCGTGACTACGCCGACGATCGTGTGGCCCGCACGTTCGATCGCACGCAGCGACGGGATCGCGAACTCGGGCGTGCCCCAGAAGAGGACTCGCACGCTAGCAGTCCGTGGACAAGGCCGGTTGCTCAGTCCCGGGCCCTGCTCTTGCGCCACTTCCTGAGGAGGATTCCTCGCTTCAGCGACGAAAGCCGGTCGATGAACAACACGCCGTCCAGATGATCCATCTCGTGCTGCAGCGCCCGGGCCAGCAACCCGTCCGCTTCGATCCGGACCGGCTCGCCATCGGGAGACAGGGCCTCGACCGCGACCTGCAGGGGACGGGTCACCGTTTCTTCCAATCCGGGAATGCTCAGGCATCCCTCGGTTTCCTTGCCGGTCTCGCGGCTCGCCTCGACGACTACCGGATTGACCAAGGCATGCACGTGTCTCTCCTCCCCTTCCTCCTCGGCCACATCCACCACCAGAACCCGCTGCGAGATGCCCACCTGGGGAGCCGCAAGGCCGATCCCCTCCGCATCGTACATGGTATCGAACATGTCCCGGATCAGGACCCGGATCTCGTCCGTCACCACATCGACGGGAGACGCCTGCTCGCGGAGGACCTGCGCGCCCATGATCTCGATTTCGAGTACCGCCACGGGACCGCTTTCTACTTCCGGGCGCCTTCGTCCTCGGTCTTGCGCGCAATGTGCCCGCGGTCGACTACGAGGCGCGTGTTCTCGCCGCTCCTGATCGTAAGCTCCGTGTCGGTCGCGTGGACGATCACCCCGATGATGCCGCCGTTCGTCATCACGCGGTCACCCTTCGACAGCGTCTGCAGCATCTGTTGGTGCCGCTTCCGCTCCTTCTGCTGGGGTCTGATCAGAATGAAGTAGAAGATGGCGATCATCAGAATGATCTGAAAAAGAAACACGGTCATGTTGTTGCCGCCCTCGCGGGGAACCAGCGGGGGCGACGGCATGAGCGTGGGTGCCATGGCTGCGGCATTGAACAGTGACAAGTGTCTTCGTCCTCTTGACTGGGGTCAGGAAGCGTCCGGGGTGGCCCTGGCGGCACGGTAGCGCTTGAGCCAGGACCGGGACCACTCACTAAAGGTACCCTCACCGATGCGCAGCCGTGAAGCGATGGCCAGCCGAATCAGGAAGCGAAGGTTGTGGATCGAGACGAGCCGGTGGCCGAGGCGCTCCCCGCAGACCAACAGGTGACGAATGTAGGCCCGGTCATATCCCCGGCACGCGTAGCAGTCGCATTCGGGATCGATGGGGGATCGGTCGAGGCGAAAGCGGGCGCCCTTAAGGTTGACCTGACCCTGGTCGAGGCTCCAGGCGGTACCGTGGCGCGCGTTGCGGGTCGGCGCAACGCAGTCGAACATGTCGCAGCCGCGCGCGATCGCCTCCAGGAGATCGTCCGGGTAGCCGACCCCCATCAGGTACCGGGGACGGTCATGCGGCAACAGCGAATCCAGGAGTTCGAGCGTGCGCCACATGTCTGTCTTCGTCTCGCCCACGGACAGGCCCCCGATCCCGTATCCCGGCCACTCGCCAAGGGCCATGGCCGCCTCGACCTGCTCGGCGCGGAGTTCGTCGTACACATTGCCCTGCAGAACCGGAAACAGGGCCTGCGGCGTGCGCGCACCGCCCTCGGTGGACTCGAAGCGTGCGCGGCACCGTTCCAGCCACGCCAGCGTTCGGCGGTTGGCGCGGGCGGCGTCCTGCCACTCGACCCCACCCGGAGCGCACTCGTCGAAGGCCATGATCACGTCGGCCCCCAGACGCCGCTGGATGTCGATCACCCGCTCCGGCGAGAAGTGATGGCTGCTGCCGTCGATGTGGCTGCGGAACATGACCCCGTCGTCGCCGATTTCGCGGGTGGACGCGAGCGAGAACACCTGGTAGCCGCCGGAATCGGTGAGGATGGGCCCCTTCCAGCGCATGAAGTCATGCAGTCCGCCCAGGGTCTCCACGACCTCGTCTCCCGGACGCAGGTAGAGGTGGTAGGTGTTGGCCAGCAGCATCGTGGCGCCCGCCCCTTCCAGTTCCTCCGGCGATACTCCCTTGACCGTGCCGGCGGTGCCGACGGGCATGAATACGGGTGTCTCCACCACACCCCGGGGCAGAACGAGGCGACCCGTCCGGGCACGCCCGTCCACCGCGTCCAGCTGAAAGCGCGCCCCGTACACGTCCGTCACGGGATCACCGCCATCGCATCGCCATAGGAGTAGAACCGGTAGCCCGCCGCGACCGCCTGCCGGTACGCCGCCCGGACCTGGTCCAGGCCCGCGAGGGCCGCCACAAGCATCAGAAGCGTGGACCGGGGAAGGTGGAAGTTCGTAATCAGACAGTCGACCGCCCGAAAACCGTACGGGGGATGGATGAACAGATCCGTGGTCCCCGGGCCCGCGCGCAGTGCCGAACGACCGTCGGCCGCGCTCTCCAGCGTGCGCACGACGGTGGTCCCGACCGCCCACACGCGGCCGCCGCGCCGCCGGCAATCGCGGTACGCCCGCGCCGCCGATTCCGGCACATCGAACCACTCCGCGTCCATGGCGTGAAGGGACGGATCCTCGGCCTCCACGGGACGAAACGTCGCGGTGCCCACGTGCAGCGTAAGCGATGCCGTCCGGACCCCGCGCGCGCCCAGGTCCGCAAACAGCTCCGGCGTGAAATGGAGCCCTGCCGTGGGGGCCGCCACCGATCCTTCGTGCCGGGCGTACACGGTCTGATACCGTTCGCGGTCAAGGGGCTCGTCGTCGCGTTCCAGGTAGGGCGGCAGAGGAACGCGCCCGAATCTCTCCAGAGCGTCGCGGACGGCAAGCGGCGTTTCCAGGCGGACGATCCGCCTTCCGTCCGGAAGGGCATCGACGATCCGCACCGAGAGTTCCGGCCCCACGACCAGCACCCGGCCGGGCTTGAGCTTGCGACCCGGACGGACCAGCGCCTCCCACACATGGTCGTCCTCCCCCCTGGCGGGCCTCAGCAGGAGGACTTCGCCCGCGGCACCCGTCGGCTTCCACCCCCGGAGCCTGGCCGGGAAGACACGCGTATCATTGACGACCAGCAGATCCCGCGCGTCCATGAGTCCGGGCAGATCGCGGAAGCGCATGTGCCGGACCTCGCCCGAACGCCGAGCGAGAACCAGAAGACGCGAGTCCGATCTGCGGGCGGCCGGATACCGGGCGATCCGCTCGGGCGGAAGTTCGTAGTCGAAGTCGGAGGTCGCGACCCCGGAGGCAGCCCCGATCCCGGCCCGTGACGACGGCGGCATTCAGTTGAACAGCGTCGGCTGTCCCGCCACGGGCCCGTCCCCCGGCCCCGCACCGCCCCGGTCGGGAACCGGACGCCCGAATCGCGCATATGCCTTGCCGGTGGCGACCCGTCCCCGCGGACCCCGCATCATGAAGCCCTCCTGGATCAGGAAGGGCTCGTAGACCTCTTCGATCGTCCCGGCATCCTCGCCCAACGCCACGGCCAGCGAATTGAGGCCCACGGGCCCGCCCCCGAAGTTGTCGATGATGGTGAGGAGAATCCGGACATCCATCCCGTCGAGTCCGTACTCATCGACGTTGAGCAACTCCAGGGCATCGCGCACGACCGACGCGTCAAGCACCCCGTCCGCCCGCACCTGCGCGAAGTCGCGCACCCGCCGCAACAGCCGATTGGCCACCCGGGGCGTTCCGCGCGCGCGTTTCGCCAGTTCCACCGCGCCCGCGCGCGTCCCCTCGATACCGAGGATCCTCGCGCTCCTCTCGATGATGCGGGCCAGATCGCCGCTCGGGTAGAAGTCCAGCCGCTCGGTGATGCCGAAGCGGGCCCTCATCGGGGCGGTGAGCAGGCCGAAACGGGTTGTCGCCCCCACCAGCGTGAACGGCTCGACCGACATGGTCATGGTCTGCGCCCTCGGACCCTCCGACAACCTCACCTCGACCTTGAAGTCCTCCATGGCCGGATACAGAAACTCCTCGATGACGGGACGCAGACGGTGTATCTCGTCGATGAAGAGGATGTCCCCCGCACGAAGGTTGGTGAGCGCGCCCACCAGGTCGGCTGGCTTCTCGATCACCGGTCCCGAGGTGTTGGTGATGTTCACGGCCATTTCCCGTGCCAGCAGCATCGCCAGCGTCGTCTTGCCCAGTCCCGGCGGCCCGTGGAAGAGGATGTGGTCGAGCGGCTCGCCGCGCTCGATCGCGGCTTCGATGGAGATCCGCAACCCTTCCTTCACGCTGTCCTGACCCACGAAATGTGCCAGCCGCTCCGGCCGCAGCGACGCATCGGCGCGCGTCTCCTGCGGGAGAATCTCCGGAGTCGTCACTTCCGTTCGTCGTGCCATGTCGCTGTAGCGATCCCTCCTACGGTCCCGGGGCGGCAGCACGGTCTGCGAGGACCCGCCGCACGAGCTCTTCCGTCGTCTCCGCACCGCCGCCGCCCGAAGCGTCGCGCACCGCCGTGTCGGCCTCGGCGAAGGAGTATCCGAGACTGATCAGGGCGGCCACCGCCTCAGCTGCCCTGCCCGAGTCCGGGTCGTCCCCCACTTCCGTCACGGCAATGTCGCGGACCTTGTCGGACAACTCCAGGATCACGCGTTCGGCGGTTTTCCTGCCCAGGCCACTGACTTGAATGAGGACCTTGGCATCCCGCTCGGCGATGGCACGCGCGAGTCTGCCGGCATGGTAGGCGCTCATCATGGCGAGAGCCAGCCGGGGGCCCACCATCTGCACGGTAAGGAGCCGCAGGAAGAGGGTCCGCTCGCGTATGTCCAGGAATCCGTACAGGCTGGGGGTGTCGTCGCGCACGATGTACGCGGTGAGAAGTTCCAGTTCGGCGCCCTGGGCCGGAAGGCGATTGAAGACCGTGAGTGGAACGTGCACCTCGTACACGACCCCCGCCCCCGTGTCCACCTCGATCCGGTCGACGTCCAGACCGACGAGGCGTCCGCGGACCCGGCTGATCAAGAGGCCGCCCGGGAGGAAGCCGTGCGCTTCGGGAGCGGTCCCGTGTACGCGTGGCACAGCGCGGCCGCGATCCCGTCAGCCGCATCTCGCGGCTTCGGATCCGACCGGAGACGCAGGTGGCGGCGCACCATGTACGCGACCTGTTCCTTCGTCGCGGCCCCGGTGCCCGTGACCGCCTGCTTTATCGCGCGGGGCGCGTACTCGGCCACCTCGACGCCGCTCCTGGCGGCCGCCACGATGATCGCGCCGCGCGCCTGTCCCAGCGTCATCGCGCTCCGCACGTTTTTGCCCTGGAACGCGCTCTCGATCGCCATGACCTCGGGACCCAGGCGCGCGATGAGCTCCTCGACACCCTCGTGGATCTCCAGGAGCCGCACCACGAGGGACGCCTTCGGCGAGGTCCGGATTACCCCGCATTCGAGCAATTCCGCGCGGCGCCGGCCATCGACCGCCACCGCCCCGAACCCCGTGACCGCCGTGCCGGGATCGATGCCGAGCAGCACGCGGCCGCCTGGACCGGCGCCCGTGTTCACAGGGCCCGGGACAGCACCGACTCGTCGAGATCGGCGTTCGAATGCACCTGCTGCACGTCGTCGTGGTCGTCCAGCAATTCCAGGAGTTTCAGCAGCCGCTCACCCGTCTTTCCGGCAACCGCCACCTCGTTCCTAGCGACCATCGCGAGCTGGGCCGAAGCGACCGTGAGGCCCGCGCCGACGAGCGCGCGGCGCACCTCGTGCAGCGATCCCGCATCGGTCGTCACGACGTATTCGCCCGTCTCGCTCGCCACATCGTCCGCGCCCGCCTCGACGGCGGCCTCGAAAACCGCGTCTTCATCGACCTCGGCCGCGTCGACGTAGACCATCCCCTTGCGGTCGAACTGCCACGCCACGGAGCCCGCCGTCCCCAGATTGCCCCCATTCTTGTCCAGCAGATGGCGGACCTCGGCCACCGTCCGCTTCTGGTTGTCGGTCAGGGTCTCGATGTACAGCGCCACGCCGCCGGGACCATACCCTTCGTACACGATCTCCTCGTAGGTCACGCCCTCCAGTTCGCCGGTGCCGCGCTTGATGGCCCGGTCGATGTTCTCCTGGGGCATGTTGGCGGACTTCGCCGCGTCCACACCCAGCCTCAACCGCGGGTTGAAGTTGGGATCCCCGCCCCCCTCACGCGCCGCTACGGTGAGTTCGCGGATCAGCTTGGTGAACATCTGGCCGCGCTTCTGGTCGTTGACCGCCTTCTTGCGCTTGATCTGCGACCACTTGCTGTGTCCCGCCACAGCTCCCCTCCGTAGGAAAACGACCCGGCAACCCGGGATGCGCGCCAGGCGTCCGATGGGATAATATAGCGAACCGTGACGGGGCCCCATCTCATCGAACGGCCCCATCCCCGGGGCGGTGTCACCTTTTGCGGCCCGGAACGATATAGTATCTGGGAGGGTTCAAGAGATACGGCCCGCGGTCCGCCGCCCTACCGCCCCGAAGCCGGCCACGCGACGGGCCCACAGCGAACCACACTGAAAGCGCGATGACCAAGCACAGACTCCACACCCTTGCCGCCGTCCTGATCGCATCCATGCAGACGGCGGCCCTCGCCGCGCAGGATGCGGACCGACCGACCGGGAGCATCCTGGGCATGGTGTACGACAGCACCACAAGCTCTCCCCTGGCAGAGGCACGGGTGGCCGTCCTGGGAACGTCCGCGATCGGCAACACCGGCGAAGACGGCGCGTTCCGCCTGGACAGCATCCCCGAGGGCGAACACACGTTGATGTTCTTTCACCCGAGACTCGGCACCCTCGGCGTCGCGGGGTCGACCCAGCAGGTCGTCGTCCGGGGCGCGAGCGTGGCCGAGGCCTATCTCGCGATCCCCTCCCGGGAGACCATCCTGACCGCGTGGTGCTCGGCCGAGACCGGTCTGGGCAACACCTCGATCGGCGGAATCGTCACCGACGCGCTGACCTCCGTCCCTTTGCCGGGTGCACGGGTCGTCGCGCTGGGCGACAGGGTGGGCGTCATGCAGAGGCAGCGCGTGGTCGCGGAGACGCGGACCGAGAACTCCGGCGAATTCATCTTGTGCGGCCTGGACGCCAACGCGGAACTGTCGATCACGGCGACCTTCGGCACCAACGCGACGCTCCCCGTCGAGATCGTCCAGCCGGGTCCGCACGTGCTGGACATGACCATTCACATATCCGACCCGGTCACGATCAACGGCACCGTGATGGACTACGCCACCCGCGCCCCCCTGGCGGGAGCCGAGGTCCGGCTCGTCGGCACGAACCACAACGCGATCACCAATTCGGAAGGCAGGTTCGGATTCGCCGGAATCCCCCCCGGCAAGCAGATCATCCAGACGGACAACCTGGGGTACGCCACCCGCATCGACTCGCTGACGGTCTTCAGCAACGAGGCGCTCGGGCTCGAAGTCCTGCTGGCCACCGAGGCCATCGTCCTCGAGCCCCTCGTCGTGACCGGACGCCGGAGGGATCGAAGGATCACCACAACGCCGGGCACGCGTTTTTCGGGACTGAGCGAGGCGCAGGTGGATTCCCTGATACCACGGATGTTCGACTTCGCCTCGCTCGCGCGAGCGGCGCGGATGCCCGGCCTGTCCGTTACGGAGACCTACATGGCCGACGCGTTCGGACAGCCGCAAATGGGTGTGTGCATCGAGATGATTCGGGGGCGGAGCGGCAGCAACCCCAACACCTGCAACATGGTCGAGGTGCGCATCAACGACGGCCCCGTCCCCGACCCCTCCTTCTTCCTCCATGAACTCAATCCGCAGGACGTCCGGAGCATCCAGTTCATCACGCCCCTGGAGGCAGGCCTGCTCTACGGGGACCGGGGACGCAACGGCGTGCTGCTGATCTACACGCGGTAACGGACCCGCGGCCGAGCCCGCTTTAATCGTCCCGTTCTTCCGCCTCCGCCACGATCTGCGCGATCCGGGCCGCCGGGACGAAGTCGTAGCCGAGCATCTTGCGCCGGTGGTGCCCCCTGCCCTGGGTGATCGAGCGCAGCGCCGAAGCGTACTTGTGCAGCTCCGCCTCGGCCACCTGCGCCTTGATCGCGGTCTTTCCGCCCTCGGGCTCCATGCCGAGCACCCGCGCCGAGCGCCCGTTCAGGTCTCCCATGATGTCGCCCACGTACTCGTCCGGCGTGGTGACCGTGACCTCGATGATCGGCTCGAGGAGCGCCGGACTCGCCTTTTCGGCAACGTTCCGGAACGCGTAGGAACCGGCCACCTTGAACGCGATATCCGATGAATCCACCGAGTGGTACGAACCGTCGTAGCACTCGGCGGCGAAGTCGACCAGAGGATACCCGGCAACGACCCCCCTCCCGGCGGCCTCCTGAATCCCGCGGTTGACCGACGGCACGTACTTCGTCGGGATCACGCCGCCCTTGATCGAGTTGACGAATTCGTAGCCCTCGCCGCGACCCAGCGGGCGCAGTCGAACCCAGCAGTCACCGAACTGGCCGCGGCCGCCAGTCTGCTTCTTGAAGCGCCCCTGCCCCTCCGCGGATCCCCTGATCGTCTCCCGATAGGCGATCCGGGGGCGCTCGGTCTCCACCGAAACCGAGTACTTCCGCTTCATCCGCGCGAACTGCACGTCCAGGTGCAGCTCGCCCATCCCGCGCGCGATCGTCTGCCGCAACTCCGGGTTGAACGCGGCGACGAAGGTGGGATCCTCATCCTGCAGCTTGCCCAGCGCCTCGCCCAGCTTGTCCTCGTCCGCGCGCGCCGCGCCGCGTACCGCGATCGAGATGTCCGGACTCGGGAAGGCCACCCCCTCGAGCGTCACCGAGTGCCCGGTACCGCAGAGCGTGTCGTTGGTGTGTGTGGACTTCAGTTTGGCGACCACGCCGATATCACCCGCGTGGAGCGCCTCCACCTCCACACGCTCCCTTGCCTGCGGAATGGCCAGGTGATTGATCCGTTCGGTCGCATTGCGCGTGGTGTTCCGCAGCTCGGTCCCGTTCACGATCATCCCCGAATACACGCGGAAGAGCGACAGCTCGCCTACGTGGGGCTCCGCGCTCGTCTTGAAGACCAGCGCGCTCACGCCCTCGTCGTCGGCCGCGCGCAACCGGACCGAGTCCCCGTTGGCCCCCGCGGCGTCGATGTCCCCGCCCTGGCCCGGATGCGGGAGCAGCTCGACCATCTTCTGCGCGAGCGTGCGCACGCCCCAGGACTGCTCGGCCGCGCCGCAGAACACCGGGACCGCCTCGCCCTCGGCCACCGCCAGCGCCAACGCCGCGATCTGTTCCTCCGGCGAGATCTCATCCCCCTCCAGGTAGCGGTCGAGGAGGTCCTCGTCGGTCGTGGCGAGCGTCTCCATGAGCTCGGTCGTCCACTCCTCCACCTCGTCCGCGACGTCGTCGGGAATCGGTCCCTCCTCGTACTCGCCCGTCGTCGTGCCCGGCTTGTAGATGTGCGCCTTGCCCGTGAAGAGGTTGACGATGCCGCGGAACCCGTCTCCCGCGCCGATCGGAACCTCCACCGGAATCGCCCCTGGGGCGAGCATCTCCTTCACGTCGTCCAGGACCTTGGCGAAGTTGGCGTGCACCTTGTCCATCATGGACACGAACACCATGCGGGGAAGCTCCCGATCCTCGCAGAGCTGCCACACCATCTCGGTCCCGACCTCCACCCCCGACGTCGCGCTCACCGTAACCACGGCGGCATCGGCCACCCGCGCGGCGGCGGTCGCTTCGCCGACGAAGTCCATGTAGCCCGGCGTGTCCAGCAGGTTGATCTTCGTGCCGTTCCAGACCGCGTGCGCGACCGTGAGTTGCATCGACATGCCGTGACCCGTCTCCTCGGGCGTCGTCATCGTCAGGGCCGTCCCGTCGCCCACATTGCCCTTGCGGCGGGAGGTCCCCGACGCGAAG
The DNA here is from genome assembly GCA_964602175.1 of uncultured Gemmatimonadaceae bacterium. Classification (GTDB taxonomy): domain Bacteria; phylum Gemmatimonadota; class Gemmatimonadetes; order Longimicrobiales; family Gaopeijiaceae; genus Bin94. The sequence continues at coordinate 577 of CAZRQE010000087.1, read as the reverse complement.
CACACCGCGTCGATAAGGGTCGATTTCCCCGACCCGCCGTGTCCGAGCACCACCACGTTGCGGATCTGTTCCGTTCTGAAAGACTTGGCCGCGGCCATGCCACCTCCTGTCGCTGATTGCCTGATCCCGTTCGCCCGGGACCGCACGACGCCCCTGGGGGCCGCCGTCATCCGGGGATGGGGCACCTTCGCGATCGGCGAAGGGTTGCGGATTGTAGAAACCGCGCCACGCACGGGTCAAGGAGGGGACCGCGAAGCGTCTGCGCGCGGCGCCGCGTTTCGCCCCCGCTAGTTGGCCTTTGTCTGCCTCGACACCCGGTCAAGGAGCTCGCGCTCTTCCGCGGTGAGCGACTCGATGCCCCGGGCCGAGATCTTGTCCAGAACCGCGTCGACCTGGTCGAGTTCGGCGCGTTCCCTGGCCGCGCGCTGCCGTGCCCGCCGCTCTTCGAACGCGGCCGCGATGCGTCCCGACCCGGCGGCCTCGTCCCCGTCCCCACGCCCGCGTCTGGAGGGTCGCTCGCGCCCGGAGGGTCGCGCTCGCCCGGAGGGTCGCTCGCGCCCGGAGGGTCGCGCTCGCC
>CAZRQE010000086.1:0-26709 GCA_964602175.1 uncultured Gemmatimonadaceae bacterium | reverse complement strand
CGATCGTCCCCACGTTCACATGTGGCTTCGTTCGCTCGAAGGTCTCCTTCGCCATTCTACCCCCGCTCAGATTGTGGTCCCTGGACGCGGGCGCCCCCTGACCGCCCGGTGTCGTCCTGCTGCTGTCGTTTGCCTTTCAGTGGCGCGGGTCGGCTCCCCGTCCCGCCAAGCTCTGGGCGGGGATTGAACCCGCGACCTCTTCCTTACCAAGGAAGCGCTCTACCACTGAGCTACCAGAGCACCTCGCATCGCACCGGTCCGCCCCGGACAGTCCGGGCCGAACCGAGAGCGGGAGACCGGATTCGAACCGGCGACCCTCAGCTTGGAAGGCTGATGCTCTAGCCAACTGAGCTACTCCCGCAGCCATCGGAGGGACTCCGTGCCCAGCCCCGGAATGCCTCCATGGTGGGGGTAGGATTCGAACCTACGTAGGCGTCTGCCAGCAGATTTACAGTCTGCCCCGTTTGGCCGCTTCGGTACCCCACCAAAAAACACGTTCCCACCCCTGCCCGCCAAGCTGGCTGTCGGCGTCCCCGGGCTCGGATGGAAACGAGCAAAGAAAGGTAACTGTTCAGTGGGCGAGTATCAACTGCGAGTCTTGTCCAACGGCAAGTGAGCCTGAACGGCGTTCCGGTCTCCGACCAGCCACAAGCTGACGCGGGGACTCGAACCCCGGACCTGCTGATTACAAATCAGCTGCTCTACCAACTGAGCTACGTCAGCACCTGCGAAAGTTGCCTCCGATCCCCGGTCGAGGGAAGTGCACGCGGCAGTCCGGCCCCTCGACCCGGCCTTTGCTTCCGGCAGCGAGTCGCGGCCGGGGTCAGCTGCTCCTGGCGGAGGCGCCGACGTGCACCCGCTTCCACCTGGTACCATCCGGGCCGTCCTCGAGTTGCACGCCCTCGGCAGCCAACTCGTCGCGGAGGCGGTCCGCGGTCTCGAAATCGCGCCGGGCGCGGGCCTGGTCGCGGGCCTCCACCGTCCGCCGGATCCATTCCTCGGTCTCGTCGCCGACCTCGCGGCTCCCGGCGGCAAGATCCAATATGCCCACGACGCCATCCATCTCGCCGAGTACCGCAAGCACTTCGGCGCGGTCCCGGCTCGCGATCCCTCCACCGGCTTCGTCCAGACCCGTGTTGACGTCCCTCGCCAGAGCCCACAAGGCGGCCATGGCGCGGGGCGCGTTCAGGTCCTGATCCAGCGCCCCGCCAAACGCCGCGAGATGCTCGCGCGCCGAGGCGGCCAGCGTCCCTCCCCGTCCCGGTGCCATCGGTGCCTCCCGGACGCGGCGCCGGAAATCCAGCAGGCGCTGGACCGCGTGGGTCGCGTCGTCGAGGCCGTCTCGCGTGAAGTTCAGTTCGCTGCGGTAGTGCGCCGACAGCAGTACCCAGCGGATCGCGGCGGGATCGTGGCCCCGGTCGACGAGTTCCCGTACGGTGTGGAAGTTCCCGAGCGACTTGGACATCTTGCGGTCGTCGACCTTCAGGTGCTTCACGTGCATCCAGAAGCGGGCGAAGGGCCGGCCGGTGGCCACCTCGGACTGCGCGATCTCGTTTTCGTGATGCGGGAAGAGCAGGTCCTCCCCCCCGAGGTGGATGTCGATCGTGTCCCCGAGGAGCGCCTGGGCCATGACCGAGCACTCCAGATGCCACCCCGGCCTGCCCGGCCCCCAGGGAGAGTCCCACACGGCCCCCACTTCCCGGTCGGCGGGCTGCGCGGCCTTCCACAGCGCGAAGTCGCGGGCGTCGCCCTTTTCGTATTCGTCCGAGGCGATGCGCGCGCGCGCGCTCCCCGTCTCGGTCCCCTTTCCGGAGAGACGGCCGTAGTCGCGGAAGGACGAGACGTCGAAGTACACGGAGCCGTCGGCCGCGTGATAGGCGTTGCCGCCCCGAACCAGCCGCTCGACGAAGTCCAGCATGGCGGGTATGTGCCCGGTGGCGCGCGGGTGGCGTGAGAACGGAAGGAATCCGAGCGTTCGCGCGTCCTCCAGAAACGCGTCGACGAAAGGCGCCGTGTGCTCCGCCAGCCGCTGACCCGCCGCGTGTGCGCCGGCGATCGTCTTGTCGTCCACGTCGGTAAAGTTCACGACGAAATCCACTTCGTAGCCTCGCCACCTGAGATGGCGGTGAAGCAGGTCGTAGGCCATGAAGGCGCGGAAGTTGCCGATGTGGGCGAAGTCGTACACCGTCGGTCCGCAGCCGTAGACGGTGACGCGTCCCGGGTTCAGCGGCACGAAGCCGTGGGTGTCGCGGCGCAGCGAGTCGTAGAGTTTCATGGGGTGAAATATAGGCGCGCGCGTGGTGACGGGTGTCAGCGTCCGCGCTCGGCGTCCGCGACGATGCGCGCGTAGGCCGCCGCCGGATCGGAGGCACCGGTCACCGGGCGGCCGACGACGATGTGGGTTGCGCCGTCCCGGAAAGCCTCGCCGGCGGTGCGCACGCGCCGCTGGTCGTGGACCGCGTCGCCGGCGAGCCGGATCCCCGGAGTGACGATGGCGCAGCCGGGACCCAGTCCGGCCCGCAGGCGTGCCGACTCGGCCGCCGAACACACCACGCCCGCCAGCCCCGCCTCGCCCACCATGGCCGCGAGGCGATCCGCTTCGCGGCCCACGTCCGGGATGTCGCGTCCGAACACGGCTCCCAGCCCTTCCTCGTCCAGCGACGTCAGCACGGTCACGCCCAGAAGCCCGACCGACCCTTTCGCCGCCGCGGCCGCGGCGGCCAGCATGTCGCGGCCCCCCATCGCATGCACGGTGAGGAAGGTCACGCCGAGTTCGACCGCCCTGGCCGTCGCGCCCGCCACCTGGTTCGGGATGTCGTGCAGCTTGAGGTCGAGAAAGACCTGGTGTCCCCGTTTACGCAACGCGCGCACCACCGCGGACCCGGCCGCGGTGTAGAGTTCGAGTCCCACCTTGTAGAAGCGGCACTCCGGCCCGATGCGGTCGACCAGACGCAGCGCGTGCTCCGCGCTCGGGGCGTCCAGCGCGACGATCACCCGGTCGTTCACGGGACCGTGCCCCCCGTTCACGCGCCCCAGCTCCGCACCGCGAGTTGCCGGGCGACCCGCCCTGCACACCGCGGATCCGCAAACGACCCGGTGCCCACCTGCACGAGCGATGCACCCGCTGCGAGATAGGCCGCCGCATCGTCACCCGTGAGAATCCCGCCCACGCCCACCACCGGCACATCCACGGCCTCGGCGACCTGTCGCACCGCAGCCAGCCCGGCCGGAAGGAGCGCGGGGCCGCTCACGCCGCCCTGGCCGGCACCCAACCGCGGGCGCCCGCCGGCGTCGCTGAGCAGTCCCGGGAGCGTGTTGATGGCCGTGATGCCGTCGGCGCCGCCAGCCACGGCCAGGGCCGCGGTTACGGCGATGTCGGGATCGTTGGGTGCGAGCTTGACCAGCAGGGGGCGCGCGGTGCGCGGCCGCACGCGATCGAGCACCTCGCGCATCGCATCGGCATCGAGACAGAACGGCACCCCGTGCAGATGCGCGTCGTTCGGGCAGGAGAGATTGAGTTCGAATCCGCAGAACCCCTCCTCCTCCTCCAGTCCGCCGACGACCGCCTCGTACTCGTCGACGGTCGCGCCCGCAACCGAAACCAGGACGGGAAGACCCCCGAGATGGCGCCGCATCCAGGGCAGCTTCCGGTCGCGCACACCCTTCAATCCGGGGTTCGCGAGGCCCACGGAATTGAGCATTCCCCCGGGGTACTCGGTCACCCGGGGCGGCGCGTTTCCCCGACGGGGCGCGAGCGTGACCGACTTGGTCACGAGCCCCCCGACCTCGCCGGGAGACATGACGTCGACAAGCGGCTCGCCGAAGCCGCAGGTGCCGGCGGCCATGAGCACGGGGTTGGCGAAGCGGGTGCCGAACACTTCGCGCGTTGTGCTCATCCGGCCCGGTCCTTCATCGCTCTCTCCGCCTCACGCTCCATGGTCCTGCGCCTGAGCGCCTCCCGCCGGTCCCGGTGCTTCCTGCCGCGGCAAAGCGCCAGCGTGACCTTGGCTCTGCCCCTGCGGAAATAGAGGTCCAGGGGAACGATCGCGAGCCCCTTTTCCTCGGCCCGCGCGGTGATCCGCCGGATCTCACCTCGATTGAGCAGCAACTTGCGCGGCCGGGTCTCCTCGTGGTTCCACCGATTCCCGGCCTCGTACGGCGCCACGTGGAGGTTGTGCAGCCACATCTCGCCTGCTTCTGTCCGGGCGTGCGCGTCCTGAAACGCCACCTTGCCCGCGCGGATGGACTTCACCTCCGTTCCCCACAGCACCAGCCCGGCTTCCCAGGTGTCCAGGACCTCGTATTGGTGGCGGGCCTTCCTGTTGCGGGCAACGACGCGCCGCGAGCCACCAGCAGCCGGTGAATGATCCCGCGTGACCATCGAGAGCGGTGAGGCGCCGCGATCAGACCCCTGCCCCCGCCGTCACCGCCATGGCTGCCTCCCTGGCCTTCCAGTCGGCGAGGAAGCTGGCCATCCCGCGGTCGGTAAGGGGGTGCTTCATGGCCTGCCGGAGAACCTTGAACGGGCAGGTGGCGATGTGGGCGCCGGCCAGGGCGGACTCGATCAAGTGGCGGGGATGTCGGATCGACGCGGCGAGAATCCGGGTGTGGATGTCCGGGTCCTGCTCGAAGATGGCGGCGATCTCGCGGATCAGTTCCATCCCGTCCTCGGACATGTCGTCGACCCGCCCGATGAACGGCGAGACCACAAATGCCCCCGCCAGCGCGGCCATCAGCGCCTGGTTCGCATTGAAGATCAGGGTCACGTTGCAGCGGATCCCCTCCTGCCCGAGCCGGTGAACCGCCTGCAGCCCCGCCGGAGTGCTCGGCACCTTGATGATCACGTTGGGGTGCCAGGCCGCGTACTCCCTTCCCTCGGCAACCATGCCGTCGGCGTCTTCGGAGACCGTCTCCGCGCTGATGGGGCCGTCGACCAGGCCGGCGATGGTCCGGATCGTGTCCTCGAAGTCGGCTCCGGTTTCCTTCGCCATCAGGCTGGGATTGGTCGTTACGCCGCTCAGAATCCCCCAGCTCGCGGCTTCGCGGATTTCATCCAGGTTGGCGGTGTCCAGGTAGATCTTCACGTGGGTGGGCTCCTCCGGATGCGCATTGTTGTCGTCAGGCGTCCCCCTCTGACGCCTGCGGGCTTTCGCCGTCCGCAAGCTGGCGTTGCGACTCCGCGCGAGCCGCTTCGATGCCCGCGCGGTACGCCGCCTTGGACCGCTCCAGCTTCTCTTCCAGTTCGCCGCGGGCCTCCGCCGCCATATGCCGTCCCTGGGCCACCACGCCCTTCGCCGAATCCATGCGGGTGCCGATGTCTTCGCGCAGCCCCCGGACCCGCTCCTCGGTGAGGTCCTTCAGCTTCCTGGCCTGCTCCCGGATCCGCCGCTGCGTTTCGGCGCCCGACCCCGGCGCGAAGAGCAGCGCGAGGCCCGCTCCGACGAGCGCTCCAACAAGGAACGCTCCGATTTCGGGACCGCGGTCCTTCTCGATAATGACAGTGTGTTGATCTTCTCCGGAACTCATCCTCGCCTCCTGGCGGATTAAGCTAAAAGCACCGCGTCAGACACGCCAACGCGAATCGGAACGGGGCGCCTCGGGCCGGGGATATCCGTCCCGTCCCATCAACCCGAACGCCAGCTTCTTCCCCAGCTCGACCCCCGGCTGGTCCAGGGGATTCACGCCGTAGAACTCACCCGCATATACGGCTGCGATCTGGAAGAGCATCAACAGGCCCCCCACGGCGTGCGCGTCCAGCTGCTCCGTCATGACGGTGAGGTTCGGGCGTCCAGCCCTCCTCAGTGCCTCTGCGGTCGCGCGGCGCTCCGCGTCCAGGAGGCCGAACAGCGTGTGACCGCCCAGACAGGCCAGGGCCGGATCTTCCGCGAAGCGCTCCGGGATCCCCACGTCGCGTTCCGGCACCTCCCTGCCCAGGAAAACGACAATCTTGTCTCGGGGCCCCTCCATGATCAGCTGCAGGACCGAATGCTGGTCGCCGGCACCGAAGGACGGCAGGGGCGTGGGTCCGCTCTCGACGAGCCGTCCCTTGCGGTCGACCGCCTTTCCGAGCGACTCGGCCCAGAGCTGCTGGATCCAGTATGCCAGTCCCCGCAAACGGTCGGCGTACGGCATGAAGACGTGCACCGGGCAGCTCATTTCGGTGTCTGCGACGTGCAGCAGCGTCGCCAGGACGCCCGCGGGGTTCTGTTGCAGTTCCGGGGCGGAGCAGCGCGCGGCCATCCCGGCGGCGCCGGCCAGCACGGCGCCGGTGTCGATTCCCGTTGCAGCCGCAGGGAACAGGGCGGCGGGCGACAGCGCCGAGAAGCGCCCCCCCACGGCGTGCGGCACGTCCAGCGTGAGAAGACCGTGGTCCCCGGCGAGTTTCCGCAACGGACCCCGCCCGGGCGAGGTCGTCACGACGAAGCGCTCCCGCGGACCGCCCGGGCCCAGCGCGGACTCCACCCAGTCCCACGCGACCAGGAGATGGGCCATGGTCTCGGCCGTCGATCCGGACTTGCTGACCACGTTGAAGCACGTGCGTGCGGGGTTCAGGCGGCCGAGCAGCGCGGCGACGGAATCGGGATCGGGGTTGTCCATGAGGTGGAGCCGCGGACGGCCGCCGCGCGAGGCCGCATCCAGCTCGTTCCAGGCAGGAGGCAGCAGGGCGTCCCTGAGCGCGGCCGTTCCGAGCGCGGACCCGCCGATCCCGATGACGACCAGCGACTCGAAGCGCGGGGCTATCGTCGCGGCGACAGCCGCGGTGCGTACGGCGAGATCGCGGTCGGCGGGGAGAGCGAAGAACCCCATCTCGCCGGCGCGCCTGCGCGCTTCCACCGCCGCGTGAGCGTCCCGGAACCGCGCGGCCAGGTCGCCGTGCAGGCGGTCCGGGTCGACGCCCGTCCCCGGGACGACGCCCGCGACCGCGTTGGCAAAGTCGATCGTCGGCGAGGACATGCTAGCAGTCCGTGGATAAAGCCGCCCGAGCACCGAGAGCGGCGAGGCGCCGGGCCGGCAAGGCGCGACGAAGGGCCAGTAGCAGCGCTACGGGCCCGAGGAGCAACGCAGAGCGAAGCGGTCCGGCCCGGATGCATCGCCGCTCGAATGCCGGGGGGATTTTGTCCACGGGCTGCTACTCACCGGAGGGGTCGGCCAGGTCCACGACGAGACCGTCGTATGCGGGCTTGATCCCCGGTGGAAGGGCCGCCGCCAGTTCGCGGTATCCAACGAAGTGGGTGAGGTGCGTGAGGAACGTCCGGCGGGCCCCGATGCCGCGCGCAGCCTCCACGGCTTCCTCGATGTTGAAGTGCGTGGGGTGCGGGCGGCCCCACCAGAGTGCATTCAGCACGAGCGTGTCGACTCCGTCCAGGATGTTTCGGGCCGCTGCCGGGAGGCGCTTGGCGTCGGTCACGTATCCGAGCGAACCCACACGGAAGCCGAACGCGTCAACCGGGCCGTGGGGAACCCTGAACGGGGTGATCTCGGCACCGAGCACGCTCACCGCCGCGTTCTCCCCGTACGTCGTGAGTGCCAGCTTCGGCTTGCTGGTCCCCCGGGCTACCGCGACCCGGTCGTCGAAGATGTACGAGAACCGCGACTCCATTTCCGGCCGCGATTCCTCGGGCAGGTAGGTCGGAACCGGGCCACGGCCCCGCGAGGAGAAGATGCGGACGTCGTCGATCCCGTGCACGTGGTCGGCGTGAAGGTGCGTGTACCAGACCGCGTGGATGCGGTCGACGCCCGCGGCGAGCAGCTGGAGCCGGAGTTCGGGCGGAGTGTCGATCAGGAGGTTGCCGCCGTCCAGCGTCAGCAGGGCTCCGTGACGCGTTCTTCTGTCGCGCGGATCCGGCGAAGTGCAGTTGGCGCACGTGCACCCGATCACGGGAACACCGAAGGAGGTGCCGGTCCCAAGAAAGGTCAAGCGCAATTCAGGAGGTCTTCCGGTGCTCGGGCGGGTCTATCCACGGACTGCTACAGCTGCTCGATACGCATGGTATTGGTCGAGCCGGGTGAGTGAAACGGCAGGCCCGACGTCACGATCACAGGATCGCCGGTCCGGCCCATGCCGGAACCGAGCACGACGCGCTTGCCGAAGTCGGTCAGGTTCTGGTAGGTGATCTCCCCGCGCTCCGCCAATACCGGCCGCACCCCCCACACCCCGGAGAGCTGGCGCTGAACCTTGCGGTCGGTGCAGACCGAGAACACAGGGATGGGGGGACGGTAGGACGCAACCAGCCGGGCCGAGAAGCCGCTGCGGGTGATCACGATGATCGCGGGGGCATTCAGGTCCCGCGCCGCGCGCACCGACGAGGCCGCGACCGCGTGCTCGCGAGGAGAGGCGCCGCGCCGCCGGATGGGCCCCATCTGGTCCAGGTAGTGGGGTCCCTTTTCGAGCACCCCGCTCCGTTCGATCTCGCGCGCGATGCCGACCATGACCTCCACCGTCTTCACCGGGAACTTGCCCACCGCGGTCTCGCCCGAGAGCATCACCGCGTCGGTTCCGTCGATGATCGCGTTGGCCACATCCGAGGTCTCCGCCCGCGTCGGGCGCGGGTACATGGTCATCGACTCGAGCATTTGCGTCGCCGTAATGACCGGGCAGCCGTGTCCGTTCGCCGCCTGTATGATCCGCTTCTGGGCAAGGGGAACGGATGCGAAGGGCAGCTCCACGCCGAGGTCGCCCCGCGCTACCATGACGGCGTCGCTGAACGACATGATTCCGTCGAGCTCTTCGAGCGCCTGGGCCTTCTCGATCTTGCTGACGAGCCACGCGCGGCCCTTGATCCGGTCTTTCAGTCCCAGCACATCGTTGACGTTGCGCACAAACGACAGCCCGATCAACTCGACATCCATCTCCAGGGCAAAGTCCAGATCCCGGCTGTCCTTGTCGGTCACCGCCGGCGTATTCACGGCGACACCCGGCAGATTGATGCCCTTGCGCGAGCGGAGGATGCCGCCACGAACCACCTTGAAGACCGCTCGCTGCCCGTCGGTCCTGATGCACTCCAGCTCCAGCTGGCCATCGTCGAGAAGCACCTGCGTGCCACGCGTTACCTCGTCGGCAAGCTCGGTGTAGGCTGTCGGAATCTCGCCCGGATCCTGTTCGCCGGCCGGCGCGATCGTGACCACGTCGCCGTCGTTCAGGGTCATGGGTTTCTCGAGGCTGCCCACGCGGAGCTTGGGTCCCTGCAGGTCGGCCAGAATGGCAACGGGCCGGCCGACCTTCCGGGAGGCCTCCCGTACCAGCCGCACGCCGCGCCGATGATGCTCGTGGTTGCCGTGGGACATGTTGATCCGTGCGACATCCATTCCGGCACGCACGAGATCGGTGACGACTTCCGGCGTGGAGCTGGCCGGCCCCATCGTCGCGACCACCTTCGTTCTCAGCATCTGCTGCAACGCACTCCCTCCGGTTAACGAGTGACTTGGAAGACCGCAGCCGTGAGTAACCATCCACAGGCTCATGGAACGCTGGCAGGGAAGCTAGGTTAGTTTGTTGCGGCCGACCACTTTGCGACGCTTTCACCCAAACGAACACGCGGCATCTTGCAAAGAGCTACGTCCTATGTGGACACACCCGAGCGGGCGCGGGAAGCGGGGCTTGCCATCGCTGCGGCCGGCACCATCGCCGTTGACTGCGAGGCCGCGGGCTACCACCGCTACTCGGACCGGCTCTGCCTGGTGCAGCTGTCCACGCCGTCGCGGACGTTCGTGCTGGACCCTCTCGCGGTCGATCTCAAGCCTCACCTGAAGGGATTGGAGGACCCGCGGCGCAGGGTGTTGATGCACGGCGCGGCCTACGATCTCCGTCTGCTCCGCCGTGATCTGGACATTCGTGTGGCCCACCTGGTCGACACCCAGGTGCAGGCCGGCCTGCTCGGGGAGCCCGCCGTGGGTCTGCAGGCACTCCTCGAAAGACACCTGGGCATTCGGGTCTCGAAGAAATTCCAGAAGGCGGACTGGGCTCGGCGACCGCTGTCGGAGGAGATGGTCGAGTATGCCGCGGGCGATACGCGCCACCTTCATCGCCTGGCGGCCATCCTCGGGGCGCGGCTGCGGGAGGTGGGCCGCGCGTCCTGGGCGGAGGAGGAATGCGCCTGGCTCGTCCGGAGCGCGTCGTTACCCGAGACACCAGGCCCGCCCGCCGATCCGGTGACCCGTTTCAGGGGGGCGCGGCGATTGTCCCCGCGGGCCGTCACGGCTCTGCGCGCGGTCATCGGCTGGCGGGACGCCGTCGCACGCGACCTGGACCGTGCTCCGTTCAGGGTGGCTTCCGACGCCGCGCTGTTCGAGGTGGTCGTCAGGTCACCCGCCTCCCTCCACCAACTCGCGCGCGTGAACGGCTTCCCGGCTCGGCTCGCACGCACCAGGGGCACCTCCCTCCTGCGGGTGCTGGAGGACGTCGACCGTCTCCCCACGGCCGAACTGTCTCCGTACCCCCTGCCGACGAGGAAGCGATCGCGCCCGACCCCCGACGAGGAAGCCGCCTTCGAGCGCCTGAAGGCCGCGCGCAACCGGGTGGCCGATGAACTGGCGCTGGACCGCGGGCGCGTCATGGCCAACAACGTGCTGCGGGCCATAGCCGCCGCGAACCCGGGAAGTCTGCGCGAACTGGGCGCGGTGGGCGACGTGCGGCAGTGGCAGGCGGAGGTCCTGGGCGCGAAGCTCCTGGCGGCGATTAAGTGACTGCGGGCCGCGTCAGCCCCCCCGCTTCTCCAGCTCCAGCTTGTGCTCGATGCAGTAGCGGGCGTGCGGAAGCGCGTCCAGGCGCTCGAAGCCGATGGGCTTCCCGGTAGCGTGGCAGCGTCCGAAGTTGTCCGGATCACGGTAGAGCCGGCGAAGGGCCTCCTGAAGCCTGTAGAGGTAGCGCCCCTCCTTGGTCGCGAAGAGCGCGGCCTTCTCCCGCTCCATCGCCTCGGTCCCCTGATCCGCCATGTGATCGGTGTACGCCGCCAGATCCGAATCCACGGCCCCGCGGTCTTCCTTGGACGCTTGGTTGAAAACGCCCAGTCCGCGAAGCGCCTTGCTTCGCTCTTCCAGCAGCCTGTTCTCCAGGTGCTTCAGCTGCTCCTTGTTGAACAGGGGGCCCTCGCCATTTGCCGCGGACATCGCCTCGGGCGTTTTCGCTGAAGACATGATGCACCTCCGTTGCCTGCGTTCGACGCATGGAAGCAATCTATACCCGAGGGAACCAGCGTCCAGATGCAACGGTGTGCCCGGCGCCTCCCCCGAGGGGGCGCATGGCCGCGCTCCGCGACCCTTCGGCGATGTTATCTTGTCGGCGTGAACACCATCGATTGCCGCCGCCACCCGGGAGATCCGGCTCCCGCATTGCCCCGCCCGCCATTCCGATCCGAGCTCGGGGAGCGGATTCAGCGCGAGATCTGTGCACGCTGCTGGCAGGACTGGCTGCAGCATCAGACCCTGCTGATCAACCATTACGGGCTCGACCCCCGCAAGGCGGAATCGCGCAGTTTCCTCTACGGGCAGATCGCCGCGGTCCTGTTCGGCGAAGGCGAGGCCGCCGACATCGACACCTCCAGGCAGGGCACGATCACCGCACCGGGTGGTTGACCCGTGCCGGACGGCTGACCTGCGCCGGGCGGTTGACCCGTGCCGGTTGAACCCGTGACGCGGCCTAACTTAGCTAAGTCTAGTTAGCTAAACCAAGTCCGAATCACCTCAGAACGGCCTCGATTTCGGCCAGCGCGGCCTCCAGGTCGTCCCGCGCCACCGTAAGGGGCGGCGCGAACCTGACGATCTGGTGATGGGTCTCCTTCGCGAGGATGCCGCGCTCCTGCAACGCCTCGCAGAACGGCCTCGCGGGCCCCGAGGACTCCCTGATCACCACGCCGATGAGCAATCCCTTGCCACGCACCTCCTCGACGTGGGGCGAGGCGACCCGGCGGAGCCGGTCCATGAACCAGGATCCCAGTTCGTCCGAGCGCCGTGACAGGTCTTCGTCGAGGATGACTCGCAGCGAGGCCCTCCCCACCGCCGCGCCCAGCGGGTTGCCGCCGAAGGTCGAGCCGTGGTCGCCAGGCCGGAAGACATCCATGAACTCGGCGTCCGCGATCACCGCCGACACCGGGTATACGCCACCGCCCAGCGCCTTGCCCACGACGAGCACGTCCGGACGCACGCCCTCCCAGTCACAGCAGAAGAGCCGGCCCGTACGCCCCAGCCCCGTCTGGATCTCATCGGCCACAAACGCAACACCATTGTCGCGGCAGAGCGCCGCGGTCTCACGCAGGTAGCCGTCGGGCGGGACGACCACCCCCGCTTCGCCCTGGATGGGCTCGACCATGAAGCCGACGGTGTTGGGCCCGATCGCCCGCTTCAACGCCTCCACGTCCCCGTAGGGAACCAGCTTGAATCCGGGGGTGAACGGGCCGAATCCCTCGCGATACTGCGCTTCGGACGAGAACCCGACGATCGTCGTGGTGCGCCCGTGGAAGTTGTCCTCACAGACGATGATCTCGGCCTGGCCATCCGGAATCCCGCGGACCTGGTACCCCCATTTGCGCACCATCTTGATCGCGGTTTCCACGGCCTCGGCGCCCGTGTTCATCGGCAGCGCCGCACCGAACCCCGACGCCTCGCAGAGCTCTCTCAGAAACGGGCCCATCTGGTCGTTGTGGAAGGCGCGCGAGGTGAGCGTCAGCCGGTTGAGTTGCTCGCGCGCCGCCTCCAGAATGGCCGGGTGGCGGTGTCCCTGGTTCAGCGCGGAGTAGGAGCTGAGCATGTCCAGGTAGCGATTGCCATCCACGTCCCGGACCCACGAGCCCTCGCCACGGTCCAGTACCACCGGCAGCGGGTGATAGTTGTGGGCGGAAAAGCGCTCGGCTTCTTCCAGGTAGCGGTCGGTGAGGGACGATGTGGGGCTGGCGGTGGCTGTAGTCATGTCGAGCATCCCTGTTTATGAATGATATTTCGTCTTTAGAGAATATTTATTCTAACGGTTCGAGCGCGGAATGCCCACCGCCGTCAGAGGTTCCTCGCGAATCCGGAATTCGAAGACGTCGGGTCGGGCATAGTGGCCGACGACGTCGAAGTCGAACTTGCCGCGCGGAATATCGCCAAGATCGAGGTCCGCGTGGAGCACGCCCGCTTCGCCGAGCAGCGGGCCGGCGAGGAGTTCGCCCAGGGGGCTGTAGATGGCGCTTCCTCCCCTGGAGAGGGTGTCCGGCCAGCCGTCGAGCTCGCCGAGGACCTCGATATCCTGCGGGTAGTGGTCCCTGGTGACGAACTGGTTGCAGCCGATCACGAAGCAGCGGCCCTCGAGCGCGATGTGGCGCAGGGTAGCCTGCCAGCGGTCGCGCGAGTCCGCAGTGGGCGCCAGGTAGATCTCCACGCCCTTGCCGTACATGGCCATGCGCGCCAGGGGCATGTAGTTCTCCCAGCAGATCAGTCCCCCGACCCGCGCGAACGGGGTATCGAGAACGGGCAGTGTGCTCCCGTCGCCCTCTCCCCAGATCAGGCGCTCCGCGGCCGTGGGTTTGAGCTTGCGGTGCAAGCCGGCGACGGTCCCGTCGGGCGCCAGGTAGATGAGGGTGCAGAAGAGCGTACCCGGCGAGTGCGCGGCGCCCTTCTCGATCACGCCCACGGCCAGGTAGACTGCCGCGTCCCTTGCGGCACGGCCCATCTTCTCCGTCTCGGGGCCCGGGATCGTGATGGCTCCGTCGTGGTAGCGCCCGAAGGTTCGCCGGCCGGCCGGCTTGCGGCCACCGACCGACGTCCCGAAGGCGAGGCCCCAGGGGTAGCCACCGACAAAGGCCTCGGGGAAGAGCACCAGTTCGGCGCCCTGCGCCGCGGCGTCGGCGGTCGCGGCGCACACGTGCTCGACGGCAGCCGCCGTGTTGAACGGGTAGCCGCGCGGCTGGACGGCGGCAACGCGGACGCGATCTCTCCGGGGCATTCGTTCTCCTGTGTGGCCTCTGTCACATGCTGGTGTACGGGAAAATCGTGATTCCCCGGCGTCGTGTACACCCTGCAGTGCGTCGCGAGGCCTGGCAGTCCGTGGACAAGGCCGCCCGAGCACGGAGAGCGGCCTGGCGCCGTGCGGCTTATGTTCCATTCCAGGCATTGTCCCCACCCATGACCCGAGGCACCCATGAGCACGCGTTTCACGACCGCCCTGCTGTCGACCGTCGTCCTTGTCCTCCCCGTTCACGCGACCGCCCAGACCGGCCACGAATCAGTGGTCGCCCACGTGGAGGCCCACTCGGAAACCTACGGTACGGTCGCCCAACAGATCTGGGACCTCGCGGAGGTCGGCTACCAGGAGACCGAGAGCTCGGCGCTGCTGCAGGAGCAGCTCGCCCGGGCCGGGTTCGAAATCGAGGCCGGGGTCGCGGGCATGCCGACCGGGTTCGTGGCGAGCTGGGGCGAAGGGACGCCGGTGATCGGGGTCCTGGCCGAGTTCGACGCGCTGCCCGGGATCACCCAGTCGCGCAGCCCCTACCCCGACCCGGTCTTCTCGATGCGGGCCGGGCACGCGTGCGGGCACCACCTCTTCGGCGCCGGGTCGGTGGCGGCCGCGCTGGCGGTCAAGGACTGGCTGGCCTCGTCCGGGACGCCGGGCACGATCCGGCTCTACGGCACACCCGCCGAGGAGGGCGGCGCGGGCAAGGTCTACATGGTGCGGGGCGGCCTCTTCGCCGACGTGGACGCGGTGCTGCACTGGCACCCGTCCAGCGCGAACGACGCAAGCCCATCCACCTCGCTGGCCAACAAGTCGGCCAAGTTCCGCTTCCGGGGCATCTCGGCGCACGCGGCGGGCGCTCCCGAACAGGGCCGCTCGGCGCTGGACGGGGTGGAGGCGATGAACCACATGGTCAACCTGATGCGCGAGCACGTCCCGCAGGAGACCCGCATCCACTACGTGATCACCGCCGGCGGATCGGCGCCGAACGTCGTCCCGAACTTCGCCGAGGTCTACTACTACGTGCGGAACCCGGACGTCGAGGCGGCGCGCTCGATCTTTGACCGGGTGGTGCTGGCGGCCGAGGGTGCGGCCCTGGGTACCGGCACCGAGATGGAGTTCGAGGTGATCCACGGCCTGTACGCGATGCTGGTCAACGACGCCCTGCAGCGCCGGGCTCAGACCAACCTGGAAAAGGTGGGCGGGGTGACGTACGACGACGAGGAGCGCGCGTTCGCGGAACAGATCCAGGCGACGTTGAACAATCGGCCGCCCATCGAGAGCGCGGCCGGGGTGCTGCCCTACGCGCCGCGCCAGGGCGGCGGCTCGACCGACGTGGCCGACGTGAGCTGGGTCGTGCCCACGGTGGGGATCGGCACGGCGACCTGGGTGCCCGGCACGCCCGCGCACTCCTGGCAGGCCATCGCGGCGGGCGGCACCTCGATCGGGAACAAGGGGATGATCGTCGCGGCCAAGACGCTCGCAATGACCGCGGTGGACCTCTTCACCGATGCGGAACTGCTCGAAGCGGCGAAGGCCGAGTACCGGGAACGGGTGGGGCCCGACTTCCGCTACGTGTCGCTCGTGGGAGACCGCGACCCACCGCTCGACTACCGCAACCCCGCCGGCGGATCCTGATCGGGGCGGCGGGAGGATCCTGCGCGGCAGGCAGCCAGCCGCGGAATCACCCGCCCGAAGCCGCGATCAATCGACTGCGCGCACTCCGACCGGCGCCTACCCGCACTCCGAGAAGCCGCACACGTAGCAGCGCTTGCACCCTTCTTCAAACGCGAGCTGACCCGCTCCGCACTCCGGACACGCCCCCAGCGTGGTCGCGGTGTGGTCCACGAACGGGCTATGGTCCGGCTGCGCCGCCGGCCCACCCCCTGCCGTGGCCGCGGGAACCGGCGCGTCGATAGGGAGCTCCGCCTGCACGCCCTGCTTCTCGGACATGTACCGCTCCAGAGCCTGGGCAATCGCGTCGGGAGCCGACAGGACCTTCTGGGGACCCACGCCCACCGCACGATCGCAGGAGATCCCCCGCAACTGGTCGCGTACGGCCGTGAGCGGGATTCCGGACCGCAGAGAAAGCGATATCAGCCGTCCGATGGCTTCCGAGTCGGCCATCGCCGCTCCGCCGGCCTTGCCCAGCGTGCAGAAGACCTCGAACGGCTTGCCCCGGTCGTCCTCGTTGATGGTGACGTAGAGGTCGCCCAGCGGAGAATCCATCTTCATCGTGCGTCCGGTCAGCATCGGCGGCCGCTTTCGCTTGTGACGCGAAGCCGCGGCATTCCGGTCGTGTTCCTCCAGCTCCAGGCGGAGCCGATCCAGCTCGCCTTCGAGTTCGTGCGTCCTGGCTCTGGAGTCCGCAAGCTGTCCCCGCAGTTCCTCCACGTCGATCGAGGCGCCGGCATCTTCTTCCTGTCCGGTCTTGCCGGTTGACAGGACCTGCATCGGCCGGGAACCGTCACGGTACACGGTCACGCCCTTGCACCCCATTTCGAACGCCATCTCGTAGATCTTGCGGACGTCGTTGCGGTTGGCTTCGAAAGCGAAATTCGTGGTCTTGGAGATGGCCGAATCCACATGGGCCTGGAAGGCGGCCTGCATGCGCACGTGCCACTCGGGTGTGATGTCGTGCGCGGTGCGGAAGACTTGCTGGACTTCCTCCGGGACCTCGTCGAAGTGGATGTGCCCGTGCTCGGCGATCCGTTCCATGAGCTCGGGCGTATACCAGCCCTCCGCCCTGGCGCGCGCGACGAAGTCCTCGTTGACGTCGGGCATCATCACCCCCGCCTGGTTGCGCATGAAGGCCACCGCGTACAGGGGTTCGATGCCCCCGCTACACCCCGCGATGATCGATATGGTCCCCGTGGGGGCCACTGTCGTCAGGTTGCAGTTCCGCAGCTTCCTGTGCGGGCGAATGCGGTTGCCGTCAGTGTCTCGCGCGCAGGTTTCGTCCGGACCCCAGATCGAGTCCTCCCAGGCCGGGAAGGCCCCGCGGGTCTCGGCAAGGCGCTCCGACGCGACCCTCGTCTCCTCCTCGATGAAGGCCATGACGGTGCGCGCCAGCGCGACGCCTTCGTCCGCGTCGTACCTGACGCCCAGACGAACGAGCATGTCGGCCCAGCCCATGATCCCCAGGCCGATGCGCCGGATCTGGTGGGCGAGGTCCGTGATGTCCTGGAGCGGGTACCGATTCGCGTCGATCACGTTGTCGAGGAAATGGACGGACAGGTGCACCACGCGGCGGAACGCGTCCCAGTCGATAGCGTCCTCCGGGCGTTCGAAGTCCCCCTCCCGGACAAAGCAGCCGACGTTGATGCTGCCCAGATTGCAGACGTCGTAAGGGAGAAGCGGCTGTTCCCCACAGGGATTGGTGGCCTCGTAGCAGCCCAGCCTGGGCACCGGGTTGTGCTCGTTGGCGCGGTCGATGAAGAACACGCCCGGCTCGCCGGTCTTCCACGCACCCTCGACGATCATGTCGAAGACGTCGCGGGCCTTTTCGCGCCCGACCACCTCGCCGGACCGGGGACTCACGAGGTCGTATTCCGCGTCGTCGGCGACCGCCTGCATGAAGGCATCGGTGATCGCGACGGAGATGTTGAAGTTGGTGATCTGCGACGTGTCGTTCTTGCAGCGGATGAATTCGCGGATATCGGGATGGTCCACGCGGAGGATCCCCATGTTCGCGCCGCGGCGGGTACCGCCCTGCTTGACGACCTCGGTCGAAGCGTCGTACAGGCGCATGAAGGACACGGGGCCCGACGCCACCCCCATCGTGGAGCGCACGGTGTCGCCTTCGGGACGCAGCCGCGAGAACGAAAAACCCGTGCCGCCGCCGGACTGGTGGACCAGCGCCATCGCCCGCAGCGTGTCGTAGATCCCGCTGCGGTCGTTCGACAGGGCATCCTCGACCGGCAGCACGAAGCACGCGGAGAGCTGGCCGAGTGGACGTCCCGCATTCATGAGTGTCGGCGAATTGGGCTCGAACTTCCCGCTCGTCATCAATTCGTAGAAGCTGCGCGCGACCTCCTCCACCGCGGCTTCCGAGACCCCGTGCTTCCTGTCCTCGTCCGCAATGACCCGGGCGATGCGCCAGAACATGGTCTCCGGCTCCTCGGTGGGATGGCCGGCCTCGTCCTTCTTCAGGTACCGGCGCGCGAGGACGATTCGAGCGTTCTCTGAAAGGCCGGCGGGAGCGAGGTCATCGGGAACCTGATCGTCGAACAGACGCGGGGCCGGAGATGGCGGAGTCATCGGGGGCGCCAATCCTTTTCCTGGAGTGTCAAGGCGGACAGCGTGAAGAAATGTACCAGATGTTGTGGGGCCTGTAACTTAAGACCCCAACCCCTTGTGGTCAAGTAGGGAGGCGCCGCGGCCGGGCCGTGTCAGAACGGATTCCCCACGCGCACATGGAAAACGGGATCGCTTTCGAACCTGAGCGGCAGCCCGACTCCGGCGCGAATCGTTGTTCCCGGCAGGTACAGCGCCCCCACGATCACCGACAATTCCGCGCCCACGCTCGCCAGCATCGCCCGGCGGGGGTTGTCGTAGCCCGTCCGTCCGAGCGTCGGCCCCCAGGCGTTCCCCGCGTCGGCGAAAACCGAACCGTGAATGCGGTCGAAGAAGAGCGGAAACAGGCCGAGTCCCCGGTCGATCACGGCAAGCGGAAAGCGGTACTCCACGCTCCCCGTCCAGGCGATCCGCCCGGACCGGTAGTTGGTTCGGTAGCCCCGGACGGGGAAGAGCCGCGGCGATCCGCCGAAGAGCCCCAGGCCGGTCACGGATTCCACCGTCCCTTCCGCCCCACCCGCGTCGAAATGGAACTGGTTGGCCCCGGATCCGGCGGCCGCGCCGGCCGAGAAGCGCAACCCGAGGACGTGATTGGCGAACCCGAGACGCCCCAGCGCCTTGTACGCGGACAGCTCGCCGCTGATCTCACCGTAGCTGCGGTCCGCACCGATGACGCCGCGATCCACCGCATCCACACCGCGCTGGCGGCGCATCCTGGCGGTGACGAAGCCGCGCAGCCCGTCTTCGCGCGAGAACGACATCGCGCGGCGCTGCGTGTTCGCCGCCGAGAGCGTCGCGCTCAGTTCCGTATAGCTCGTACGGGGGGCCGGGCTGGTCAGGGTCGGCCCTTCGTTCCCATCGGGATCCTGCAGCGACAGCTCCTCCCGCACGACGCCACCCCTTACGTAGAGGGCGGTGCTTGTCCGGTAGCGTCGCCGCAGGAAGGAAGTGGAAAGGAAGGCCCGCCGTTCCCTCTCAATCAGGAAGAACTCGGGCGTGGAGTCGTCCGGAAACCGGACGGGAATCGTTCTGGACGAAGCGTCGTGGCTCTGCGACAGGGACAGGCCCAGCGTGGGGTTGCCGAACCCGCGGTAGTTGTACGAGAACCCGCCGCCAAACCGCCTGTCGTTCAGTCCGATACGCCCGGCGATCGAGTAACTGTGCCTCCCGACGAGGTCTCGCCCCACCAGTCGCCCTCCGATGGCCTGGTCGAACACCTCGCGCCGGACACCGCCCTGGTCGGTCCCCTCCTCCGGACGCGTGTAGAGGGGAAGCCAGTAGCGCGGCAACAACGTGGAGCCGGCCTGATAGCTCCGTTCGCCGCCTGGACGGCCAGCGCCCTCGGCCAGGGTTTGGGGCCCGGTCGACTGCCCGGCCGCTGCGGGCTCGCGCGCTTCGGGCTCGTCGGGGGTCGGCTCCCCGGCGAAGCGCGGGCTTGTCGCCTGCGGCTCGAACCAGTCCCCGGGGGCGTATGGGATTCGCTCGATATGCCATCCGTCGGCGTGGTACGAGGAGAAGTGGATCCATCGGGAGGCCGGGTCCACCGACGGGTGCGACGCACCGCCGAGGATATTGGTGATCTGGCGGATGGTAGGTGGGGATTCCCCATGCAGCGTGACGGCGAAGAGGTTCGGAACCCCTGTGCGGTCGGAGGACCAGATTACCGTGGAGCCGTCGGGAGTCCAGAACGGTGTCGTGTCGACGGCGCGGTCGCGCGTGACCTCGACGGTGACCGAACCGCTCGCGTCCAGGACGACGATGTCCATGAACGCCGGCGCGACCCAGCGCACCGCCGCGATCCGGTCACCCGCCGGCGACCAGCGCGGGAAGGCCCAGTGACGGGCGGCCTGAGGATCCAACAGGGGCGTGACCTCCCCGGTGACCAGGTCGACAATGACCAGGTTGTTGGTGCCTCCGCCCTCCTGGACGGCGACGGCCCGCGCTCCGTCGGGCGACACGTCCGCGTAGGTCACGCGCTGGCCCCGCGTGATCCGGTCCACGGTGCCGTCCGGAGCCGCCAGGTAGAGATCGCTGGTCAGCCGGTAGGGGTCCGTGAAGTCCAGCTGGCTGAACAGCAGCCCACCGTCGGGCATCCACGACAGGGTGCCGCCCACGCCGTTGACGCGCGTCAGCCGGCGGGCATTCGATCCGTCGGGCGAGGAGACCCGGATCTGGGTCGCATCCACGCCGTCCGAGCGGACGAACGCCAGTTGCTCCCCGTCGGGCGAAACCATGGCCTGCTCGGCCACCCGTCCCCCACCCTCCACGGTTTCCCCGTCGGTGATCGGCACCGAGGCCGCGAGGGCCTCCGCCTCCGCGGCGTACGCTGCGGTCGTGTAGTCCCTCCACGCCTCCCAGCTGTCGGAGATGGTCGTGCCGAAGGCGTCACGCGCCGCCGAGTTGAGGCGGAACGGGACCCACAATCCGGCGACCGCGCGCGCGAAGTCGCCCATGGACCGTTCGCCGTAGGCCTCGGCCATATGCGCCAGATAGCGCGACCCATACACGTAGGGACGGTGACCCGCGGGCCAGATCGGCGAATCGCCGGAGACCCGGTCCACCGTCCCCAGCGATCCCTCCAGGGCGGTCGTCCTCATCACCATCTCCTGCCATGTGCCCTTGACCCGCCCCGCGCCGGTGAGTTGCGACTCGAAGTAGGTTGCGAGCCCCTCGGTCAGCCACGTGGGCGTCGCACCCGACGGGAAAACCGGCCAGACGGCGGGCATCCGTCCAAACACCTTCCGGACGACACGGCCCACGGCGCCCGTCATGTCAAGGTGGAAGGTGTGTACCAGTTCGTGGGTGATGACCAGCTCGAGCCAGTCGTCGAAGTAGGAGATGCTGCCGCCATCCGTGGGCGGACGGACAAAGATCGTAATGCGGTTGTACGGGTTCGGAGACGCGAAGCCGTTGGCGATATCGGCGTGGTCGGTCAGCAGCAGCTGGACCGGGACCGCCGGGGTGTCGACAAAACGCTCCGCCAGCAGGGTGTACGCCCGCTCGGCCATGGTTCCCGCCCGCGCGGCCAGGTCGCCCAGCCGAGCCGGGTATGTGACAACGAAATGCTCGGTCGGGAACTGGCGCCAGTCCTCGTTGGGCGGCGTAGCCTGGGCCTGCAGTGGTCGCGCGGGGACGAAGCAGAGAATGGCGAGCGCCGCAACGGCCGGCGGGAGGCGCCGCCGGAGACCGGTTTGTCTGGTCATCTTGACATATTCCGGGGGGATTCTGTCCATGGGCTGCGAGCTGATCGCGTGTCGCGTGTTCATCGATCGAGGATCGGCACCGTCATCGAGGCGATTTCAGCCGCGGACGGCAACACATGGTCCACGGCGTCCGGGCACGGCAACACGGCGTACGCCGTTTCGTCGGGGACCGTGACATCATTGGATACCGGCGGCAAGATCGCCAGCATGGAGACCGGTGATTCACGGTCGTAGCCGAGCTGGGCCACGACGCAGAATCGGTTGGGACTGGCGCTCAGCACAGGATCGACGTAGAGGCGCCCCGTTGTGTCCCAGTTGCCGCGCACAAGGTATCCGACATCCATCGAGTCGGCCTCCGTGAGCAGGCTGCGGCCATCCGTCGTGAACGGGTACGTGACCGACGGCAGCCCGCTGAAGACGTGGAAGAGACG
Source organism: uncultured Gemmatimonadaceae bacterium (assembly GCA_964602175.1). Lineage (GTDB taxonomy): Bacteria > Gemmatimonadota > Gemmatimonadetes > Longimicrobiales > Gaopeijiaceae > Bin94. Next base: position 4,858 of record CAZRQE010000086.1, on the reverse strand, counting down.
GGGCTTGCGGCTGAGGACGACCGAGCCTTCAGGCAGATTCCTGCCCGCCCACAGGGCCATCGCGTGAAACTCGCCGAAGTTCCGCGGGTAGCACCCCATCGGTCCCACGGTCTCCACCACGGCCCGGCATTGCCCTGCTCTCTCGGCCCGCTGGTACCACGCATTACCGGCGGGGATCAGGAATACCGCAGCCGCCGAGACCACCGCGGCGCGGCCGAGCCACGGCAACCAGGCAGCTTGCGCGTCGCGTGCCCGCCACCTCCGGAGCATCAGAGCGGCCGACTCGCCGGCATAAAGAAGCAGCAGGGGGAGGATGGGCAGAGTGAAGCGGTCGCCCGACCATGCCGCCGGCCAGACCACGATCAGCCCGACATAGAGGAAGAAGAAGATCTCGCTGACCTGCGGGCCCGCGCGTATGCGGCGTACCCACCCCGCGACCGCGAGCGCGGCCAGCAGCATGCCGATGGCGCCGGCGGGCAGGCCATCCAGACCGGTGAGACCGGCCGGAACATAGTCGGTGGTATAGGTCCACAGGTTCTCCGCCACCCTTCCAAGGAGTTCCACCGGGCCGGCCCGACCCAGATCGGGAGCGTAGGGATTGACGAGCCAGAACTCGGAGACGTAGTCCGCACCGGCGCGCAACTGCCAGAGGAGACCCGGGACCGCGAACAGTCCGGCAAACGCCGCCAGCGGCCTCCAGCGCCTTTGCAGCGTCAGCCAGACGACAACGGCAACGAGCAGCGGAAGTCCGGCCGACCGGGTAAAGTACGCGGCTGTCGCGGCGACCAGACCGACGGCCAACGAGCGCGTCGACACGTCCGGGTCTGGAGTCAGCAGCCACAGGCACGCCAGGGTGAGCACCATGAAGAGCGGGTCCGCCAGTATCCATTGGGCGGAGAACAGCACGGCGGGGGCCACGGCAAGAAGGGCGGATACGGCCACGGCGGCCCTGGGACCGCGGGCCTTCCGCACCATCAGGAAACAGGTGGCGACCGCGAGCCCCGTCAACAGCATGGACGCCACCTTGAAGGCTCCCCAGGTCTTGGCGCCCAGCAGCATCATCAGCGCCAGCACCGCCGGATACAACGGCGGGTACTTGTTGTGCGGCGGTGCCCCGGGGTGCCATGACTCGACATAGCTTCCTTCCGAGGCAAGCGAGTTGGCCAGGGAGATGTACGCTGCGTTGTCGCCGCCCGTGTGTATGGTGGGCAAGGCCGACAGAAACGCCAGCACGACGTGGACCAGGACCACCGTCACCGGGACGAGCCAGCGATCCGCCGGAGAGAAACGCTTCTCAGCCATTTCGGTCCCCGGCCGGGGCCAGCGCGGCGACCACGCCGTGCACCCGATCGAGCGCTTCCTTCGCCTCGTCGCGCCCCAGGTCCAGCCGATGCATGACCAGCGCGGTCTTGACGTGCCCACCAGCCCGGCTCAGCAGTCCGGTGGCGCTCTCGCGGCCTAGCCCGAGCGTCGCCATCAGGATGCGTTCGCCCCGGTCCCGGAGCTTCTCACAGGTCACCTGAAGGTCCACCATCAGATTGCCGTCCACCTTGCCGAGGCGGATCATCGCGGCCGTGGTAAGCGTGTTCAGCACCATCTTGGTGGCGGTGCCGGCCTTCATGCGGGTCGACCCCGTGACGACTTCGGGGCCCGTGAGCGGAGCGATCACGACATCGTGGGCCGCCCGCAACGCGTGGTCCGGAGGCGTGCACAGGAGGAAACCGGTACGCGCTTCCCGCTCCCGCGCCCGCGCCAGGGCCCCGTGCACGTACGGCGTCGTTCCGGAAGTCGCGATCCCCATCACGAAGTCGCGAGGACCGACCTCCCGTTCGTCCATGGCCGCCGCACCGTCCGCGGGATGGTCTTCGGCGCCCTCCTGCGACCGCACCAGTGCCTCGAGGCCGCCGGCGATCACACCCTGTACCATTTCGGGGTCGGTGCCGTACGTGGGTGGCATCTCCGTCGCGTCCAGAACACCGAGGCGGCCCGATGTTCCCGCACCCACATAGATGAGCCGCCCGCCCCTCCGGAACGAGGCGACGGCCAGGTCGACGGCCTCGGCAATGGCTGCGGCTTCGCTGCGCACCGCGTGGGCCACCGAACGATCCTCTTCGTTGATGATCCGGACGATCTCGAGCGACGAACGGCGATCGATGGCCTCGCTGCGAGGGTTCCGTTGCTCCGTCAGGCGGTCGTCCAGCATCTTTCATCGCCCCCGTGGGTGAATGCCCTGTCAACTTAATGGAAGCCGACCCGATCCAAGAAAGCCGACCCGACACCATGAGTATCGACTCCAGGCCCCCGAGGCAGCACGCAAGCCGACGGCTCTCCCCTGCTCTTTCCGCGGCGATGCGGCGTCCGCCCCGTTCGCTGGCCTGGTTGACGTCACTGGCCGCCCTGGTTGCGATCGTTGCCGGATGTCAGCCGCCGGACGCTCAACCGGCCGCCCCGAGCGCTTTCGCCGAGGCCGGAGGCGCGTTTCCGGACGGCTGGCCCTTCTCCGCGGAAGGCGATGCCGTCACGGCAACCGGCGGGTTGGTCGCCACAACCGACGAGTACGCATCGAGGGTCGGTGCCGACATCCTGGCCAGGGGCGGCAACGCGGTCGACGCCGCGATCGCCACGGGGCTGGCCCTGGCGGTCGTCAACCCCGAGGCCGGCAACCTCGGCGGCGGCGGATTCCTGATGGTGCGCCTCGCCGACGGCAGCGTCCACGCGCTCGACCACCGCGAGAAGGCGCCGATCGCGGCGACGCGCGACATGTACCTGGACGAGGACGGCAACGTCACCGACAGGTCGGTAGTGGGCCACCTTGCCGCCGGCGTACCCGGGACGGTCGCGGGGTTGTGGGAGGCCCACCAGCGCTTCGGGTCGCTGGAGTGGGCCGAACTCGTCGAGCCGTCCATCCGCCTCGCCAACGGGTTCGAAGTCACCACGCGCCTGGTCTCCACCCTGGACGCCGCCCAGAACGGCATTCGGGCCTTCGCCGCGAGCGCCCGCGTGTTCCTGCCCGGCAACGAGGTTCCCCGGGTCGGCGACACCTTCTCCCAACCCGACCTGGCTGCCGTGCTCACGCGCCTGCGCGATCAGGGACCCGACGACTTCTACCGGGGCGAGACCGCGGCGCTCATTGCCGCCGAGATGGAACGGGGCGGTGGCATTATCACACTGGAGGACCTCGCCCGCTACGAGGCCGTCTGGCGCGACGCGGTCTCGTTCGTCTACCGCGGCCACACGGTATACTCGATGCCGCCACCCTCGTCCGGCGGTGTGACCATGGCCGCCATCGCCAACCAGGTCGAACGCTGGGATCTCGCCGCGCTGGGGTGGAACGGCCCCGACGCGATCCACGTCATGGCCGAGGCCTTCCGGCGCGCCTACGCCGACCGCAACGAATACCTCGCCGATCCGGACTTCGTGCAGATGCCCCTGGCCGAACTCACGTCGCGCGAATACGCCGAGACCCGCGCCGCGACGATTTCCATGGAGCACGCCACGCCGTCCGACCAGGTCGGTCCCGGGGTGGACGAGTTCCTGGACGAGAGCCATACCACTCACTACTCGGTGGTCGACGCGGAGGGCAACGCGGTCGCGGTAACGACGAGCGTCAATTCGTGGTATGGCGGCAAGGTGGTCGTGGACGGCGCCGGCTTCTTTCTCAACAACACAATGGACGACTTCTCCGCGAAGCCGGGCACCCCCAACCAGTTCGGCCTCGTTCAGGGTGAGCGCAACGCGGTCGCCTCGGAAAAGCGCATGCTGTCGGCGATGAGCCCCACGATCGTCGAAGACGCCGAGGGAGCGCTCCTTCTGGTCAGCGGCACTCCCGGCGGGGCCACCATCATCACCACGGTCCTGCAAACCATCTTCAACGTGGTCGATCACGGGATGAACGTGGTGCAGGCCGTGCATGCCCCGCGCGTGCATCACCAGCACCTGCCGGACGCGATCATGTTCGAACACGGCGGGCTGCCGGAAAGCACGGTCCGGGCGCTCGAGGCCCGCGGCCATACGGTGCGCGAACGGGACCCCGGGCCTCCCGACGCCTATTTCACGGGCGGGATGTCCGGCGACGTGCAGCTGATCATGGTGATGCCCGACGGCACGCTGTCGGGCTGGTCCGACCCCCGCAGGGGCGGACTTGCCGTCGGCTACCCCGAATAGAGCGCAGCCGTGTCCGCGGGCGGCGGCACGGTGTCGGCCGGCATCACCGAATCCGGCAGCACGACGGCCGGAGGCACAAGTACCGGTGCGCGCAATTCGACCACGATCAGGCTGCCGGCCATGATCTTTGCGGGTACCATCGTCACGGCCGCCCGCCGTCCCTCCGCCCGCCGGCGCTCGAAGTCCCCCGCGGGATCCAACACCACCAGCGCCTCGGCCACAGTGCCCTCCACCGGCCGCTCCCAGGTCCAGGACGACAGGGTCTCGAATGCGATCTCCAGGACCGGAGCCTCTCCGGCGCCGCCCGATCCGACCGACGCAAGCACGCGCCCCAGCATTCTGGTGCCGGCAGGAATGAGGATCGCCCCGTCCACGCCCGCCACATCTTCCCAGACCGTCGCGACAACGGGATCGTCCACCGAATAGTCGGCTGTCGAAATGTCCTCGTCGCTGATGACGCTGATCCGGGTCCCGGCCGGGATGAGAACATCGGGTAGCGGCACTGCGACCGAGTCCGAGGCCTCCGGGGCGTCGTCGGCCAGCGAGTCGGCATCCGCCGGCATCGGTACCGTGTCCAGCGCCGGATCGGCCCCCGGTTCCGGGTCCCCCGCTTCGGCTGCCGGCAGCTCCATATTCCTCTCCATTTCCTCTTCAACCACTCCCCCCGCCGCGAGCTCCTCCTCCTCCCCAACAC
>CAZRQE010000085.1:0-23669 GCA_964602175.1 uncultured Gemmatimonadaceae bacterium | reverse complement strand
CGAGTATCCCTGCGCGGTGAAGGTGGCTGCCGGGAAGGTGTGCGCGGTCAGCGGCGAGCCCTGGTCCGACCGCCTCGACGCCGATCCGCAGAACTATCTGGTGATCCCCGACCAGCCGTGGCTGGATGGGTACTGCGTCGGAGAGGGCATCATCCGCCAGTTCGTCGCCATGCCGCTCGGCGAGGGGTACACTGCGGAGGAGCAGCTGACCGGAGCCGCGGAGCACGGCGGCCTGCAGATATCCGTCTGCCCCATGAAGCGCGAGGTGTACGACAAGTTGTTCGGGGACCGGCCTCGGGCGATGGGGGATGTGGTCTGCTACAGTCCGGCCCCCGCCCCTCACGAAATGGGTCTGGCCCCCGGTGGCCGGATGCGGCAGGAGATCTACGACGACGAGTACGGTCTGGAGGCATGGGACCAGCAGCACACGAGCCGCTGCTTCGTGACCATCGCCAACTCGATGCAGTGGCTGGCGATCACCGGCGAGCACCCGCCCACAATCCCGCCGACCGCGCGCCAGTACACCGACGCCGGGCTGCCCTGGTTCGACTACTACGATGGTGACCGGACGGCGATCGCTGGTACGGAGTCGCTGGCCGGGCTGAAGGGCGTGGCCGAGATGGGGCAGGAGAAGGGCGAATCGCCGCTGCCGGAGAACGACCCGGTTGGCGTGTCCGAGGTTCTGCGGCTTACGCCGGATGGAGAGCGGGTCGTCCGTGAGTATTCGGGTGGGGGTTGAGGCCGCAAGCCGTCAGTCCCCACGCAGACGCGCCAGCAAGTCCTCAGGTGTGTCGCAGTCGAGGATCGCGGCGGTCACCCAGGCGATTCGGTCCCGGCCAGGGCTTCCCACGATCGACTGCTGCGCTTCCTTCGCCGTGCGCTGTCCGAACTTCCGCGTGATCAGCTGAACCAGCACAGCCAGTTGCCCCTCCTCACGCCCCTCCTCACGCCCCTGCACTCGCCCCTCCACTCGCCCCTCCACTCGCCCCTCCACTCGCCCTTCCTGCCTGATCTCGTCCAGGCTGCGCTGGAACTCGGTAACCACCGTGCCCATCGTCGTCGCCTCCTCCAATTGGTGGTCGGGAAACCCCTTCGAACGTAACATCGCTTTCATCGACCTAGCCATGAACCGGTCGAAGTCTCCATCCTTGCATGCCTCGACCAGTAGTTCCAGAACCGGAAGCACCGACCCCATCTGCACGGCCGTCGTGATCCCCGAGAGCGCCAGCACGGCCTGTGGCAGGTCCTCGGGGTCTGTCGGCCGGACCTTGCGGGGCAACCGGCTCACCACGCGATAGGCGTCTGGCGCGGAGTGCCGGAACAGGTCGCTTAGCCGCGTCGCCGCATTCCAGCGCCGGTCGCCGTGGTGCAGCACAAGAGCCACTGTAGCGACCTCCCGTTCCCCGCGTCCGAGCTCCTTGTCGCTTTGGAACAGGCTCTGGACGGCGAGGCAACCGTAGATGGTCGTCCGGAGAGCCATGTGCCTCTCCGGTCGGCCCTGGAATTCCAGCAGGAGGACAAGATCCGTCGACCCATCGGTCGTACGGACCCGCCAGGCGGTGTCGGGATGGCGCCGCCGAAGCTTCTCGTCAATCAGTTCCGTGGGTAGCGGCTGCAGTGTCCGGTAGTCGACACTTTCGGCCCACTCGGGGACATGTCGGCGGATGAGCAGCTCGATCATCCGCGGGTCGGAGAAGAGCCTCTTGAATGCCGCGTCGTCCGCCAAAGAAACGGCCTTTGGTCGAGAGGATATAGCCCCTGCAGGGCACGGACCCATCATCCTCGCGGAACAGGCGGGGCGCTGGCATGGCTGGATAGGCCTTTTGCGAGCCCCCCGGGCAGCGCCACTCCCTTGTGCCCCACATCACCCCACCGACAACCTCCACCCCGAGCCGCAACCGTCCGCCCCCAGCACCGGAAGACCCCAGATGCGACAACACTCCCCCTTCTCCGACCGAACCGAACGAGCCGTCATCGCCGTCATCTGCCTCGACATCGTCCTCCAGGCCGCCGAGACCGTCGACGCCCTGGCCGGCGCCGCGACCTTCTTCTTCTTCGCTGGCGTCGCCGTCTGGCTCGTCTACACCATCGAGTGGTGCATCCGCATCCGCCGGGCCGAGGACTGGAAGAGGTACGCGTTCAGCTTCATGGGCGTCGTGGACTTCCTGGCGGCCCTGCCGCTGTGGGCGTTCACGGGATTCGATCTGAAGACGCTTCGGGCCTTTCGCCTGTTTCGCCTCTTCGTCTCGACGGCGAAGCTCGCCACCCGCACCAGCGCCGTGGCCAAGCTCGCGCGCGCGTTCCGGTTCGCCATGGACGAGGCCGGTGCGCTGTTCGCGGGCACGTGCATCGTCGTGGTCACGGCCGGGTTCGGCATGTACCACCTCGAGCGCGACGTGCAGCCGGAGGTCTTCGCCACGGTGTACGACGGCCTGTGGTGGGCGGTGGTCACCCTGACGACGGTCGGCTACGGTGACATCCAGCCCGTGACGGCCGGCGGGAGGATCCTGGCCACGGTGGCGATGTTCGCCGGGATCGGGGTGATCGGGGCGGCGTGCGGGATCATGGCGGATGCGCTGCGGGAGGCGAGTGCGGGGGAGGGGGCGGCGTAGGGTGTGCGTCCCAGCTACCCCGCCGCTTCCCTCCGTTGGCGTCCGCCCGAGAACGGCCGTCTGGGCTCAACCCCGCGATATCACGGACGGTTGCACGACCGGTGTTTGGTCTCGGATGAGGTCGGTGCACGACCATTCTGTGGTTTCCCAAGCGCAGCCCAACTCGCGATCCCGAGCGCTCCAGCCGCGCAGGAACTCGTTCACCACCGTGCCCATCCTCATCGCCTCCTCCAGTTCTTCGGTGGAAACCCTTTCGAACGTAACATCGCCCCCTGCGTATTCGACGGGGGTTGAGGAGTTGGGTACACTTAAAGCCCATAACCGGCCATAACCCCATGTAACTCTCCCTAATCGGGCACCCGGACCGTCGATTCGCCACGAAACAGCCATTCAGCAACCCCCAATCGCCATACAAAAGCCACGCACTTATCGTTATCTTCACTGGTTGCAAAGCCCTGACGCCGAGGAGGCGCCATGCCCCCGGAGACAGCGGTTTCACTCGCCCGCCGCGTTGTCCGACTTTCGATCGCGACCGTCTCTGCTTTGGCTCTGGCCACGGCAGCCGCTGCAGCCCAGACCACCGGCACGATTCGCGGCACGGTCACCGATGCGGCCGGCGACGCCCTGCCCGGTGTCGTAGTGACGGCGTCCGCTTCCGGCGTGGACACGGAGGGTGTCACGAATGCCGACGGCGCCTTCGCTTTCACCGATCTGGCCGCCGGCGACTACGTCCTTACCGCCACCCTGTTCGGCTATGCGTCGCGGGAGCTCCAGGTCACCGTCCGCGCGGGCGCCGTCGAAGTCGTCACCATCGTGCTGCAGCCCTTCTTCCAGCTTGATCCGATCAGCGTGGTGGCGGAGGAGCCCGCGGTCTTCGCGCGGAACTTCGTCGCGGAACCGATGATGAGGCAGCAGTCGAGCATCACGGCCGTGACGTCGGTGATCGACAACCTTCCCGGCGTGTCGGTCCAGGAGGGGGACGCGTACGCATTCGACGACTGGTCGAGCAACGTGGTCATGCGCGGGTTCCAGTCAACCATCAACGACGTGCAGATCGGCACCACCATCGACGGATTCCCCAACGGCACGTCGGACTACTGGAGCGGCGCGAAGGCGAACCGTTTCGTCGACCCGATCAACCTGGGCGGCGTCGAAGTGTCGCAGGGGACGGCCGACATCGCCTCGCGTTCGGTCGAGGCGCTGGGCGGAACGCTCGACTTCCTGACGGCCGACCCGGCGGAGGAGGCAAGCCGGACGGCCTCCGTCACGATCGGAGAGAACAGGGGCCAGCGGTTCGCCGCGCGGGTCGAGACCGGATCGCTGTTCGGCGGCTCGACGCGGGCCTGGGTCGCCGCGGTCCGGCAGGAGGCGACCGACTGGATGGAGGGCTCCGCACAGAACGAGCGGGAACATGTCGCAGCCAAGGTCGTGTCCACGCTCGGCAATCTCGACCTCACCGGCTACATCTCCCACGACGACGTCAAAGAGAACAACTACCAACGCCTCTACGCCGAGGCGGACTTCCGCGCCAACCCGCGCTGGGACCGTCTGATCGGCCATTGGCCGGGCGTGCCCTACCTGAACCAGTTCTTCCGGCGCGGGTGGGAAACCCGGCGCACAAACACATTCGGCTACCTGAGCGCCGACTGGTCCCCTGGCGAGTTGATCTCGCTGAGCGCCGGCGCATACCACCACCGCAACCGGGGGCGGGGCGACTGGCTGCCCCCTTACATCGTCGACGTGGTGGACGACGGCGGCGGACCCGAGTCGGAGTTGGCGGGCCGTCCGCCGGTGCGGGGCGGCAGCCAGCTCGGGGTGGTCCGTTTCGTGGACGGCAATGGCGCAGCCGTTGGGCCTGTGCCGGGATGTACGTCGTCCTACATCTTCAACTACTACGGGTCGGGCGGCCCGGAGGTGGATCCGGCGTGCCACCCCGGGGCAACGGCGGTTCAGTCGTTCCGGCACAGCCACTACGGGAAGGACCGGACCGGCGCGAGCATCGACGGGGAGTGGTCCGTGGTCTTTGGCGCGGGCGGGGGCAGCGCGCTGCGCGCCGGCATCTGGTACGAGGATTCGCGGCGCCATCTGGGCCGGGACTGGCACCGCATTCTGGACCCGGTGCTCGGCTTCGAGGGGGACGAGCAGGCCTACTGGCACCAGTACGAGTGGGACTTTCCGCAGGACGTCTTCAGGTGGTTCGTGGAGGAGAAGCTGTACTTCGGTCCGTTCGAACTCATCGCCGGCGTCAGGCAGTTCCTGGTCTCCGTGTCGCGTGAGGACCAGTTCGGGATTGATCGGACCCTCGACGTCGATTCCGACTCGGATGTGCTGGTCTCCGGCGGCGTCACCTGGGAAACGCCTGTCGAGGGCCTCGACCTGTTTGTGGGTTACGCCGAGAACTTCAGGGCGATCGGCAGCACGTTGCTCGAGGTGCCGGGCCGCAGCCTGGACCAGCTGGAGCCCGAGACCGCGTCGAACATCGATTTCGGGATCCAGCACGCTGGCGACCGGCTCGCCCTGAGCGCGACCCTGTATTCGATCGACTTCGACAACCGGATCTTCTACCTGGGCCCACTGACGCCCGCGGGCCCCAACTACCTTATCCCCGGCGGCGGCGCCTACTTCAACGCGGGCGGCATCGAGACCCGGGGGGTGGAGTTGGCCGCGACGGCGGCGATGTCGGATCGAACGTCGCTCTACACCGCACTAACGCTGAACGACTCGAAGTACCTCGGAACCGACGATCCGCTCATCGATGCCAGCCAGGGCATCGTGCCCGGCGCGGACGTCGCGGGTGTCCCGCCCCGCCTGTGGGTCGTCTCCGTCGACCGCACAGGGTCCCTGGGTGGCGGGCTGTCGGCGAAGTACACGGCACCACGCCGCGTCAGTCTGACGGCGGACTGGTACACCGACGCCTACTGGGTGTTGGACGGCTACGTCAGCTTCAGGGGCGAAGCGCTGAGCGACCTCTTCCGATCGACGGAGTTCTCGATCGTGGCGAACAACGTGCTCGACAGCCCCTATCTGTCGGCGATCACCGAGAACGCGGCCTGGCTGGGCGCGTCCCGGACGGTATCGATGACCGTGACCGTCGACTTTTGACTAGCGCGATCCCTGTCGGTCCGGCCGCCGTCCTTTTGCTCGGGACCGCCCTTTCGGCAGTCGCCCCGGCGCTGCGGGTCCCAGGAGCCCCCCGACACGCTCTCCGGCGCCGATACGCTCCTCGCGGTAATGGAACTGGGCGAGATCGTCGTCATCGGCACGCGGCGCGGCGGCAGGACTGCGATCGAGTCCTACTCGCCGGTGCACGTGGTCAGCGGGGCCAGCGTGCGGGCACAGGGAGGGACCGACCTCCTCGACCTGCTGCGGACGGTCGTCCCGGCGTTCAACGTCAACGCGCAGCCCATCGCGGACGGAGCGACCATCGTGCGGCCTCCCAGCGTGCGCAATCTGGCGGCGGACCACACGCTCGTGCTCGTCAACGGCAAGCGCCGCCACCGCGGGGCGGTCATCGCCTGGCTGGTGCCCAAGGCCTCGGAAGGCGCGCAGGGACCCGACCTGTCGACGATTCCGTCTATCGCGCTGCAGCGGGTCGAGGTTCTGCGCGATGGTGCGGCGGCCCAATACGGGTCCGACGCGATCGCCGGCGTCATGAACTTCGTGCTGAAGGACGACCGCGACGGGTATCGGGTGGAGGCCGGATCCGGGTTGACCGCCGAGGGCGACGGCAGACAGGCCCATGTTGCGGTCAACGCCGGCCTGCCGCTCCCGGCCGACGGATTCCTCAACCTGAGTGCCGAGTTCGGCGGATCCGGCGAGACCGTGCGCAGCGTGCAGAGGGACGACGCGGCGGCGCTGGAAGCCGCGGGCAACACGCACGTCCCCAACCCGGCACAGATCTGGGGCAGCCCCAACGTCAGCGGCGACCTCAAGACCTTCGTCAACCTCGGTATTCCGCTCGGGGACGGCGCACGTCTCTACGCCTTCGGGAGCTATGCACGGAAGGAGACCGACGGCGGTTTCTACTACCGCAACCCCGACAGCCGCGAGGGCGTCTACACCCGCGGCGCCCATCGATTGGTCGGCGACCTGACCGGCGACGGCAGCGGCGGCTGTCCCACGATGCTCGACCCCCAGGGCGACTACTATCGGAACGGAACCTTCCTGGCCGGCGCCTTCAACCAGGACCATCCGAACTGTTTCGTCATGAACCGGTTCTTCCCCGGCGGCTTCACGCCGCGCTTCGGCGGGCACACCCGCGACCATTCCGCCGTGGCGGGGGTCCGCGGCGAGTCGGATTCCGGGCTCACGTGGGATCTGAGCGGCTCGACCGGGACGAGCGATGTCGACTTCTTCATCCGCAACACCGTCAACGCGGCGCTGGGGCCGGCCAACCCCGCCGACTTCGAATTCGATCCCGGCGCCTACCGCCAGGACGAGGTGAACCTCAACGCGGATTTCACCTATCCGGCGGCGGTGCCGGTACTCGCGGCCGATCTCAACCTCGGCTTCGGCGCCGAGTGGCGGCGGGAAGCGTTCCGGATTCGCAGCGGAGAGCGTGACTCGTGGGCGCGCACCTTCGAGTGGAACGGCAGGACCGTGGACATGCAGAGCCAGGGGTTCACGGCGGGTACGAACGGGTTTCCCGGCTTCAGCGAGGACACCGAGGGACGGTGGGCGCGAGGCAGCGCGGCCGCCTATCTGGAGGCGGAAACGGAACTCCGTGAGCGCTGGACGATGGGGGCAGCCGTGCGCGTCGAGCACTACGGCGACTTCGGAAACACCGCGAACGGAAAACTCTCCACCCGCGCGGAACTCACCGCGAACCTGGCGCTCCGTGGAACCTTAAGCACCGGCTTCCGCGCCCCGACCCCCGGTCAGGCCAACGCGATCAACGCAACGTCGAAGAACGCCGGCTCCGGCGAAGAACGGCAGCTGTCGATCGTCGCGACGATCGCGCCCTCCAGCCCCGTCGGCATGGCGCTCGGGGGCAGTTCGCTCAAGCCGGAACGGTCGCGCAACGCCTCGCTCGGTTTCGTCTGGAGCCGGGCACCGGTAGCGGCCACGCTCGACTGCTTCAGCATCCGCGTCGAGGACCGCCTGGCCCTGTCGAGGGATATCGAACTCAACCGGCCCGACCTCGGCCCGGACCGCGTCCGCGACGATCTGATCGAGACGCTCCAGTCCGCGGGTCTGACTTCGGCCCGCAGCTGGAACTACATCAACTACTTCAACAACGACTTCACGACTTCGACAACGGGCTGCGAGCTGGTGGGCAGCTACGTCTTCGAGGCCGGACCTGGCGTCACCGTCCTCGACGCCGCTCTCAGCCGGACCGTTACGACCGTGGAGGAGTTCACGCCCGGCGGACCTCTGGCGGATGTGAAGGAGATCAGGGACTACGAATTCGGCTTGCCTCGCAACCGCGCCATTGTTTCCCTCCGTCACAGCGCGGGCCCTCTGGGCGCGGTGTTGCGCTTCAACTACTTTGGCGGCTGGTACGATTCCGAGGAGGACGAGGACTTCGGCGGCTACGGGATGGCCGACCTGTCGGTGAGCTACCGGTTTGGCGGCGGAATCGGCTTGACCTTCGGCGCGGACAACGTCCTCAATACCTATCCGGAACTCAATCCGAACCGTTTCACGGGACTCGGCAACAAATACAGCCAGTATGCACCTGCCGGGTTCAACGGCCGGTTCATGTGGCTGCGGATCACGTTGGAGCGCCCTGGAGTTCGCTGAACCGGCCCGCTGGTCCGCCAGCCGACCAGCCCACACAGGAGAACCCCTTGACCGACACCGACGACGCAGCGCGGAAGATCGCGAGGCTGCGCGAACGCATGGCGCGGCTGAGTTCGGCGAGCCTGCGGATAAGCGAGAGTCTCGACCTGGAATCGGTGCTGCGCGAGGTGGTCGACAGCGCGCGCGTTCTGACCGGCGCCGCGAGTTCGGCCATCACGACCGTGGACCGCGCCGAAGGCATTCGGGACTTCATCTCGTCCGGGCTGACGTCCGAGGAACGCCGGCAGCTTCGGAACGTGCCCGAGGGGGAGCGCCTCTGGGGATACCTGCTGCAGAGTGGACGGCCGCTGCGGGTCGACAACCTGGCGTCCCACCTTGACGCGCTCGGCATTGCCACGGCGCCGATTCTGAACCGGAGCTTTCTGGGGGCGCCCATACGCCACCGGGGCGTCAACGTCGGCCACTTCTATCTCGCCAACAAGGAGGGTGGACAGGGATTCACCGACGAGGACGAAGAGACCCTGGTGCTGTTCGCTTCGCAGGCGGCGACGGCGATCGCCAACGCCCAGGCATATCGCGACGAGCGGCGGGCGCGCGCCGATCTGGAAGCCCTGGTCGACACCTCGCCGGTCGGCGTGGCGGTGTTCGACGCGAAGACCGGCGAACTCGTGCGGTTCAATCGCGAGGGGCGGCGGATCGTTGCGGGTCTGGACCCGTCGGGTCGCTCGCCGCAGGAAGTGCTGGAGACGATGGCGGTTCGGCTCCCCGACGGCGACGAAATCTCGTTCGCGGAGCTGCCGCTGGCGAAGGCGCTGGGGGCCGCGGAGACCGTGCGCGCCGAAGAGTACGTGCTTTCGGTGCCGGGCGGCCGGAGTGTGAGGACGCTGGTGAACGCCACGCCGATCCGCGCCCGTGACGGCGGAGTCGTGTCGCTGGTGGTCACCATTCAGGACCTGGAGCCTCTGGAGGAACTCGAACGGCAGCGGACCGAGTTTCTGAGCATGGTGAGCCACGAGTTGCGGGCGCCGCTGACCTCGATCAAGGGCTCGACCGCGACCCTGCTTTCGCCAGCGCGCGAGCTGGATCCGGCCGAGGAGCGCGAGTTCCACCGCATCATCGACGAGCAGGCGGAACACATGCAGCGCTTGATCAGCGACCTGCTCGACGCGGGGCGCATCGACTCGGGCACGCTGTCGGTCTCACCCCGCCCCTCCGAGGTGGCCGCCCTGGTGGACCGGGCGAGAAACACCTTCCTGAGCGGCGGCGGCCGGCACGACATCGTCATCGACCTGCCGTCCGATCTGCCCCTGGTGATGGTGGACCAGAGACGCATCGTGCAGGTCCTCAACAACCTGTTCGCCAACGCCGCCAGACACTCGCCGGAGTCGTCGCCCATCCTGGTCGAGGCGGTTCGCGCCGACGATGTCCATGTCGCGGTCTCGGTCACCGACCACGGCCGCGGGATACCGCCCGAGCGGCTGCCGCACCTGTTCCGCAAGCACGCCGCGGGCGACGGCAAGGCCGGTGGGGTGCGCCAAGGACTGGGCCTCGCCATCTGCAAGGGACTGGTGGAGGCGCACGGCGGGCGCATTCGCGCTGAAAGCGGCGGGCCGGGGCAGGGCGCCCGGGTCACGTTCACCGTGCCGATCGCCCCGGGGGCCCCGGCGGCCTCCGTGGCGCATCCGCCGACGCCAGGCCGGGACGATCGAGAGCGGACGCGCATCCTCGTGGTCGACGACGACCCGCACACGCTCCGGTTCGTGCGCGACGCGCTGCGGACCGCGGGCTACGCCGCGCTCGTGACCGGTGACTCCGACGAGCTGGCGTCTCTGATCCGGACCGAGAGGCCCGCCCTCGTGCTGCTCGACCTGGTGCTCCCCGGCACCGACGGGATCGAACTGATGCAGCAGGTTTCCGAACTGGCCGATCTGCCGGTCATCTTCATCTCCGCCTACCGCCGCGACGAAACCATCGCCAGGGCGCTGGAGCTGGGTGCCGCCGACTACCTCGTCAAGCCTTTTTCGCCGACGGAGCTCGTGGCGAGGGTCCGGGCGGCGCTGAGCCGGCGAGTCGACACCGAGCCCTTCCATTCGGGCGACCTCCGCATCCGCTACGACCGGCGCGAGGTGACGGTGGCCGGGCGCCCGGTCGCGCTCACCGCCACCGAGTACGAACTCCTGCGTGTCCTGTCGGTCAATGCGGGACGGGTCGTGACCAGGGAGGTCCTGCTTCGCCGGATCTGGGGCCTGCGCGCCGGGCGCAAGACCGAGGCCCTGCGCACCTGCGTGAAGAAACTCCGCCGGAAACTCGGCGGCAGCGGGGCCGATCCCGAGTACATCTTCAACGAACGCGGGGTGGGCTACAGGATGGCCGGGTCGGCCGACCGCTAGGGCGTTTCGCCGGCCCCCATATCGACTCGGCTCGGACCCGGTCGGTCGTACTCTCCCGTTCTCTCGTGGCCACTTGCCGATGCACCGCCACGTTATCACCACAGTTAGATCGCTATTCGCCACACTCAGGCCACATAAAGGTCATCATCTTTAATGCTGTCAAGTCTTGATACCGACCGACGGCGAACCGGACTCGGCGTCGTCCACTTCCGTTGCGGCACCGGGTGCGTCCCTTCATGTATCCTGCGGAGCCATCACGGCGAAGCCCTGGCCTTGTTGCGAACCGCGACCGTCTCGGAATCGCCTTCCTCGCATCGGTGGCACTGGCGGGCGTTTCCTGGATTTCCGCCTGCGGCGACGGAGCCACGGGGCCGCCGCCCTCCGACCCGCCCCGTGCAACTGCGATCACCGTCACTCCGGCTACCGCCCAGCTGTCGGCGGTGGGCGCCACCGTGCAGCTCTCGGCACAGGTGCTGGACCAGAACGGGCGGACGATGGCGAGTGCGGCGGTGACGTGGTCGAGCGGCAGCGCCGCCATCGCGGCTGTCGACGCGTCCGGGCTGGTGACGGCACTCGGGCAAGGCACGGCCACCATCACCGCGATGGCCGGTGTGGCCTCGGGCACCTCCGAAATCACGGTGACACCCATCGGCGAGTGGGGGCCGGCGAACACGTTCGGATTCTATACGTTTCCCGATTCGCTCTATCCGCTGGCGCGCATCGAGTGGACCATTCTGCCGGTACAGGCGCCGGACGAGAGTCTGCATGAGAAGGGGCTGCTCCACTATTGGGCGATGCAGTTCCTCCATGACGAAGATGGTCATCTGGCGGGGTATGCCGGTCTCCAGTCCCAAGGCTTGTTCAAGGGTGAGCCGATCGACCGTCGCGTTGTGAACTTCGCCATATGGGACTCGGATGCTTCGAACACCGACAGCGGAATGGTGAATACGGAGAACACCGAGTGCCGCTGTCATCAGATCATGCTTCCGTTTGAGTGGGAGGAAGGGACGCCGTATCGATGTGGATACCGGACCGTCCGGCGAAACGGACGAGCATCGGTGGTGGGGTCTGTGGGTGACCAACCTGATAACCGATTCCACCACGTTCGTCGGCGAGACCCGGTCGTGGCGGCGACGCATTGAGGACCCTCCCGTCTCATGGGGTGAGGATCTGCACTGGTGGCACACGCTGGTGGGGAATGCAGCCTATGAGTGCGAGGACTTCGAGTCCTCGTCGCTGGCGGTGCTGGACGTGCTGGCCGATCGTGTGGCGCCCACGTCTGTTCACGCCCTTACCAGTGGCGGGGAAGACGCGACGGGTCCGAATGGACACCGGACCAGACTCTGTGATTCGGCGGTGGTCTACTCACACGGCACCGACATACAGCACAACCTTGGCTACTGGTCCACCCCGCCGCGAAACGTACTCGGTGTGGGTCACCGCTAATAGCGACACCACACCGGTCTCGGGCGACCTTCCCCTACATCCCGGGATCATTCCCCTTACCTACCACCTCCCCCACACCCCCTAGCACCGCCCTCACCGGATATCCGACGAACGCCTCCTCTTCCGTCGTCCCCGACAGGACCGCGACGAACGCCACGCCCAACGCCCTGGCCGCCATCGCATCCACCACCGAATCGCCGACGAAGATGCATTGGCCGATGGGGATCCCCAGCAAGTCGGCCGCCCGCATCAGTCCGTCGGGAGCAGGTTTGGGCCGGGGCACGTCGTCCGCGCCGACGATCGCGTCGACAAGCGCCCTCAGCCCATCCCGCTCAAGGGCGTCCTCGACACGGTGCCTGTACTTGGTGGTCACGATCCCGACGCGGTAGCCGGCGTCGTGAAGGGTCCGGAGCACGCGTGCGGCGCCCGGCAGGAAGGTCGTGCTGGCGACCATCACCGCGTCCGCCTTCCTGACGAAATGCGCGAGGAACTCGTCCTCCCGCGGCCTCCACTCCTCGCCCGCCAGAATCCCGAGCGCCGTGCCCAGGTCGAGCCCGATCGTCCTGCGGATGGCGTCGGCCGGGGCCGGCGGGAGCCCCAGGTGGCCCAGCGCGTGGTTCATGCAGACCACGATGCCTTCGGAGGAATCCGCCAGCGTGAAGTCGAAGTCGAAGAGAACGGCGTGTGCGGGTGCGACGGCGGGGTGGATATGGGGGGTTGCGGTCACCACGGGCCCGATCCTCATCGCCTCCTCCAGTTGTCGGGTGGAAAACCCCTTCGAAGGTATGGTAATCAGAACGCCCTATCACTGATGCATCTGCATTCGTACCCTGTATGCACGCAATCCCCACAGGTTCGGTCCCATGACACTCGCTACAAGCGATCGACTCCAGCTCCGCTCGCATTTCGCCCGGCGGACGATCGCTTGCCTTCTGCTGTGCGTCGCGTGCGGCGATTCATCCCCCCCGCCTCCTGCTCCTCCCCTGGTCGAGGGCGAACGGTTGGGGACGGTTGGGGCCCACGAACACGGCATCGCTCGCCTGGGCCTGGCCGTGGACGGCACCAGCCTCACCGTCGACCTGGAACTCCCCGCGGAATCCGCGTTCGGCTTCGAGCGCGCGCCCCGCTCGGCGGAGGAGCGGGCCACCGCAGCGGAAGCCCTCGACAGGCTCCGAACCGGTGCCGCTCGTCTCATCGCCTTTCCGGAGGGGGTGACCTGTGCGCTGGATTCGGCGGAGGTGGAGGCGCCGGAAGGGTTGGAAGGTGACGATGCCGGTGAGGACCAGCAGGCTCACGAGGACGAGGGCCACGAACACGCAGAGGATGAGGGCCAAGAACACGCAGAGGACGAGGCCCCCCTGCACACGGAGGTGCACCTCCTCGCCTCCCTGACGTGTTCCGCTGAGCCCCTTGGACCGGCTAGCCTGCGGTTCGCGGACCTCCTGCCCGACGTGGTGCAGGTGGACCTGACGGTGTTTACTGCGGCAGGGGAGGCGGCCGGTCGTGTCGCGCCCGATGCCTCGTTCCGGTTCTGAGTTGGCGAGCGGGGGGGACTAGAGCCGGCTCATGACCCACCAGCGCCAACAATCTCGGCGGGTGCCAGCTCTCTCGATCTGAACGGGTCGACCACGCGGACCTCTCCGAACGCATGCCCATGCTGCAGATCCTCGGTCAACAGGATCGAGCAGCCCAGGGATTGGGCCGCCGCGACAATGACGGCATCCCACCAGGACACGGAATGGCCGTCCTGGATATGCCAGGCCCGCTCCAGGATACCGAGGTCGATCGCCACGGGTTGCCACACGGCAAGATCCTGAACGATTCCGCGCGCTTCTGTCGGGGCGACACCAATCCGCGCCTTGCCGGTCAGGGTCACGTAAAGCTCCTGGAGGACCTGGAAGCTCAGGCGTCCGGTGCGGGAGCGCGCAAGGTGGGCGATCCACTCATCTGCCCGAGCCTGCCTGGCCGGATCGCCACGATCGTGACGGTAGACGAAGACGTTCGTGTCAACGAATACGAGTGCGGACATACAGTTCGTCCCGGGATGGCCGACGCCCGCCGGGCCAGTCGATCTTGCGCGGCTTTCTGGCCAGATACCGTCTCATGGCGACCTCGTAGTCGTCCTCGCGGTCCCGCTTCCGTTCCAACAGTTCGCGGATCCACCTGGAGACGCTGCGATCGTCTTCGGCGGCCTTGACCCTCAGCCACCGGGCGACATCCTCGGGCAGGGTGATGGTAATGTTCTTCACAGGTCCGCGTTCCCTTTTCACATGGGTGGATCGTGACACGAAAATCGTGAAACACGAAACCAGTGTCAAGTCGGCCTGACGCCGAAGCCGGATCTAGATCGTGCACCATGACGACCCACCATGCCGCGGCAGAGAGATTCCTGTCGCGGTACCCGTCAAACAGTACATTGAAGAGCCTTGGACGATGCCAGGAGGGCTCATGCACGCGATGCGCACTGCGTTGATCTTGATTGTCGGGGGAGCCTTGATCCCGTGCCGAGACGCACTTGCGCAGGAAGCGATGCAGCGGGTCACCCTGGCCGAGGCGCTCCAGTCCTTCGCGGAGAACAACCTTGCCTTGAAGATCGCCCGCTCGGAGTGGAGCGAGGCGGCCGGGCTCGCGCGACAGCTGCGGGCCTACGCCAATCCCGCGTTTTCCCTGGTCCGGGAGGATCTCGGGCGCTCCGGCAGGGACTACTGGGAGACGACGGCCGGCGTCGTTCAGCGGGTCGAGTGGCCCGGGCGCACGACTGCCCGCGGACGCGTGGCAACCCACAGTATCGATGCCGCAACGGCCCGGTTGCGGGCGGATTCGTTGCGTCTGGCATATGAGGTGCGCGAGGCATACGTGCGCGCATGGCTGGCCGAGGAAGCCGAACAGACCGTCCGCCGAGCCGCTTCGGTCCTCCGCGCGGTCGCGCACGCCGCCGAGCGCAGGCTCGAAGAGGGAGACATCTCGGCTTACGAGGCTCGCAGGTTGCGACTGGCACGCTTGCGGGCCGAGCAGGAGTTGGAGGAAGGGGCGCTCCAGGCCCGGGCGGCGCGCAGAGCACTTGCCGGATTGATTGCTCCGGATGACGCAGGCCATGAGGTCGGGCCGTCGGAGGCGCCGGAAGGGCTTCCGCCGGCGCTGACTGCGGCAGCCGCGCTGAACACGCTCGACATGCGGCCGGATATCGAGGAAGCGGCGCGAGAGCTCGACGCGGCGAGGGCGCGCACCGTGGTGTCGGCGACCGCGTGGGTGCCTGATCCCACGCTCAGCCTCGGGTACAAGGACCAGGCGGACGGCTTCTCGGGCGCCGCCGTCACGCTCAATCTTCCCCTGCCCGTTTTCGACCAGAGTGCGGGAACCCGGCAGGGAGCCTCGGCCAGGGAGTCCGCCGCCGCCTATCGCATGGGCCTTACCAGGAGGCTGGCGGAGATCGACCTGCGCGCCGCTTCCGACCGGTACGCCTCCACCCGCAGCCGCCTCGAAGCGGCGGGTGACATGATGCTCGTCGAGGCCGAAGCCCTCCTCTTCACGGCGCAGGCCTCCTACGCCGAGGGTGAGATGACGCTGCTCGAACTCCTCGACGCGGCCGAGGCTTTCCGGGACGCCCGCCTGAGCGCGCTGTCGCTGCAATCGGCCACGTGGATCGCGTACTACGACCTGCTTCGCGCCATGGGGAGCGCGCCGGAGGACGGACGATGAAACTGGCAGGAAGTGTGAAGCTTGCCCCTTGCGTGCCAGGCGCCCTGGCGGTGCTTTCGATGGCCGCGTGCGCCCAACCCCCGCCGGACCCCGCCGCCGAGGCCGACCACACCCACGCCGGCGGCGGAGTGGTCACGCGCTGGACCGACGCGCTCGAACTGTTCGTCGAATACCCACCGCATGTGCAGGACGTGCCGAGCGACCCCTGGGCCATACATCTGACCTGGCTCGGGGACTGGCAGCCGGTGCGCGAGGGCAGCCTGACCCTGCTGCTCCGCGGGCCTGGCGGTGCCAGGGAAGAAGTCGTGATGTCCGCGCCCGTCCGGCCCGGAGTCTACACGGCGACGCCAACGCTGACGGCGACCGGAACCTGGCGGGCGGACATGACCCTCGCGGCACAGGGTGCAGAGCACCCGATCCCGGTCGGCCAGCTTCAGGTCTTCGAGAGCGAGGACGCGCTGCCGCACGACGTGGAAGAGCCGCCGCCCGGCCTGATCGCGCTCCTGAAGGAACAGCAGTGGTCGATGCCGTTCGGGGTCGCTCTCGCCGAGGTGCGCGAGATCCCGCACACGATACCGGTGGCGGGGGAGATCGTCGCTCCCGGAAGCGCGCTCGCGCACGTTTCGACCCTGGTCGCCGGAGTGATCGTGGCGGGCGGCCCCTCGCCGGCGCCCGGGGACCGGGTGGAGGCCGGCGAGACGCTCGCGCTGATCGCGCCGACCAGCCTTGACAACTCCTACGCGCGCTTGCGCGCAGACGTGGTAGCCGCCGAGCGGGAGGCAAGCCGGGCCGAGCGCCTGTTCGCGGTCGGGGCCATCGCCGCACGGCGGCTGGAGCATGCCCGTCACGAACTCGAGGTCGCGGCCGCGGCGTTCGAAGCCATCGGCGGGGTGCTTCCGGCCGACGACGGTGAGGGCCCGGATTCCGGCCTCTACGATCTGCGCAGCCCGATCGCCGGCGTGATCTCGGAGCGCCACGTCGCTTCGGGTCAACATGTCGAAGCGGGAACGCACGCGTTCACCGTGGTCAACCCGGAAACGCTGTGGCTCGTCGGCCGCGTGCCGGCGCGGCACACGGCGGAAGCCGGCGACGTCAGGAGCGCCTGGTTCACGGTCGAGGGCACCACGCGGGTTCACACGGCTCGCCGGGTGGTCTCGGTCGGCACGGTGATCGACCCGGACAGTCGCACCCTGCCCATCCGCCTCGAAGTACCCAACCCCGACCGGATACTGAAGGTCGGCATGTTCGCCGACGGGCACCTCCAGGTCGGGGGTCCGGTCGAGGGTGTTGCCGTACCCGCGGAAGCGGTTCTGGAGGAGGACGGGCTCGCCGTGGTCTATGCAAAGGTCGGCGGGGAGGCCTTCCAGCGGCGCGTGGTCCGGCTCGGACCCTCGGACGGATCGTGGATCATCGTCAGCGCCGGGATCGAGAGCGGTGAACAGATCGTGACCGCGGGTGCCTACCAGGTCAGACTGGCCTCGCTCGGTGACGTCGAGATCACCGACCATGGACATCCGCACTAGCGGTCCCGTGCAGGAAGCGGACAGAAGGGGGACCGGCCGACACACGGGTGTCCTCGACTTCCTCGTCCGGGCCTCGCTCGAGCACCGCTTTTTCACGGGGTGTATCGCCGCAGCGCTACTCGCCGGCGGAGGCTGGGTCGCCGCCACGCTCCCGGTCGACGTCTTCCCGGACCTGACCGCCCCCACCGTCACGGCATTGACGGACGCACACGGGCTCGCCCCGGAAGAGGTGGAGAGCCTGGTCACCTTCCCCATCGAAGCCGCGGTCAACGGGGCAACCGGAGTTCGTCGCGTCCGCTCCAGCTCCGCTCAGGGAATCAGCATCGTCTGGGTGGACTTCGACTGGGGCACGGACATCTTTCGGGCGCGCCAGATCGTCAGTGAACGGCTGCAGCCCGTGGCGGCCCAGCTGCCGGAGGACGTGAGCGCTCCCATCCTCGCGCCGATCACCTCGATCATGGGCGAGATCCTGCTCATCGGCCTGAGCGCGCCGCAGGACCGGCTCATGGAAGCCCGCACCGCCGCCGACTGGGTGGTCCGGCCGCGGCTGCTCGCCGTGCCGGGCGTCGCACAGGTCGTGGCGATCGGCGGCCAGGTCCGCCAGTACCAGGTGCTCGTGGACCCGGAGAGGCTGCTGGCGTACAGCGTGGGTCTCGACGAAGTCCTCACCGCAGCTACCGAATCCAACCGCAATGTGTCCGGCGGGCTCTATCGCTCCGGCGGCGGCGAAATCCTCATCCGCGGACTGGGGCGAGTGCGCGATATCGAAGAGATCGGCCTCACGGTCGTGACGACCCGCGCCGGGGTTCCCGTCCTCATCGAGGATCTCGCCGAAGTGCGGATCGGCCCCAGGGTCCGCTTCGGGACCGCGTCGGTGAACGCCGAGCCCGCGGTCATCCTGACGATCCAGAAGCAGCCGGGCGCCAACACCCTGGAAGTCACCCGAAGCATCGATACCGAACTCGACAACATCGAGCCTTCGCTGCCGGAAGGAGTTCAGCTGGAGAGGAACATCTTCCGCCAGGCCGACTTCATTGCTCTCGCGGTGAACAATGTCGTGACCGCCTTGCGGGACGGCGCGCTCCTCGTGGTGGCGATCCTTTTCCTCTTCCTCTGGAACGTGCGCACGACCGCGATCTCGGTGCTGGCTATACCGCTTTCTCTCGCCCTGGCGGTCATCACGCTGCGCGCCCTTGGAGGCACGATCAACACCATGACCCTCGGGGGGATGGCGATCGCGATCGGCGCGCTTGTCGACGACGCCATCATCTTTGTGGAGAACGCGCACCGGCGGCTCCGCGAAAACAGCCGCCGCCCGGAGCAGTGGCGCAGGGGCACACCGGCGGTCATCCGCGACGCCGCCCGCGAGATCCGCGCACCCATCCTGAGCGCGACGGCCATCATCGCGATCGTCTTCGTGCCCCTCTTCTTCCTGTCGGGGGTCGAAGGACGCATGCTCCGACCACTCGGCCTGGCCTACATCGTGAGTATCACCGCCTCGCTCCTGATCGCGGTTACAGTCACCCCGGCACTCTGCCAGGCGCTGCTCACGCGAGGGCGCGCTTCAGGCCAGGTGGGCAGGCCGTGGCTACTCCGCACCGTGGAGCGGGCCTACCGCGGTGTTCTCGAGTGGGCCATTCGTCGCTCCGGCGTGGTGCTGGGGGGCACCGCATTGCTGATCGCCGGTACCCTGGCTCTGCTACCCGGGCTCGGACGCGCCTTCCTTCCGGAGTTCCAGGAGGGCTCGCTCACGATATCGGTGGTCAGCCTGCCCGGAACGTCGCTACCCGAATCGGATGCGATCGGCGCACGCGTGGAACGGCAACTCCTCGCACATCCCGCCGTGGCGTCGACCGCCCGCCGCACCGGACGCGCCGAACTCGACGAGCACGCCCAGGGGCCCAACGCCTCCGAAATCGATGCACGGCTCGACCTGACCGAGCACCACCTCGCCGATGTCATGGCCGACATCAGGGCGGACCTCCAGGGTCTCCCGGGCACCAACATCACCGTGGGGCAGCCTATCGGACATCGTATCGACCACATGCTGTCGGGCACGCGAGCCGCAATCGCCGTCAACCTCTACGGACCCGACCTCCTGCAACTGCGCCAGATCGCCGGCCGGATCGAGACGGTGGCCGCGGGCATTCCGGGACTCGTCGACCTCGCCGTCGAGCAGCAGGCCGACGTTCCGCAGCTTCAGGTGCGGGCGAACCGCCGCGCGATGGCCAGATACGGCGTGACCCCCGCGGCCCTGGCCCAGACCGTCGATGTGGCGTTTCAGGGCGAAGCGGTCTCGCTGATCCGCGAGGGCCAGCGCGCCTTCGAGCTCGCCGTGCGTTACGACGACCGCTTCCGTGAGGATCCCGAGGCGATCGCACGCACCCTCATGACCACGCCGTCCGGCGCAACCGTGCCGCTGTCGCAGCTCGCCGACATCGTGCCCGGTCGCGGGCCCAACACGATCAGCCGCGAAAGCGTGCAGCGAAAGATCGTGGTCAGCGCCAATGTCGCAGGGCGGGACGTCATCGGAGCCGTCGAGGAGCTTCAGGAGGGTGTAGAGCGCGACGTGTCCCTCCCGGCCGAGTACTTCGTGCAGTACGGCGGGCAGTTCGAGAGCGGCCGGGAGGCTACGCGAAGGATCGGCATCCTGTCGCTGCTTTCCGTCTTCGCGATCTTCCTCATCATGTTCCGCACCTTCCGCAGCGTCCGCACGGCGCTGCTGCTGATGGTCAACCTGCCCCTGGCCCTCGCCGGTGGCGTTGCCGCAATCCTGCTGATCGACGGGACCGTCAACGTCGCGACGCTTGTCGGCTTCATCACCCTCTTCGGCATAGCGGTGCGCAACGGCATCCTGCTGGTGACGCGCTACCGTGATCTGCACGAAGGCGGCCTCTCCCGCGCAGCAAGCATCCGCCGCGGCTCGATGGAACGCCTGGCTCCGATCCTCATGACGGCGCTCACGGCCGGTCTTGCACTGATCCCCCTGGCGCTGGGGATCGGTGAGCCGGGCAAGGAGATCCAGGCGCCGCTCGCGGTCGTCGTGCTCGGCGGCCTGCTGACTTCGACGTTTCTGAACATGGTAGTCGTCCCCGCGCTCTTCCTGCGCTTCGGACGGCTCGGCCCGGCGCGAGGCGTTGCCACTGCGCCGAATCACCCAGCGAACAAGGACCTCACATGAGAATCGGACGACGCCTCATCGCGACCCTCGCCACGCTTGCCGTGCTCACCGTGGTGGTCGCGGGCGCGCTCCACGCGCACACCATGTTCCTGAAGCTCGACAGCTTCTTCCTCGAGCCGCACTCGACCGCTTCGGTTGCGTTGATCAACGGCGATTTCGACCTGAGCGAGAACGTCATCACGCGCGATCGCATGCTGGATGTGAGCGTTGTCGGGCCGGGCGGCGTCGTCCACCCTCCCCACTCGGCCTGGACGGATTCGGCGGTCTTTCACTGGAGCCCCGACAGCGTTGATACCGCGGTCCTCACCTTCAACACCGGCGACCCGGGCACCTATGTGATCGGCGTGTCGACGGCGGCCCGTGTCCTGACCATGACGGCCGAGGAGTTCAACGAATACCTGGTTCACGACGGGATCGTCGACGCGATCGAGCAGCGTGCGGCGGCCGGAAAGACGAACCACGACGCCACCGAGCGCTACAGCAAGCACGTCAAGGCGCTGGTGCAGGTCGGTGAGGCGCGCTCGGCTGACTGGTCGCACCAACTCGGCTATCCCGCCGAGTTCATCCCGCTGCAAAACCCCTACGAGCTTGCGGTCGGCGATGAACTGCGGGTGCGGTTCCTGCGCGCGGGCCAGCCGGTGGCCGACCAGCTCGTCTACGCGAGCCATGACGGCCATCACGGACATGACGAGGCGGGCGAGCATGTGGAGGCGGTCACCACTCGCACCACCGCGGACGGGGTCGCGACCGTACCGCTGAGGGGAGCCGGACGCTGGTACGTGCGTACCATACACCTTGTGGAAACGCCGTCCGAGCCGGATCTCGACTACGAGTCCAACTGGGCAACGCTGACCTTCGAGGTACGGTAACGTGCCTCCCCGGCTGCATCGCTTCCGCTCACCCGCACTGCTTGCGATTGCCATTGCGGCCGCCGCCACGGTAACCGCCGCACCGCTCCACGCCAGCCCCCTCGCCCAGCAGCCCGTGGGCCCGGACCAGGCATACGCCGATTCGATGGCCCGCGACCTGCACACCGCGGCCGTGGCGAACTGGCAGCGGCTGGACGAGTCCCTCGCGCACTACATCGCCCGCATCGAACAGCGAATGGCGGCGGCCGTTCGCACTCCGCTGAAGGATCGGGTGGTCTACCAGAGCGAGTCCGCGTTCCGCGTGCTCTGGCAACGCGACACGGACCCGGTCACTCAGGTGCTGGCGACTCGTACGCGCTACCCGACCCGCTCCGACAGCGAACCGGGGAACTTCCGCTGGCTGCGTGAAATCCCCTTCGACGTACCGTTCGACCCCGCGGGCGACCGCCTGCTCTTCGGATTGGCCAGGGACACCGCCGATACAGAGGAGACGGAGACAGCGGGCCGCACCGAAATCCGCAACCTGGGCGTCGTGGGTCCCGCGGACGAATTCTGGTTCGCACATCCGCTGGCGGACGACGCGGCGGCGCACTACCGCTTTCGCAGCGGCGACACCCTGACCCTTTCATTCCCCGACGGCAGTCGCTTGACGGCCGTTCAGCTCGATATCCTGCCCAGGGAAGCGGACCCGCACCTCATATCCGGCACCCTCTGGATCGAACCCGAATCCGGCGCTCTGGTGCGTGCGGTGTACCAGCTCGCCCGCCCGCTCGACATGATTCGGGAAATGGAACCGCGGCCCAATGAAGTCGGTCCGCCTCCGATCCCTCCCATGCTGCGCCCACTGATCATGAACGTGAGCTTCGTTTCGGTGAGCTATGGGCCGTGGGAGAACGAGGTCTGGATGCCGCACGCCATGCGGTTGGAGGCGGAGATCAGGATGGGGATTGTAAGGGTCCCCGTGTCCTTCGAGATGTCGTATCTGATCGAATCGGTTGGCGTGGGGCCCGGTGAGCCTGCGGAAGTGGCCGAGGCTTTCATCGACGGGTCGCTGGCGGGCGCGGACGCCGTTGCCTACGCGGTCGTGGACCGGACGGACTCGCGCCGGGGGCCCGCGGGTACGCTGCTCGTGCCCACCGACCCGGCGGCCGCCGAGACAAGCCCCCATCTTCCGCCCCCCATCTGGGAAGAAGCCCCGGGATTCCACAGTGCCGGCGAGGTGGAGTCGTTCCTGGCGGCGCTGGCCGCGCTGCCCGCGGCTCCGCCCGCCGCGGTCTCGGGCCGGTGGACCCTGGACTTGCCGTGGGCTCGGGAAGGACTGCTGCGCTACAACCGGGTCGAGGGGCTCTCCGCCGGTACGCAGGCGGGGGTGGCGTTTGCCCACGGACTCTCGGTGGCTGCGACGGGGCGGATCGGGCTGGCGGATTTGCGGCCGCGGCCGCGCCTTCAGGTTGAGCGCGCGACGGTGTTACGCCGTCTGTCGGTAGCGGCGTACCACGGACTGCGGGCGACCGATGAGGCCGGCGACTACCTCGGTGCCGGCAACTCGGCCCGCGCCCTATTCCTGGGCCGCGACTACGGGGACTACTACCAGGCTACCGGTGCCGAATTCGCATGGCGTCCGCCGGCTGCCGCCGCGGAGACGTTCGGGTTACGGGTGTACGCGGAGCGTCATGAGACCGTGGAAACCGAGGCGGGATTCGCTCTGTTCAAGGTAGCCGACGACAGCTGGAGCTTCCGCCCCAACCCGATCGTGGACGAGCTCGAGGAGGCGGGTGCCGAGCTGCGGCTGTCGCCGTGGTGGGGCAGGGACCCGGAGAGGGCCCAGTTCGGGCTGGGTCTGTACGCCCAGGGTGCCCGCTGGCGTCTGTTGCGCGACGATGCGTCTGCGAACGTCCCCGCGGGTGGCGAGGCGCTGACGGGCGATCGTCGCGACGACTACGTGCGGGCCAGTGCGGTCGCGCGGACGGTGATACCCGTGTTCGCCGGCACCGGGGTTTCCTGGCGCCTGGGTGCGGAGGCCGGCGGCGGAACCACGTGGGGCGCGGCGCCAGTGCAACGGGAATGGCCGCTGGGCGGCCCGGGCACGCTGCGCGGCTTCGTGCCGGGTACCGCGTCGGGGCCGACGTTCCTGCGAGGCCGGTTGGAGCTGGCCCGGACCGGTCAAACGTGGGGCGCCAGCCTCTTCGGCGACGCGGGGTGGGCGG
>CAZRQE010000084.1:0-5846 GCA_964602175.1 uncultured Gemmatimonadaceae bacterium | reverse complement strand
GGAGGAGGCGTTCGGCGCACCCGTCGTGGAGGCCTACGCGATGACTGAGGCCGCGCACCAGATGACCTGCAACCCGCTGCCGCCGGCGGCCCGCAAGCCCGGCACCGTGGGGATCGCCGCGGGTCCGGAAGTCTCGGTGATGGACGCCGCCGGAGGTCACCTCGCGCCGGGCGAGGAGGGTGAGATCGTCATCCGTGGGCCGAACGTCACGCCGGGCTACGAGAACAACGAGGCCGCGAACCGCGAGGCCTTCACGCACGGGTGGTTCCGCACCGGCGACCAGGGGTTCCGCGACGTGGACGGGTACTTCACGATCACGGGGCGCCTCAAGGAGATCATCAACCGGGGCGGTGAGAAGATCTCGCCGCGCGAGGTCGACGAGGTGCTCATGGACCACCCGGCGGTGCAGCAGGTGGTCACCTTCGCGATGCCGCACCCCAAGCTGGGCGAGGAGGTGGCGGCGGCGGTCGTGCTGCGCGACGGCGCCGAGGCGGGTCCGGGCGACGTGCGCGACTTCGCGGCCGGGCGGCTGGCCGGGTTCAAGGTGCCGCGCAAGGTGGTGATCCTGGACGAAATCCCGAAGGGCCCGACGGGGAAGCTGCGCCGGATCGGGCTGGCGGATCAGCTCGGGCTGGGGTCCCAGGGATGAGGGTCGCGATCTACGGCGCGGGGGCGACGGGCGGTTACCT
Organism: uncultured Gemmatimonadaceae bacterium; assembly: GCA_964602175.1. Lineage (GTDB taxonomy): Bacteria > Gemmatimonadota > Gemmatimonadetes > Longimicrobiales > Gaopeijiaceae > Bin94. The sequence continues at coordinate 5,157 of CAZRQE010000084.1, read as the reverse complement.
GGGGGTGAAGCTGGCGCGGGCCGGGATCGACACCACCCTGATCGCGCGCGGGCCCCACCTCGAAGCGATGCAGCGCGACGGCGCGCGGCTGCTCATCGACGGCGACGAACTCGTCGCGCGGCCGTTCTGCACTGACGACCCGGCGGAGGCGGGCCCGCAGGACTACGTGATCATCACGCTCAAGGCGCACTCGGCGCCGGGTGTGGTGGACACGATGCAGCCGCTGCTGGGCCCGGACACGGCTGTGGTTACCGCGCAGAACGGCGTGCCCTGGTGGTACTTCCACGGCATCGGCGGCGAGTGGGAGGGCGCGCGCCTGGAGAGCGTGGACCCGGGCGGGCGGCAGTGGGACGGGATCGGGCCGGAGCGGGCGATCGGCTGCGTCGTCTACGCCGCGACCGAGATCGCCGAGCCGGGTGTGATCACGCACTCCTACGGGAACAAGTTCAGCCTGGGCGAGCCTTCGGGCCGCAAGACCCCGCGAATCAGGGCGTTGAGCCGGGCGCTGTCCGAGGCGGGCGTGCGGGCGCCCGTGCGTCGGATCCGTCAGGAGATCTGGGTGAAGCTGCTCGGCAACGTGTGCTTCAACCCCATCAGCGCGCTCACCCTGGCGACGCTGGACAAGGTCGCCACCGAGCCCGGCACGCGGAGTGTGGCGCGCGCCATGATGGAGGAGACACTCGCGATCGGCGAGGCGCTGGACATCCGCGTTCGGCTCGACATCGAGAAGCGGATCGACGGTGCGGCCGGTGTGGGCGCCCACCGCACCTCGATGCTGCAGGACCTGGAGCGGGGGCGCGCGATGGAAATCGACGCGCTGGTCACCTCGGTGCAGGAATTGGGGCGCCTGGTCAGTGTGCCCACGCCGACCATCGACGTGGTGCTGGCGCTGGTGCGTCAGAGGGCGGAGATTGCGGGACTCTATTCGGCACAATAGGAGGCATGATATGGCGGTCTACAAGATGATTCGCATCAGGGTGCACGATGCTGACCGGTGCGCGACGTACACCAGGGCGGCGTCGGCGGCGCTGGCGAGACACGGTGGCGAACTGCTCTACCAGAACGAGCGCGATGCGGCCACCCGCATCCTGGTCGTGCGCTTTCCCGACGCGGCTTCGTCCTGGGCACACCAGGGCGATCCGGAGGTGCAGCAGGCTCTGTCCACGGCCAGGGGATCGTTCACCCGCGATATCGTCGCCCTGGAAGGTGGGTCCTAGGGCTGGAGCGGGCCGGCGGCGTCTTCTGATCCTCGGAGGCACGCTGGTCGCCGTTTGCGCCGCGGCGCCTGGGGCGTCAGGGCAGGAACCCCCACCGCCCGACCCCGACTCGGTGGTCAGGCTGCGACCGCTAGTCGTGACCGCCCGGAACCGGGAGGAGCTCCTTCAGAGCGTCCCGCTCGCGGTGTCGGCTCTCTCCGGTCGTGATCTGGAGCTCGGCCAGGTCGGAACGACCGACCGGCTCGGCCAGCTCATGCCGAACGTCAACTTCAACCACTCCGGCGCTCTCTCGGGAACGAAGTCCGCGGCCCAGTTCTACATCCGGGGCGTGGGGCAGCGTGACTTCCTGCCGGTGACGGACCCCGGAGTTGCGGTCTACGTCGACGGTATATACATGCCGCGCTCCGTGGGAGCGGTGATGGATCTCATCGACGTGGAACGCGTCGAGGTGCTGCGCGGGCCGCAGGGCACGCTGTTCGGGCGCAACGCGGTCGGCGGAGCCGTGTCGGTGCACTCCAGGAGGCCCGACGCCGAAACGCGCAGGAGCATCCGGGCACAGTTCGGCGACGACCGGATGACCAACCTGACCGCGTCGGCGAACGGCGCCCTGGGGGACCGGCTGTTCGGGAGTGTGGCGTTGGCTCTGCGCAAGCGGGACGGGTACGTGACACGCATCCACGACGGGCTCGACATGGGTGACGACAACGGACAGGCGGCCCGCGGCGCGATCGTGTGGCGTCCCTCGGCGACCTTCGAGGTGTTTGCGACGGCCGACTATTCCCGCAGGCGGGAGAACGGGGCGCCCACCGTCAACGGCGGTGTGAACGACCAGCAGGCCTTCGGGACGTTCGGCAACGCTGCGCTGCCCGGCTGCACCGCGATCGCCGTCAACCCCAACTTCCCCGGCACAGGCCCGCCGACGTTTCCCCCACCCGGACAGGGCGCGGGAGGTGCCGCGGGTTGCTACGGGCCCGACAGCTTCGCCGGGGAATACATTTCGGAAGCCACTTTTCCGGCGTTTGCCGACCTCGATTCGTGGGGCGCCGGTGCCAGGATCTCGTGGTCGCCCGGCGGGGGCGTCACGCTGCGGTCTCTCACGGGCTACCGGGGGCTGGACATGTGGAGCTCCCGGGACGCGGACAACACGCCCGCCAACATTCTGCAGATCCAGATCGCGGTCGAATCCGAGCAGCTCAGCCAGGAGTTGCAGTTGAGCGGCTTCGGCCTCGACGACCGCCTGCACTGGCAAACCGGCGTCTACCTCGTCCGCGAGGCGGGGTACTATCTGGGCGCCGTGACGCTCCCGACCGGGGCGTTCGACAGCCACTGGGACCTGGTCAACTCGTCGATGGCCGGGTTCGCCCAGGCCACGGCCGACGTGACGGAAGCGGTTTCGCTGACGGTCGGCGCGCGTTACACCAGGGATTGGAAGTCCGTGACGCCGGATGTCTTCGCCCTGGGTGACGCGTCACAGGGCAGGGGAAGCATCCACCAGCCCACATGGCCCCTGGCCAGGGGGATCTTCCGAGCCGCCACCGGGCCGATGAAGCCCGGGGATCGCATCCTGGCCAACAAGGAATTCACCAGGGATTTCGATGCGCTGACCGTGATGGCCAACCTCTCCCATCGATTGAACGACAACACGATTGCCTACGCCGGATTCGCCGAGGGATTCAAGAGCGGCGGCTTCGACGCGCGGGTTCCGTCTCCGCCACCCGGCCAAGAACCGAATTCGCCCGACGCACCCCCGACCGACTACGAGCCCGAAACGGTCGCCAGCTACGAAATCGGTCTGAAGTCGAGCACCGGCGACGGTCGTCTCAGGCTGAATCTGGCGCTCTTCCGGGCCGACTACGACGACTTGCAGGTCGTCATCCGCGAGTCGATCAATCCCATCACGGTCAACGGCGGGTCGGCCGATCTCCAGGGTGCCGAAGTGGAGGTGGCGTGGATGCCGGGCGGCGGGTGGGACGTCGCCGCCAGTATCGGCGTATTGAGTGCGAAGTACGACAGCCTGAGCGCCGCCGTGCTCGAGAACAGGAACCCGTTGCAGCCGGACTACAAGCTGACCAAGGCACCAGGTTTCAACCATTCACTCGGGATCGGCAGGACGGTGCGCGCCCGCGGCCTGCCCGTCACCCCCCGGATCCACTGGACGTACACGTCGTCGCAGTATCACGACCCCGTCAACACGCCCCAACTGTTTCAGGAGGGGTATCACCTGCTCCACGCCACGATCGGGGTGGCGAGCGCGGACGGCGGGTGGGAGGTGTTGTCCGCGTTTCGCAACCTGACGGACGAGCGCTACCTCGTGACCGGGACGTCGGCCTGGGGCACTGCCGCGGCCTACATCGAGCAGGTGTACGGCAGACCGTTCGAGTGGTCGGTTGCGGTGAAGCGCAGCTGGTGACCGGCAGTGCGGGCCGATTGGACGCGCATCGTTTTTTGATGCGCGCCCTGTCTACGCCCCGAACAGCGCCACGTCGAAAAGCCTGCCCAGTATGAGGATAAGGCTCATTCCCGTGAACACCACGATGCTGATCCAGGTGAAGGTGCGCGCAAACCGCGACGGGTAGAAGTGCGGGTCGTCCTTCGGGATCACCTTCAGGCAGTAGTAGAAGTTCAGGCAGAAGATGACCGGCGCGACGAAGTACGCGAGCGCCGACGCCACCAGCACGAGGTAGACCGGTCTCGGCACCGCTTCGATCAGCAACACCGCCGCCACCAGCGAGAACAGCATGGTCGCGCGGTAGATGTTGTACTCGGAGCACCAGCGCCGGCGGTGGTCCGCGGTGAGGCTGCGGGCCGACGTCCCGGCGAGCGCGGCCGTGGGGCGGAAGAGATTGCGGCAGCACGCGCCCACGATCCGCGGCCAGCCGTCGAAGTAGTTGAACGCGGTCGAGAAGGTCGCCGCGAACGCGCCGAGCATGAAGATCGTCATCATCCACGGCCCCACGCTCTCGGTGAAGATCCCCGCGATCTCGCCCATCACGGCCCGCCCCTCGACCGGGCTGGGATAGAGCCACACGGCCGAGAGCAGCACGAAGATCGTGGCAATGATGAACGACACCACGTGGCCGAGCCGGAAGTCCCAGATGCTGATCCTGAAGCACCGCCGGCTGTACTCGACCGCACGCCCCGGCAGTTGGCGGACATCGACGGTGAGGTCGGACATCCGGGGCGCGAATGGGTCGAAGGTGGGCGCCAGCCCCGCGGCCTCCAGCCGGTCCCGGATCCTGGCCATCCCGGTCCGCTTGGCCTTGCCCCACTCGGAGGCCTGGAGCGAGACGTCGATCCCGGTCGGCAGCAGGCCGAGGAAGCCCGCGATCACCAGCCAGGAGCCCGGCGGCGCGTCGAAGATCAGGAAGTGTTCAAGTTCGCCAATCGGCGCCGGCCGCACGAAGTAGACGATCACCGCCGAGACGAAGAGCAGGCCGCCTGCGATCTTGGCCCCCGCCTCGAGCGCGGCGTACCTGCCCCACAGCAGAATGACGACCGACAGGGTCCCGAGCAACGCCCCCCATCCCCAGAGCGGCACCGGCAATCCGAGCTGCGCCGAGAACAGGTAGTACACCACCGCGGCCGCGGCGATCAGCCGCCCCGCCTGCCCCACCGCGCACTGGATGACGGTCGTCACGAGCACGTACCACACCGGCAGCTTGCCCGGCGCGGTCGCATACGCCGCCATGAGGCTCTTGCCCGTCGCGTTGGTGAACCGGAAGGCCAGCTCGAAGCCGTAGTACTTGAAGACATACGCGAGCAGCACGCACCACAGCAGCGCGAACTCGAAGCGTCCGCCCGCGGTCGGCGCCGTAACCAGGTGGCTGGTCCCGATCCCCGTCATCATGAGGATCATCCCGGGCCCGAACTGGCGCAGCAGGCTGCGCGGGCTCATGTCGGGGATCTTCAGATCGTCGAAGGAGGGGGGGGAGGAGGGGGA
>CAZRQE010000083.1:0-21799 GCA_964602175.1 uncultured Gemmatimonadaceae bacterium | reverse complement strand
CAAGGTCGCGACCTCCAACGACGAGCCGTTCTACTACGTCTACGGCGGCACGCAGGACAACAACACGCTCGGCGGGCCGTCGCAGACGCTGGGCGGCGGCATACGCAATTCGGACTGGTACGTGACCCTCGGCGGCGACGGCTTCGACCCGGTGATCGATCCCGAGAACCCCGACATCATCATTTCGCAGCTGCAGTACGGCGTGATTTCGCGCTTCGACCGGGGCAGCAAGGAGCGCCTCGACATCCAGCCGCAGGCGGACCCCGACGGGCCGCCGTTGCGCTGGTACTGGGACGCCGGGCTGCACATGTCGCCGCACGACAACAACCGCATCTACTTCGGCGCGCAGATCCTCTTCCAGAGCGACGACCAGGGGACCAGCTGGCGCGCCATCTCGGGCGACCTGTCGCGCAACATCGACCGCAACCAGCTCGAGGTGATGGGGCGCGTCTGGAGCGTCGACGCGGTCGCCAAGAACCGGTCCACCTCGTCGTTCGGCCACATCGTGGCGGTCTCGGAATCGCCGCTGGTCGAGGGGCTGATCTACGTGGGCACCGACGACGGGCTCGTGCAGGTCACCGAGGACGGGGGCAACACCTGGCGCGCCGTCGAGAGCCTGCCGGGCGTGCCGGACACGAGCTTCGTGCACGACGTCGAGGCGTCGCTGCACAACCCCGACGAGGTGTTCGTGGTCGTCAACAACTTCAAGCGCAACGACTTCCGGCCGTACGTGCTCAAGTCCACGAACCGGGGCGTCGACTGGACAATGATCACCGGCGGCCTGCCCGACAACAGCCCGTCGTTCTCGATCGTGCAGGACCACGTCGAGCCGGGCCTGCTCTTCCTGGGCGCCGAGTTCGGGGCCTTCGTGTCGGTCGACGGGGGCGAGTCGTGGATGGACTTCGACAGCGGACTGCCCACGATCGCCGTGCGCGAGCTCGAGATCCAGAAGCGCGAGGGCGACCTGGTGGCCGCAACCTTCGGCCGCAGCTTCTACGTGGTCGACGACTACACGCCGCTCCGCGAGCTGGCCCGAGCCTCCGACGAGATCCTGGCCGGCGGCGGACACATCTTCGAAGTGGCCGATGGAGACATGTATGTGCCCTGGAACCCCGGCGGCGCGAACGGCAGCGACTTCTACCAGGCCGACAACCCGCCGCTGGGCGTGACGTTCACCTACTGGATGGGCGAGACGCTGCGGACGCGTGAGGCGGAGAGGAGGGCGGCCGAGCGGAGAGCGCAGCGGGCGGGCGAAGACACGCCGTATCCCACATGGGAGGAGTTGGAGGCTGAAGATCGCGAAGAGGCGCCGCGGGTCTTCCTGACGGTCCGCGACGGCACGGGCGCCGTGGTCAACGTCGTGGGCGGCTCGACGAGCCGGGGCGTTCACCGCGCGACCTGGAACTATCGCTACCCCGGCTACAACCCGGTGACGGGCGGTGGGGGCGGCGGCGCCGGTTTCGGTGGGTTTGGCGGCTTCGGCGGCGGCAACGGGCCGATGGCGCTACCGGGCGACTACACGGTGTCGCTGGCGCAGCGCGTTGACGGCGAGGTGACCGAGCTGGCCGGGCCGGTGCCGTTCACGATCGCGCCGATCAACGAGCCCGCGATCCCGCAGCGGGACAGGGCGGGCATCCTCGCGTTCCAGAGGGAGACGGGCGAACTGCTCCGCGCGGTGACGGGCAGCCAGCGCGTGGCCGCGGCAGCCGCACAGCGGATCTCGGCCATCAAGCAGGCGCTGGAGCGCTGGCCAGCGGCGCCGGTCGAGCTGGCGGACGAGGCCCGCGCCCAGGAGCTCAGGCTTCTCGACCTCCGGGAAACCCTCGAAGGGTCGCGGACCCGGACTTCGCGCGCGGAACCCGACCTGCCGGGCATCACGGGGCGAGTGAACCAGATCGTGCGCGGGCACTGGAACGGCATGCACGGGCCGACGGAGACGCATCGCGAGCAGTACCGGATCGCGCGGAGGCTGTTCGGCGGGTTGTATCCCGACCTGCAGCAGCTCGTCGAGACCGATCTGCCGGCGCTCGAGGCGCGGCTGGAAGAAGCGGGCGTGCCGTGGACGACGGGGCGGGCGCTGCCGAGGTGGCCTCCGGAGTAGGGGAAATGTAAACTCTACATGACATAATGTACATCAAAGTTTACATTATACGAGCGGGGGAGGCTGGAGTCGGCGGTTAGTGCATGTCATTTGGGTGATCGTATCATCGATTTGACACGACTCGGGTTCAGTTCTCCAGCTCCGGGAACCCCGGCGGCGGCCGCCGGTGCCGCGTGCCCTGCTCGTACGCGTAGGCCAGGCGGAAGAGGAGGCCTTCGGCCCACGGGCGGGCGAGGATCTGCAGCCCGGCGGGGTGGGTGTCGTCCGTGAAGCCCATCGGCACGGTGATCGCGGGCATTCCGGTAGCGGGCGCGACGCGCTGGGAGTTGTCGCCGCTGTACTCCTCGCGCCCGCGGTCGATGTGGGCCGGGGGGCTCAGCCACGACGGGTAGACGAGCGCGTCGACTTCCGCGGCGTCCATCGCGGCCACCAGGTCGGCCAGATAGGCCTGGCGCCCCTCGTTCTCGACGTAGTCGGGGCACGGCGGGTTCCGGTCGGCGGGATGCACGTCGAGCGGCGAGTCCTCGGCGCGGCGGAGCGAGTTCTCGACATAGTCCGAGTACTGGCCCGTCTCGAGCACCTGCACGACATCGGTGATGGGGGCTGCGTCGCCGAGCGAGGCGAGGTACACGTGCATGTCGTAGCGGAAGCGGCTGCAGAACATGTTTTCGCGATCCAGCTGGGCCTGCACGTCGAAGTCGAAGGGGTCGACGATTTCGGCGCCGAGCCCGGCGAGTTCGGTGAGCGACCGCTCGAAGACGGCGACGACGGCCGAGTCGGCGTCTTCCGTGTCGACCAGCGCGCGCAGAACGCCGATGCGCGTGCCCTGGAGGCCGCTCGTGTCGAGGAAGGTCGCGTAGTCGTCCTCCAGGCGGCCGCGGCCGGCTTCGGTGTAGGGGTCGGCGGGATCGTAGCCTGCCACCACGTTGAAGACGCGTGCGACATCTTCGACTGTGCGGCCCATCGGGCCGGCGATGTCGCGGTCGAAGGAAAGCGGGACGACCCCGTCCCGGCTGGTGAGCCCGATCGTCGAGCGGATCCCCACCAGCGCGAGGCGCGACGAGGGCCCGCGGATCGAGTTGCCCGTGTCGCTGCCCAGACCGATCAGGCCGAAGTTGGCCGCGACGCCCGACGCCGTGCCCCCGCTGGAGCCCGCCGGCACGCGGTCGAGCGCGTAGGCGTTGCGCGTCGTGTCGAAGGACGAGCTCACCGACTGGCGCGCGCTGAAGGCCCACTCGGCCATGTTCGTCTTGGCGACGACGATGGCGCCCGCTTCGCGGATGCGCCGCACCATGAACGCGTCGTCCGGAGGGATGCTGCCTGCCAGCGCGATCGAGCCCGCAGTGGTGATCATGTCGTACGTGTCGAAGTTGTCCTTGACGAGCATGGGCACGCAGAAGAGCGGTCCGGGGTCGTCGCCCGCGGCCAGCGCGGCGTCGAGTTCGTCGGCGCGGTCGAGGGCGTCCGGGTTGACCACCGTGATCGCGTTGATGCGCTCCTCGTAGGCTTCGATGCGGTCGAGATACGACTGCACGACCATGCGGCAGGTGGTCCGGCCGGAGAAGATCGCCTCCTGGACGCCGGCGATCGTGGCCTCGACGACGGGAATGGGGGCGGGCTGTGGACGGTCGCAGCCGGCGAGGGCGGCGAGGGCCAGGACGGTGGCCGTGGCACGGGCAGCGTGCGGTGTGCCGTCGGGCAGGCCGAGTGAGAGGCGGTTCATGGTCGAGCTCACTATTGTGGGAAACCGTGTCACCCCAGCGAGGCGGGTTCCTGCGAGCTTGACACATTAAGCGGCCGCCGTCTACGATTGCCAGCATTCGTGATTCCAGGCGCCGGACCGCGGCGTGACAGGGGAGGACGAGTGACGCGGCACTTCGATGGGTATCCGCAGTCGGCAGAGTAGAAGGCGCGCGCGCGCCGGACAGTTTGCGCGGTCGGGCCCCACCGTGTTGCTGCCGGGGCTTGCGGTCCTGGTCCTCTTTTCGGGCGCCACCGCCCAGGAGGACGAGCAGCTCCGCGGCCGCATCGAATACGAGAGGCTGCGACTCTACTCGGACGGCGCGACGGATATCGCCGCCCGCCTCCAGATCGCAAGACGCGAGGTCATGACCATGCGCGCCCTCGGGCCCCGGCGGGCGCGTGGCCCCGGCGCCCCGTGGCGCTTCATCGGGCCGGAACTGATCGCCGACCCGTGGACCGGTCCCGTGGCCGGACGCGTGTCGGCGATCGCGATTCATCCGCGCAACCCGGCCGTTCTCTACATCGGCGGGGCGCAGGGCGGCGTGTGGAGGTCGGAAGACCGCGGTGTGTCGTGGACGCCCCTCACCGACTACGAGTGTTCGCTGGCAATGGGGTCGATCGCCCTGGACCCGGTCGACCCCGACATCATCTACGCGGGCACCGGCGAGCAGCACTTCTCGGGAGACAGCTACTACGGTTGCGGAATGCTCCGGTCGACCGACGGAGGCATGACGTGGCAGGAGCTGGGGACCACAGTTTTCCGGGCGGCAGGGCGCGGCGGGGCGCGGATTTCGCGCGTGGTCGTCGATCCGATGACCGCCGGCTCCCTCGGCTCTACGACGGTGCTGGCGGCCACGGACTTCGGGCTGTTTCGCTCGGCGGACAGCGGCCGCAGCTGGACCCTTGTCAGGCGCGGCATTGCCACCGATCTCGTCATGGATCCCGCCGACCCTTCGGTCCTGTACGCGGCGTTCTATTCGGATCCGCGATTCGGCAACTGGGGCATCCACAAATCCAGCGACAGCGGCCGCTCGTGGACGCAGGCTTCCGCAGGTCTCCGCGATACCGACATCAGGCGGATCAATCTGGCGATCGCCCCCTCCGCACCCGAGACCCTGTATGCCGGCGTCGTCAACGTGGGAGAAGACCGCGCGACCCGGCTGGGCCTGCTGCTGTACCGCAGCGACGACGGCGCCGCGACCTGGCAGGAACTCGACGCCGAGGGCGCCACGTGCCGTCACCAATGCTGGTACGACATGACCCTGGCGGTGCACCCGCTGGACCGTGACAGGCTCTACCTGGGCGCCATCACCCTGCAGGCTTCCATCGACGGCGGCCACACCTTTCGCGAGATCCACCCGAACAACCTCTATGTCGATCAACACCTGCTGGTCTTCGACACGCTGAGCGGTCCGAACGTCCTCTACCTGGCCAACGACGGCGGCGTGTACCGGTCCCCTGACGCCGGAGCCAGCTGGACCTCCCTCGCCACCAACCTCGCACTGGCGCAGTACTATCCGGGCATCACCGCACATCCGGCCGATCCGTCCGTGGCCCTCGGGGGCACTCAGGATCACGGCACTCTGCGGTCCGCGGCCGGGACGACCACATGGACAAAGCTGCTTGGCGGAGATGGTGGATTCACGGCCATTGATGCCGAGAACCGCGACATCTGGTACGCCGAGACGCATTGGGGATCGGGCTATGGGGGGCCGCAAAGATCCGGCCAGCGGCGGGTGTCCGGGATCGATCTGGGTGAAGACGCCGCTTTCCTCCCCCCGCTCGTGATGGACCCGATCGACTCGAAGAGGCTCTACTTCGGTACCCGACGGCTGTATCGGACCGACAATGCGGCTGAAGAGTGGATCCGGATGTCGGAAACCTTCCCTGGACGGGCCTGGTACAGCAGGATCGCCGCGATCGCCCCGTCGCTGTCGGACCCCAATACCGTGTACATCTCCCTCAGCCTCGGCGGTGTAGCGGTTACGCGCGACGCGGGGGCGGCCTGGTCGATCGTCGGGCCCGCCGAGGGGCTTCCCCGGAATCGGTATATCGGTGACCTCGCGGTGCATCCCGACGACTCGGACGTGGCGTACGCGGTAGCCGGCGGTTTTGGAACCGGACACGTCTTCCAGACCACGGACGGCGGGCGCACGTGGCGTGACCGCACGGGCAACCTCCCGGACCACCCGGTAAACGCGGTCCTGTACGATCCGGAGAACCCCGACGCCGTGTATGTAGGAACCGACCTGGGCGTGTTCCATTCGCCCCGTGGAGGCGATACCTGGGACATGCTGGACGACGGCCTGCCGATGGCCGCGGTCTTCGACATCGCGGCCGGTCCGGGGACGGGCAGGCTGCTCGCCGCCACACACGGCCGGGGGATGTTCGAGATCCCCATCGACGTTCCGCTGACGGCGCGGACGCGGCCCATTGCGCTGATCGACACGATCCTCTCCGGCGTCGACGCTCAGGCCGAGGGTCAGGTGGTCGTGGCGCCCAGCGGGCAGGACGATCATCTCGCCATGTGGAGCGCAAACGCCTCGGACGCTCCGTGGATGACCCTGCAGGGAGGGTCCGGAGCCGGGCGCGGGCGATTCGGCTACAGCATTGCCGCGACCGATCTTCCCCCGGGCGACCACACGGCCACCATCCGGGTGACCGTCGCCGGCGTGGCCGATGCCGTCACGATTCCGGTGGCCGTTCACAGCGCCGTGCCGAAGGGTCACATGACGCTGGGCCGTGCCGAATCCCTGACCTCGGTGCTGCAGGACAGCACGGAAGCGTTCACGGATTCGGTGGCGGTCGACTTCGAGGGCCCGCAGGCCGCCACGGTGGCCTGGACCGCCAGCCACCCGGGACGTGCCGACTGGTTCGAACTCATCGACACTTCCGGCGTCGGCAGCGGCGTGGTCCGATGGACCGTCGATCCCGATAGTCTGCCCGAGGGAACCCATGTGGACTCCGTGGTGGTTGCGGCCCCCCTGGCAACGGGAAGTCCCGCGACGCTTGTGTACAGCCTGTCGGTCGAACCGCCGCTGACCCTTCCCGCGCTCCGACTCACCTCGGCCTACGGGGTGTCGGGCTGGTCCTTCGTCACTCAGGACTCGCTGCCGTCCGGACTGACCGGATTCGGTGCCGCCTCGGCGGTGTGGACGGCCTCCAGCGGCTCGGAGTGGCTGATGATCGAACAGACGGCCGGCGACAGGGAAGACCCGGTGGTCTGGTCACGTTCGTCGGAGTCTCTGGATCCCGGCATGTACGAGGACACGATCATGATCGGGGTTCCGGGTCGACCGTACCTGGTGGGCCTGATCGTGGACCGCTTCGCGGTAGTGGCCCCATTGACGGTCGAGGAAGCGGCGCGCCACCTCCTCGGGGAGCGGCGGCTTCAGCCGGAACAGGAGCGTTTCCTCGACTGGTTCGGCAACCAGGATCGAACCTTCAACGCGGGCGACGTGCTGCGGTGGCTCGATCACTGCGCTGGGGGCGGCACAGGGTCCGGCTGCGGCTTGCCACCGGGCGACGAGGGGCCGGGGACGGAGATACCGGCCATACGCGCACCGCCGTCGGATCCGATGCTCCGAGGACCCGGGCGAGCGGACAGGAGGGAGCGGCCATGAAGAGGTGTGCTCTGCTGATCCTGGCCGCAGCGGCGGCGGTCGTCGTCCACTCCTGTGGCGGCGAAGACGCACCGGTGGCGCCGCCGCCGGCCAACCGGCCACCCGTAGCGACCGGTACGATCCCCGCCGCCCGGATGCTCGTGGGCGACACGGTGACGGTGATCCTGACCGGCTATTTCAGCGACCCGGACAACGACCGCCTGACCTACACCGCCACCGTGTCGAACAGCTTGATCGCCACGGCGACGATCTCGGGCAACTTTCTCACGGTTACCGGCCTGGCAAGCGGTGGCGCGGTCGTGACGGTGACGGCCCGCGACCCGGGAGGATTGTCGGCCCAGCAGCAGATGGGAGTCGACGTGGACGACCGGTTCGGCTACGTGGAGGTCGTGATCCAGCACGATCAGCTCGACCTGGGCGCCGTGGTCCTTGCGGTGGAGGGCCCGCGGATCGATTCCGTGAAGGCAGCGCCGGACCTGATCCTGTACGGCGTGAACACCGATCGTGGTCTGCGCGCTTTCGTCGCCGGCGCGATCCCGCAGTCGGGAGCGCTCCTGACCTTCTGGACCGACGACCGCGGTCGCATGAACGAGTACGATGCCCGGCTGGAACAGGCGGCTGCGACGACGTACGAGCAGCGCCCGGTGGGTGGCGCGCGGGTCATGGTGGCGCGCGGGTCCCGTGTTGCTGGCCGGGACTGAAGGGCTCACGCTTCACGGATCGTCGCGCCTCAGCGGAATCGTCTGCGGAGCGCCGGTGTCGCTTCCGGGTCCGGGGTGCGGGACGAGCCGGAGCGGCCATTCGTACATGGCCTCCAGCGCATCGCGCGATAGCACGTCTTCGGGCGCTCCCCGGGCCGTTGCCCGACCCCGGTCGAGCAGGAGCAGACGGTCGGCGAAGCGGGCCGCGAGGTTCAGGTCGTGCGTGATGACGAGCACTGCAAGCCCCTCGGCGCGCAGTTCCCTGAGCAGGTGGAAGAGCTCCATGCGGTAGCGCAGGTCGAGTCCGGCGGTGGGTTCGTCGAGGAGCAGTATCGGGGCTTCCTGCGCGAGAGCACGTGCGATGCGGGCACGCTGGCGTTCGCCTCCCGATAGTTCACCGAGCCGACGCCCGGCGAACTCGGCGACGGCGCACCGCTCCAGCGCGCGCTCCACCACGGCCCGGTCGTGCGCACCCGTTCGCTCCCACGCGCCGAGGTGCGCATAGCGCCCCATCCCCACCATCTCCCGCACCGTGACGGGAAAGGGCGAAGACTCGGATTGCGGCACCACCGCAAGTGCACGGGCCCGCTCGCGGTCATTGAGCTCGCCCAGGGATCGGTCGTCGAGCCGCACGTCGCCCTGCTGCGGTGCAAGCGAGCCGGTGAGGAGCCTCAGCAGCGTGGTCTTCCCCGCACCGTTCGGACCGACGACTGCGAGAAGCTGCTCCGGATTCACGGACAGCGTGATGTCACGCACGGCGGCCTCCTCCGCGCGTGGGTGCGCGAAGGTAAGGGCGCGGCCGTGCAGCACGGGGCGCCCCCCGGCGCTCACCGCCGCCCCCCGCGCATCAGCAGCGCCACGAAGAAGGGCACCCCGGCCACGGCGGTCACCACTCCGGTCGGCAGCTCGGCCGGCGCAACGACCAGCCGCGCCAGCGTGTCGGCCACCAGGAGGAACGCCATCCCGGCCAGGAACGACGCGGGAAGGAGCAGGCGGTGATCGTTCCCCCACGCGAGCCGGACCGCGTGCGGCACGATCAGCCCGACGAAACCGATCACGCCGCCGGCCGCGACCGCCGCGGCGACCATCAGCGACGCGGCCAGGTACGCGGTGAGCTTCACGCGCTGCACTGATGCGCCCAGGTAGTGGGCGACTTCCTCGCCCCGCGAAAGAAGGTTGAAGGCGCGGGCCAGCGAGAGCACCGCCGCGCCGGTCGGCACGAGCAGCACCGCCAGCAGCGTTGTGGAACCCCAGTCGGCGCCCGACAGGCTGCCCATCATCCAGAAGACCGCCGAGCGAAAGGACTCGATGTCGGCGATGGAGAGCATGAGCAGGATGATGGCGTTGAAGAAGGCGCCGATGATCACCCCCGCGAGGATCAGGACCCGCGTGTCCATTCCCCCGGGCGAGGCGCGCCGCGTGACCTCAAGGACGAGCGCCATCGCGGCCACCGCGCCGAGGAACGCGCCGGCCGGTAGCGTCCAGGGAAGAACGACGCCGATGCCGGTCACGACGATCGCCACGGCACCGACCGCGGCTCCACCCGAAACGCCGAGCACGTACGGGTCGGCCAGCGGGTTGCGCAGGAGCGCCTGAAAGGTGCAGCCGCTGAGGCCGAGCGCACCGCCGACGAGGGCGGCCAGCACGGCGCGCGGCAGCCGCAACTGCAGCAGGATCGATCGCGCGGTGGGGTCGCCGTCGGCGGAGAGGGCGCGCCACAGGTCGGCGGGACCGAGTCCGGATGCGCCGAAGGAGACGCTGAGCGCCATTGCGGCCACGAGGACGAGCGCGAGGAGGACGAGCCGGCGGGGCGCGTGCGTCACGTCGGGCGGGTCCCCTCACTCGAAGGATCGCGTGCCAGGGACGCGGGCGGTCGCGTGAACCGTTTGGCCTGCAGGAAATCCAGTCGCTGTTCGACGGTCTTCTCCCAGGCGAGGCCGGCTGCGACGACATCGAGGCAGTGCACCACCCCCGCGTGGGCCATGAGGAAGTGGTGGCCCGGCTCGAGTTCCCGCCACCACGCTGCGACCCGTCCAGTGAACGTGGCGACGCTCTCGCCGCCGGGCGGGGATCGATTCTGCCAGTCGGCCATCCAATCGTCGACTTCGGCGCGCGGCACGACGTCCCAGGCCCGCCCCTCCCAATCGCCGTACGACATCTCGCGTACGCGGTCGTCGATCCGGTGCGGTACGCCAAGCCGCTCCGACAGCAGTGCGGCGGGCTCCCGGCAGCGCACAGCGTCGGACGACCAGATGGTGCCCGGGACGAACTCGGCCACCGTGGGCCCGATGCGCGCGGCCGCCTCGCAGGCGTCGAGGGTCGTGGGCACGTCGGTCTGCCCGTAGAAGATGCGCTCGACGGTAACGGGCGCGTGGCGAATGGCGAGGAGTTGGATCACGGGGCGAACCCCGTCACCTGCACCGCGAGGATTGTGAAAAGAATCACAATCTCGTTCACCTGCTCCGCGGTGCCCAGGAAGTCGCCGGTCACGCCGCCCGCCCGCGCACGGAACCGCCAGCCGCAGAAGGCGGTCGCAAGGGCCATTACGGCGAGTGCCGCGATGGCGGCGGTTGCGTCGATCGCTACGCCCGCCAGCACCACGCCCCCGGCCACCGCCACGCCGATCGCGGTCGCGAGGACGCCCTGGGCCGGTCCGGCGCGCGTGATCTGACGGTTCTTCGCCGCCGCATCGCTCACGTAGGGCATCGCGACCATCAACCATACGGGCCCAAGCCGCGCAAGGCAGTGCGCGAGCATGAGCGCGGCGGGCGCGACCCACGTCAACCCTGCGAGCAGCACCAACCGGAACGCGATCGAGATCACCAGAGCGACCGCCCCGAAAACACCGACCCGCGAGTCCTTGAGAATGACGAGGATCTGCGCGCGGTCGTGCGCTCCGCCCAGCGCGTCGGCGGTATCGGCGAGCCCGTCCTCATGGAAGGCGCCGGTCACCAGGATCGACGCAACCAGCACGGTGATCGCGGCGACCCACGGTCCCAGCGGAGCCGCCAGCCACCACACCCCCGCGCACACCGTCCCAACGATGAGCCCCACCAGCGGGAACCACGCCGACGCCCAACGCCACTCCTCGGCCGCGTACGGGAAGCCGCCCACCGGCACGCGGGTCAGGAAGACGAAGGCGGCGCGCGCCCCCCGGAGAGTGGTCCTCACTTGAGCCGCGTCTCCAGCCCGGAGACCATGAGCACCACCTGGTCCGCGACGGCGGCGAGACGCTGATTGGCAATGCCCAGTCCGTCCTGGTACCAGCGTCCGACCGCGGTGGGCGGATGCACGCCCCACCCCACCTCGTTCGTCACGACGAAGAGCACGCCGGCGCGCGACTCCCTCGCCTCGAGGATACCGTCGATCTCCGCGGCCATCGCCTCCAGCGCGGCCGCCTCGCTCTTCGCGCCCGCGCGCCCGATCGCCATGCCGGTGAGCACCGTCACGCAGTCCAGCACCACCGTGTCGGTCGGGGCGGCCAGGATCGCCTCTCCCGCCCGCAGCGGCGCCTCGATGGTGCGCCAACCGGCGGGACGACCGAGGCGGTGCGCCTCGATCCGGTCACGCATCTCGTCGTCGACGGCCTCCGCGGTCGCGATCACGGTGACATCTTCGCCGCCGTGCGCCAGCGCCTCGTCCTGCGCCCACCGGCTCTTGCCGGAGCGAACGCCTCCCGTCACCACGATGAGCCTCATCATGACGCGCCCCCGGGCACATCTACGCCCGGCCCCGATATTCCCGCGGACTGAAATGTCGCCATCTCGGCGAGCAGCGCCCCGGCCGCCCGCACGACCGGAATGGCGAGCGCGCACCCGGTACCCTCGCCCAGCCGCATTTCCAGGTCGAGCAGTGGAACCAGGCCGAGCGCATCGAGCACCGCCGCGTGGCCCGGCTCGGTCGAGCGGTGCGACGCGACAAGGTACGGCGGCAGGGCGGCGCACAGGCGGCAGGCCGCCAGCGCAGCGGCCGAGGAGATGAACCCGTCCACCAGCACGAGCGCACCCCGCGCCGCCGCCCCGATCATGGCCCCCGCCATCGCGGCGATCTCGAGTCCGCCCACCTGGCGCAGCACCTCGAGCGCATTGTCCCGGGGATCCTCCAACCGAACCACCCGCGCCACCCCGCGGTTCACCACCTCGCGCTTGCGGGCCAGTCCACGATCGTCGATCCCCGTGCCGCGGCCCACGACCTCACGCGCCGACGCCCCGGTCAGGCACGCCGTCACCGCCGCCGCCGCGGTCGTGTTCGCGATGCCCATCTCGCCAACGCCCACGATCCACGCGTCCGCCCTGCCCGCAACCCCCGCCCCTACCGCCAGCGCCGCCATGACCTCGCCCATCGTCATCGCGGGCCTCGCCGACAGATCGGCCGTCCCCGCACGGACCTTCCGGTGCTCGATCCCGTCCAACCCGGCGACATCCCCCGCGACGCCCACGTCGACCACCCGCACCTCGGCCCCGCTCGTCCCCGCAAGCACGTTGATCGCCGCGCCGCCACCGGAGAAGTTCGCGCACATCTGCGCCGTGACCTCGGCCGGATACGCCGACACGCCCCGCGCGGCGACCCCGTGATCCGCCGCGAAGACGAACACCACGGCCCCGTCGAGCGAGGGCGGCGGATCGCCCAGCACACAGCCCACCTGCAGCGCGAGTGCCTCCAGACGGCCGAGGCTCCCCGGCGGCTTGGTCAGCGCGTCGAGGTGCGTTTGGACCGCGACCGGATCCCCCGGTTGAGCTGCGGCCCCCACACGGCCGATTGCCTCCTCCAGCAGTGCGGCGGATGTGCTCACGGGCGGCTCAGCGCACCACCGCCGTCATCTGGATCTCCACCCCCAAACGACCCACCAGGGGCAGCCCCGCAACGGTCACCGGCGGCACTTCGCCCGGCATCACCTCGGCCAGCACCTCCAGCACCGCCGGCGCGTCACGCACGTCGGTCAGATAGACCCAGACGTCCTCCACGTCCCCGAATCCCAGTCCCGCGGCCTCGAGGGTTCCTCCGAGGCTGGCCAGCGTGTTCCGCGCCTCGTCGCGTGAGTCCTCCCCTTGCGCGAGCATGCCGGCAAGCCAGACGCGACCACCGGTCGCGATCGCCGGAGACAGCGGTGACCGTCCCCGCCGCTGCCCCTCGCGCAGCACGACCCGGCGCTCGTCCGACCGCTCCGCCACGCACTGGATCTCCACGAGAAACGCGGGATTCATGAGCCCGCCGCGCACCGCCGCCCGCGCGGGTGGATCGTCGGCGGGGACGAACTCGCGGTACGCCTCGTTCATGTCGCCCCACAGGCGCACGTCGTCCAGGAAGACCTTGCAGCTCACGAGGTCGCCGTAGCCCATGCCGGCCTCTTCCAGGATCATGCCGATGTTCCCGAAGACGCGCCGCGTCTGGGCCTGCACGTCCCCTCCCACGGGCTGATAGGTCTCCGGATCGCGGCTCGTCGCGCCCGCGATGAAGAGCACGTCGCCCGTGCGGATGCCCCACGAATACGGCAGCGCCGGCGACTGCAGCCCCGCCGGCGAGACGACCTCGGTCTCGTCCGGCGTGGCCACCGCCGAGATCTGCACGTGCGCGTCCCGGTCGGGGAGATCGGCCTCCACCGTCGCGCGCGTGGGCGGGTCGACCGCGAAGTAGCCGCGGTAGACCCCGTTCATCGCCTGGAAGTGCCGGGTGTCCCTGAGGAACACGTTGACCGCCACGACGTCCCGGTAGCCGAGCCCGCGCTCCGACAGCTGTTCTCCGAGCGCGTCCAGTGCGGCCGCGGTTTGCTCCTCGACGGTCGCAAGCGCCGCACCGTCGCGCACCGTGCCGGTGATGTTCGACAGGAAGACGAGTTCGGGCGTTTGGGCAGAGGCCGGAAGCGCAAGCAGAAAGGCCACGGCGGCGGCGGCAAAAGCGGAACGAACGGGAGCACATGGGACGCTCATGGCGGTGATCCTCCAGGTGTGATCGAATCGGGAATCATAGCTGTCATTCTGGCTCGAAGTGCAGAAAGCGGGCCAGTTGCAATGCCGCCTCGGCCACGCGCGGACCCGGGCGATTGAACAGGTCCCCCTCCACCAGCAGAACCCGCCGGTTGCGGACGGCCTCCAGTTCACGCCAGCCCGGTCGGTCGAGCCAGGGCGCCGCAGGCTGGTCCCCCGTATGCCGGGCAATCACCAGGGCGTTCGGGTTGCGCTGCAGGATCGCCTCGAGGGACACCAGCGGCCATGCGGTCGAGGCATCGCCGAACACATTCCTGCCTCCCGCGTATTCGATGACCTCATCGATGAAGGTACCCGACCCGGTGGTCTGCGGCGGGTCGTGCCAGACGGAGTAGTAGACGGTCACCCGGTCGCGTCCCTGGACGGCCGCGGCGACCCGGGCGAGCGCCTGATCCAGCGAGTCCACCAGCGCTTCGGCCCGTTCACCACGGCCCAGCAAGGCGCCCAGGCGCCGCAAATGGCTGCGCACGTCGGCGATCGTCTGCACGTTGGCGCGGTAGACCGGGATGCCCAGGGCCCCGACCTGGTCGGCGAAGGTCCGCTGGTCCGGATCGTCCCAGCTGATGACGAGATCGGGTTCCAGCCGCACCAATGCCTCGAGGTTCGGGCGGATGGCGTCACCCAGAGAAGGGAGATGCGCAAGTTCCGGCGCCCCGTCGAAGCGTGTACGAGCGATCAGGACGCCGGGGTCGAGCGCCGTCACCGATTCGGTCAGCGACGGGATGACGGAAAAGACGCGCTCCGCGGGCGCGGCCAGCGACACGGTGCGCCCGGTGTCATCCTCCACGGCGAGCACCGATGGCTTGGCACCGTCGGCCGGGGAACACGCGGCAAGCAGCGGGAGAACGGCGGGAAGGACGAGAAACGCAGGCCGCCGGATTCCGCGGGGGCCCGGGCCGATCCGGGCGGCTCGGGTTACTGCGCGTGATCGTCCGGACGCGGGCGCGGTGTGGGCCTCGGTGTACACCGGTTCCCCTCCCTCGAAGGTTGGTGCAAGGCCGAGGGAGCCGCGTCTCCTGGCTCGAGGCGACGACGCTCGCCTTCCCGGGGCGCCAGCAATCCGTAACCAGCAACGGATGCCCCAGTGGCTGTCGAGCGCGTCATGCCGGATCCGGTCCGGGATCCGGGCCTCCTACAGTGGCGGGGCCGCGTCGGCTTCCGACCGACTTCCGGTGGCCCCCTCGCTACAGCGCGCCACGATAATCTGATCTGGAGCGCACGGCAACCCTGGACGGACGGTCCGCGTGTCGGTGGGCGTCGTGGCCGGCCCCCCGTCCGTTGCGCGCGGCAGCCGCATTCACTACCCATTCGTTCACAACTCGCAGACGGAGGGGCGCTCGGAAGTCCGGTGAGAGACCGGCGCGGCCCCGCCACTGTAAAGGGATACGGGATTCCGGTTCCGTAGGGACCCGCTCAACCAGGCCACTGGGCAGCGATGCCCGGGAAGGCGAGCGGATCCGTCCCAAGCCAGGAGACCTCTCCTCCGTCGTTATCGACCATCACCCTCGAGGGAGGGCGGGGTTCCCGGTCTGCGCCCCGGCGCGGACGGGCCGTGCTTCTCCCCGTCCGGAGAAGACGGGGTCAAGTGAGAAGAGCCGCAACGCTGCTCGCCGCCGCGATACTCGCACCATCGGCGGAGCTCTGTGCCCAGGTCACGGCGAATGTTCACGTGACCGTGCGCGCCGCGCTCGCCGCGCCGGTGGGCGAGCGAGCCGATATCACGGCCGCGACGGTCCCGGTTGGGGGCGCGGCCGTCACCGTGCGTGGCACGGGCCTCACCGCGCTGACCGGCCCGGGCGGGAGCGCCCTGCTGCGCGGCCTGCCGCCGGGACGGCACGCGGTGACGATCTCGGCGCTCGGCTTCGTAGAGGCCACGGTCGAAGTGGAGGCCGTCAACGGCCGGCTGACGCGTGCGAGCGTGGTGCTCGATCCCGCGCCCGTGCGGCTCGCGGGGCTGGACGTGCGGGTCGCGTCCCGTGAAGGGGCGGGCCGCACGACGATCGTGGATCCGGCGAGCCTTCCCCCCGGCGTGGCCGACCTGGCCACCGCGCTCGACCGCGTCCCGGGTGCGACGGTGGTGCGGCGGGGGGGGCCGGGCGCCCCAGCGGTGGTGCAACTCCGCGGCTCGGGCGGCGACCAGGTGCTGGTCCTGCTCGACGGCGCGCCCGTCAATTCGCCCCTGACCGGAGAGGCGGACCTCGGCACGGTGGACCTCGAGGGTCTGGCGCGCATCGTCGTGATTCCGGGCGCGCAGTCCGCCCGGTACGGCCCCCGGGCCCTCGGAGGCGTCGTCCTGCTGGAGAGCCGCGACGCAGGCTCGGCAGCCGCCTCGGTCACGGCCGGAACGGGCTCCTGGTCCTCGGCCGAAACCTCGGCAACGGCGTCGCGGTCACTGGGGAGCACCTGGTCAATGGCCGGGTCCGCGCGCTGGCGGCATTCCGGCGGCGCCTTCGCCTACGACGCGCCCGCCTTCCGCGGCGGCGGCGAGACAACGCGCGAAAACGCCGCCTTCACGCAGGCCGGGGGCGACGTGCGCGTCGCCCGGCGGGGCGGCTTGAACACGTCGCTGCGCGCCCACGTGAACAATGTCGAACGCGGCAGTCCGGGAACGATCGCGCAGCCGTCGCTGACCGGCCGGCAGCACCACCGACGATGGGGCGTCAGCGCACGCATCGAGCCCGGCGACTCCGGCCTGGGCGGCACGGCCCGGACCGCAATCCAGTGGCAGCGCGCCGGGTTCGCCGACCCGGCGCCTCCCTTCGGCCGCCCCTACGACACCCGGACCCGCGTACGCCGCGCCGAACTCGCGCTGGAAGGATGGTGGCGGCGGGAGGCGCCCTCCCTGCGGGCCGGTCTTCACGCCGCCCGGCTCGACATCTCGTCCAGTGCGCTCGCGTCGCCCGCGGTCGACCTCGGCGAATTCGGGGCGTGGGCAAGGGCCGGGCGCATCTGGCAGCTCGGGCACGGCGTCCGCCTCGACCTCGGCGCCGCCGTCCGCGCGGACCGCCACGATCTCGTCGACGGCACCACCCTGTCGCCCGCCGTCGACGCCGTCCTGACCCGCGCGGGACTCACCGCGGACCTGCGCTGGGGACGCGGCTTCTCGCCGCCCGGGCTCGGCGACCTGTTCTTCCAGGAAGGCGTGCTGGTCGAGCCCAACCCGGATCTCGGACCAGAGCGCATTCGCGGCGAGCTCATCGCCTCCCTGTCGCACGCGTGGTCGCTGGGCCCCGCCGCGGGACAGGTGCGCGGAACCGTCTACCGCGCGGATCTGGACGACATGATCCTGTGGTTTCCGGACCACCGCTTCGTGTGGAGCCCCGACAACTACGACGTGACGCGCCGCGGCCTCGAGCTCGGTGCGACCGCCGAGCTGGCCACGGGCAAGTCGGCGCACTCCGTCACCGCGAACGCCGCCTGGTCGGAGGTCGAATACACCGGACCCGTGCTCGACGGCCAGGTGGCCTACCGCCCCCGGTTCACCGCGGACCTCTCGCTGGGAGTCGGCCTTCCCGGCGGGGTCACCTTCACGCCCGCGGCCACCCACGTGGGAGAACGGCGCACCGTACCCGGCTCGGCGCTGAACGCGCTGGACGGCTACACGCTGCTCGACGCCGGGGTCGCGATTCCGTTCGCGTTCGCCCGGGCGTCGGGACGGCTCGACCTCGCTGTGACGAACGTCCTCGACGAGCGCGCCGCGCTGCTCGCCGACTACCCCCTGCCGGGCCGTGGCTGGTCGGTCCGTATGCGCCTCGGAGCCGGGCGATGAACATCGCTTCCCCCGCAGCCCTGCACCCGCCCCTCACCCTCACTGCAAAAAGGACGAAGATCTCGTGACTCACGCCGCCCTCCGCCACACCCTCCTCATCGCCCTCCTCGGCCTGGCCGCCTGCAGCGAGGAAACGCCCACCGGGCCCAGCGCCCCAACCGCCGTCATTGCGTCACCGGCGTCCGGGCTCACGCTCCATGAGGGCGTGCCGATTCGGCTGGCCGGCAGCGCCACCGATCCA
Organism: uncultured Gemmatimonadaceae bacterium; assembly: GCA_964602175.1. Classification (GTDB taxonomy): domain Bacteria; phylum Gemmatimonadota; class Gemmatimonadetes; order Longimicrobiales; family Gaopeijiaceae; genus Bin94. The sequence continues at coordinate 3,637 of CAZRQE010000083.1, read as the reverse complement.
CAGGACGGCCCGCTCGGGGGCGCGGCCCTGGCCTGGTCGAGTTCGATCGACGGTCCGCTCGGCACCGGAGCGCCGCTGGACGTGACCCTGCCGTCGACGGGCGTGCACACGATCACGCTTACCGCCACGGATTCGGACGGCAACACGGGCGACGCCGCGGTCTCGCTGCTGGTCGAGGAACTGGAATTCCTCGACGGGACGGTTGCGGAGCCGCAGATCGGGATCGTCGTGCACTCGCTGGCCAACGCGGTGCGGCTGTTTCAGGTGGGCGATCCGGAAGAGCGGCACGACGTTGCGCTGGGTGCATCGAGCGCGGTGACCGCCACGGGGATCAGCATCCGCGGAGAGGCCGCGGTGGTGCCGCTCGGCAACGCGGCTTCGGTGGCGACGATCGATCTCCGCAGCCGGCAGATCGTGTCCTTCTTCCTGTTCGAGTCCGGCAACGCCACGGGGTCGGCCTTCGTGGCCGACCGGACGGTGCTGGTCGCCAACCAGGAAACGGACAAGGTGGGCCGTTTCACGCTCGGTGAGGGCGGGGGCACGATCACCGACCTTGTTTCCGTGACGCAGTTCCCGACGAGCATCGTGCCGGTTTCGGACTCCCTCGCCTTCGTGATTTCAGCGAACCTGGACGACAACTACGCGCCCGCCGGCGACGGTGTGGTCACCGCGCTCGACGCGCGCACCATGACCGTGACCGCCGAGATCGAGACGGGAGGCACCAATCCGCAGCTGGGCGCTGTCGGACCCGACGGGATGCTGTACGTGATGAACACGGGCGACTACGTCGCTCCCTCGACCGTGGCCGTCATCGATCCGGTCACGCTGGAGCGGGTCGGCGTGGCCGGAGGATTTCCCCCGGGCTCGGGACACGTGCACGTCTCGGGGGACGGGATTCTCTTCGCGTCGGCCTTCTTCGCGGGCACGGTCGCCTGGAACACGGCCACGGGGACGTTCGTGCGGGACGCTTCCGACCCGATCTGCGCGCCCCTGGACGGCGGCGGATGCCGGGGTGCCTTCGCCGCGCACACGGCCGCGGACGGATCGCTCTACCAGACCTTCTTCGGGAGCGTCCGGCAGGGGCTGCCGCCGCAAGTCTTCCGCTACGCGCCGGGCACGTTCGCACTGGCCGACAGCATCGCTTCGGCGGGCGGCCCCGTCGCCGTCGAGATCAGGAGCTTTCGCAGGTAGCCGGGGCGCTGGACCACAACCGCCGTGGAACCGGTTGTGCCGCGGTTGTACGCGAATCGCCCGTCGCGTACGATCAATGGGACGTCCGCAACGTGCTCCGGGAAAGGGAACCACACGATGAACGAAAGCCCGCCGCTGCCGGGACGCGGCAACGTGTCGCGCCGCGGTTTCATCAAGAGCGTGATCGCGACCAGTGCCTCGGTGTCGGCGATGTCGTGGTTCTCGTTGCCGGCCGCGGCACGGCCCCAGGGGGCTGCGCGCGGTGCGGTCGGCCGGCTGATCTCGCTGGAGGTGAACGGGCGCACGCGCCGCGTCGACGTCCTCCCCCAAGAGACGCTCGCCATGACGCTGCGCTACAAGCTCGGCCTGATCGGCACGAAGCTCGGTTGCGACCGGGCCGAGTGCGGAGCCTGCACGGTCATGATCGACGGGGTGGCCCACTACTCCTGCTCGACGCTCACGCACCGGGTTCGCGGCCGTGAGATCACGACGGTCGAGGGGTTGGAGGGACCCGGCGGCGAGCTCCACCCGGTTCAGCGCGCCTTCATCGACGAACTGGGCCCGCAGTGCGGATTCTGCACGCCGGGTCAGGTGATGGCGGCCGCGGCGCTGCTCCGCGCCAACCCGGACCCCACGCGCGACGAGGCCCGCCGCGCGATGTCCGGCAACCTCTGCCGCTGCGGCGCCTACGACCACTACCTGAACGGAGTGATGCGCGCCGCGCGCGGCGGATCCACCGCTGCCCCGGAGGCCCCCCATGGCTGACCTGATCGGCAAGGATTTCACGCCTCCGGACGTGATCGCGAAGGTCACCGGGCGCGCCAGGTACGCCGAGGACTTCCGCGCCGACGGGATGCTCTTCTGCCGCCTCATCACGAGTCCCATGCCGCACGCACGGGTGCGCGGCATCGACGCCTCGGAAGCGCTCGCGATGGAGGGCGTGGTCGCGATCCTCACCGCCGACGACGTGCCCGAGATCCCCGCGCCGGGCAACCCCATTCTCACCAACACGCCCCACTTCGTGGGCGAGCCGGTCGCCGCACTGGCCGCAGTGGACGAGACCACCGCGCAGGACGCGATCAGGAAGGTCAAGCTGGACCTCGAGCCGCTCCCGTTCGTGCTCGACCCGCTCGAGAGCCTGCGTCCCGACGGCCCCAACGCCCGCCTGGACGGCAACACGGTGGTACGCCGCGAGGGCGTCTCCGAGATCAAGTGGACCGACGACGACTTCGCGGCCGCGGGCGAGGGCGAGTTGCCGATGGGCGAGGTCAACAACGAGTGGTCCTACGGCGACCTCGAGGCCGGCTTCCGCGACGCGGCGGTGGTGCTCGACGAGAGCTTCGTCACGGCGGGCACCTCGCACCACTCCATGGAGCCACGCTCGGCGATGGCGTACTGGCAGAACGGCAAATGTCACGTCTTCGGGTCGAGCCAGAGCCAGAGCGCGACGCTGGGCAGCCTTGCCCGCTACATCGGGATCGACCCGTCCGACCTGGTCTTCGTGGCCGAGTTCTGCGGCGGCGGATTCGGGTCGAAGGGGAGCGCGTATCCGGTCATGTCCATTCCGGCGCACATGGCGCGCAAGACCGGCCGTCCGGTCATGATGCGCATCAGCCGGGCGGAGGAATACGCGATCGGGTCGGCCCGGGCGGGCTTCCAGGGACGGATCCGCATGGGGTTTGGGGAAGACGGCCGGATCACGGCGGTGGACCTCTTCATCGTGCAGGAAAACGGTCCCAACAGCGGGTTCGGGGACCTGTCCAGTGCGGCGGGCGCCGTCTCCATCGTCTACACCCCCCTGGCCATGCGCTTCCGCGGGATTCCGGTGCTCACCAACACCCCCGCGCGGGGGGCGCAGCGCGGTCCGGGCCAGAACCAGATCGCGTGTGCGGTGGAGCCGCTTCTCGACAAGGCGGCGGCCCGGCTCGGGGTTGACCGGGTCGCGATCCGGCGCGTCAACGCGCCCGACAGCGATTCACGCTACGGCGGCAACCAGGGCCCGGTCACCAGCGCGCACCTGCGCGAAGCGCTCGACATGGGCGCCGACAGGTTCGGATGGGACGAGCGGCTGGCCCGCAGCGGCGTGCGGCGCGGGTCGAAGGTGACCGGCGTCGCGGTCGGCCAGGCCTTCCATTCGGCGGGGATGAGCGGGCAGGACGGACTGGTGCGCATCGCGCCCGACGGCAAGCTGCATATCCACTGCGGGGTGGGGAACCTCGGCACATACTCGTATGCCGGTGTCTCGCGCGCCGCGGCCGAGGTGCTCGGCTACGACTGGGAGAACTGCGTGATCGTGCGCGGGGATTCGTCGCGCCACCTGGCGTCGGCCAGTCCGCAGGTGGGGAGCAACACCACCTTCACGATGACGCGCGCGGCCTACGTCGCGGCCGCCGACGCGGTCGAAAAGCTCAAGGCGATCGCGGCCATGGAGCTGGGCGGCTCGCCC
>CAZRQE010000082.1:0-11544 GCA_964602175.1 uncultured Gemmatimonadaceae bacterium | reverse complement strand
ATCGGTCGAGCGGGCATGGCGTTGGAGAGCCTTCAGGTTCAGCCGGTTGGGCCACCAGTCCTTGTTCGTGGTGTGCATCTCGTGTCTTTCCTGAGGGTTGAGCGGTGTGGAGAGGACGGCGTCGTTCTATGCGGGAGAGTTCGCGTAGGCGGGTGCCGCGACCGGAACACTTCGTTTATAGTCCACACGACCCCGTCCTCTCCACACCGCTCAACCCTCAGGAAAGACACGAGATGCACACCACGAACAAGGACTGGTGGCCCAACCGGCTGAACCTGAAGGCTCTCCAACGCCATGCCCGCTCGACCGATCCCATGGGCGAGGATTTCAACTACGCCGATGCGTTCAAGTCGCTCGACCTGGATGCCCTGAAGAAGGACCTCCACGAGCTGATGACCACGTCGCAGGACTGGTGGCCGGCCGACTACGGCCACTACGGTCCGCTCTTCATCCGGATGGCGTGGCACAGCGCGGGCACGTACCGGATCAGCGACGGCCGCGGCGGCGGCGGCTCCGGCACGCAGCGCTTCGCACCCCTCAACAGCTGGCCCGACAACGCCAACCTCGACAAGGCGCGCCGGCTGCTCTGGCCGGTCAAGCAAAAGTACGGCCGCAAGATCTCATGGGCCGACCTGATGATCCTCGCCGGCAACTGCGCCCTGGAGTCGATGGGATTCAGGACGCTCGGCTTCGGCGGCGGCCGCGAGGACGTGTGGGAGCCCGAGGACATCGACTGGGGGACCGAAGACACCTGGCTCGGCGACGAGCGCTACAGCGGGGACCGCGAACTCGACGAGCCCTTCGGCGCCGTGCAGATGGGCCTGATCTACGTGAATCCGGAGGGACCCAACGGCAAGCCGGATCCGCTCGCGGCGGCCACCGACATTCGGGAGACCTTCCGCCGCATGGCGATGAACGACGAGGAGACGGTGGCGCTCATCGTAGGCGGACACACCTTCGGCAAGGCGCACGGCGCCGCCGATGTGGGCCGCTACGTCGGTCCCGAACCCGAGGGGGCCGAGCTGGAGGAGCAGGGTCTCGGCTGGAGGACCGGCTACGACACCGGCAAGGGCGCGGATTCCGTCACCAGCGGGATCGAGGGCGCGTGGACGACCGACCCGGTGAAGTGGGACAACAACTTCCTGGAAAACCTGCACGGCTACGAGTGGGAGCAGGTGACGAGTCCCGCCGGCGCGGCGCAGTGGACCCCGAAGGACGGCGCGGGCGTGGGCACCGTGCCCGACGCGCACGACCCGTCGAAGCGGCACGCCCCCATGATGCTGACTACCGACCTCTCCCTGCGGATGGATCCGGTCTACGCGCCGATCGCGAAGCGGTTCCTGGAGAACCCCGACGAGCTCGCGGACGCCTTCGCCCGCGCCTGGTACAAGCTCACGCACCGGGACATGGGTCCGGTGGCGCGCTACCTGGGCTCCGAGGTGCCGGCCGAGCCGCAGCTTTGGCAGGATCCCGTGCCCGAAGTCGCCCACGAGCTGGTCGACGCTCGGGACATCGCGGAGCTGAAGGGCAGGGTCCTGGAGTCCGGGCTGTCCGTCTCCCGGCTGGTCACGACCGCCTGGGCGTCGGCGTCGACCTTCCGGGGGACCGACAGGCGCGGCGGGGCCAACGGGGCGCGCATTCGCCTCGCGCCGCAGAACGGCTGGGAGGTCAACGAACCGGCCGAGTTGGCGAAGGTGGTCGGGGTTCTCGAGGGGATCCGGGAGGAGTTCAACCGAGCGCAGTCCGGTGGGAAGAGGGTTTCGCTCGCCGACCTGATCGTGCTGGGCGGGTGTGCGGCGGTTGAGCAGGCTGCGAAGAGGGCCGGGCATGAGGTGGAGGTGCCGTTCTCGCCCGGGCGCACGGACGCGTCGGCGGAACAGACCGACGTGGAATCGTTCGCCGTGCTCGAACCGAAGGCGGACGGGTTCCGCAACTACGGCGGCAACGAAAACGGCCGGCCGGCGGCGGAACTGCTGGTGGACCGGGCGGATCTGCTGACCCTGACCGCTCCCGAGATGACGGTGCTGGTGGGTGGCATGCGCGTCCTGAATGCCAACTTCGGGGGGTCGGAGCTCGGCGTGTTCACTGACCGGCCGGGTACGCTGACCAACGACTTCTTCGTGAACCTGCTGGACATGAACGTCGAGTGGCAGGCGTCCGGGGCGGGCGAGGACCGGTTCGAGGGGCGCGACCGCACGACGGGCGAGTCGAGGTGGACCGGGACCAGTGTCGATCTCGTCTTCGGGTCGAACTCCGAATTGCGGGCGTTCGCGGAGATCTACGCGTGCGACGACGGACAGGGGGCCTTCGTGCGTGACTTCGTGGCGGCCTGGGACAAGGTGATGAATCTGGATCGGTTTGATCTGGACTGACGCCGGCGCGTTGACGGTCATCCCGATCCCGTCGGCAGGCCCGCGCTGCCTCGCGATGGCCGGGCTGTTTGCGGTGACCGCCGTTCTCGCCCAACCAACCACCCCGAGCCCGCTGGCCGGGCAGGAAACGCGCACCTTCCGCCCACTCGGATCGCTGGGCGCGGGCTCGGAACTGACCGCCTCGGTGAGTCTGGGTGACGTGAATGGCGACGGGGCTCTCGATGCCGTCGTCGCCAACGGCCGCCACTGGCCCGGGCAGAACCGGGTCTACCTCAACGACGGACGGGCCGCCTTCACCCTCGCGCGGCCGCTGGGGGAAGAGGAGGCCGGCAGCTATTCCGTCCCCCTCGCCGACTTCGATGGTGACGGAGACCTGGACGTAGCGGTGGGGAACGACCGCGCCCGCAACCTCGTCTTCATCAATGACGGCCGCGGCCGTTTTGAGCCGGGCCCCGCCTTCGGCTCCCCAAGTTCGACACGCAGCCTGACGCTGGCGGACCTGGACGGCGACGGGCACACGGACATCCTGGTGGTTAACCGGCGACGGCGGAACTTCATCTTCCACGGGGACGGGACGGGGGCCTTTCGCGATGGCGTCCCCTTCGGGTCAGGCGATGACTCCACGATCGACGTCGTCGCCGCGGACCTGGACGGCGACGGGGACCTCGACCTCGTGCTCGCCAACCGAGACGGCGGGGCGAACGCGGTCCACTGGAACGACGAGGGCAGCTTCGAGCGGGCGACCGGGTACGGCACCGGCAGCGACGAGACGCGCGGGGTGGCGGTGGGCGACGTGGACGGCGACGGCCGCCCCGACATCGTGGCGGCGAACATCGGCGAGGCCAACGCGATTTACCTCGGTGACGGGGTGGGGGCGTTCGAACGCGGCCTGGCGTTCGGGCCCGGCGACGACCAGAGCTACGCGGTCCGCCTCGCGGACGTGGATCTCGACGGGGACCTGGACATCGTCGTCGCGAACGTGGGTGCGCAGAACGCGGTGTACTTCAACCGGGGCGGCGAGGGTCCGGGATTCGACGAGCTCCGCTTCGGGTGCGCGGACTGCGCCACCTACGGCGTGGCGGTCGGGGACCTTGACGGAGACGGGTTTCCGGAGATCGTCACCGCGAATTCAGGGGCGCCGAACGGGGTCTTCGCGAATGTGGGGATGGGGCGGTGAGGGCGGATCAGCCACTCCGGCTCAATAGATCCCCGGAATAATCCGCCACCTCACCCGTTCCCGGTACTCCGCCCACTTCTCGGCCCCGTACTTCTCGGCGCAGAACCTGTCGTCCAGGCGCTGGCGGAAGATGAACAGCCCGACGATGAAGACGAAGTAGGTCCACGCCCAGGGAACGGCGAAGTGACCGAACACCAGGGCGATCGCCAGGGAATGGAATCCCTCGCCCAGGTAGTTGAAATGGCGCGCGACGCCCCACAGGCCGCTGCACAGGATCTTCCGGTCGCCGGCCTCGATGTACCTGGGCTCGACGAGCCCGAGAAACTTGCGCTCGGGCCACCGCTTGAAGGTGTACTTCTGCATGTTGGCGCCGCGCGCGATGCCCCATCCGATGAGGAACAGCGCGGTCGATCCGATGAGCCACACATGCGACCATCCCGGCGCGAACCCCGGGTCCGGATAGACGGCCATGCCCCAGAGCGGCAGGATGTAGAGCCACCCGTAGACCATGAGGCCGCCCCAGAGCATCTTGAAGCCCAGCCGCTCATGGATCACGTCGTAGGTGTACAGCTGAACGCGCTCGAAGACGAAGTAGTCCGCGACGTAGAAGGTCAGGAACGCCGCATAGAGGAAGACGCCCGGGTTGGCATCCGCACCGAACAATTCGTAGTGCCAGGCCGCCCCGGACATGGCGTTCAGCGACAGCATCGTCCCGCCGACGACGTACAGGTACATCTTGACGTCGAAGCGCTCGTTGAGAAACTGCAGCTCCAGGACGCGCCCCTCCCACAGTGCGGCAAGCGGACGTTCGACCCTGCCGTCCGACCCCCCGAACACCGCCAGGATGGCGAAGATGACGCAAAGGACCGTTCCGCCGGCCACGGCGCAGATCGAGGCCCGGTAAAACCAGTCGTGCGGCATTCCCGTGAGTTCGAGGGCCCACACGATCACCGCGAGCGCGAACACCAGAATGCCGTTCAACCGGTAGTTGCGGGGTTCGCCGGTTTCCGGATTGGTGACGTAGCCGGGGACCCGCCTTCCAGGCAGCACGAGTTGAGCCACGAAGAACGCTGCGAAGATTACAAGCGGGGTGAAGAATCCCGCGATCGCTTCCGTCCGGGATAGCTCGAAGAGGTGTCCTATGCCGAGCCATTCGATCATGATCGGCTATCTCTTTCTCAGGTGACGCAGGTAATGACGATGGGTCGATCGGGCCCGGCAATGGAACGCCGGCGGGTCACGGGCGGGAGTGTAGGCGCGTGCGGGTTGGAGCGCAATGCGGCGCGGCACGGTCGATTTCGGGCACATGTGGTGGATTCGCCGGACCTTGAGCGGGTCGGGATCGGGGAGATCGAGGGGTAGGGGACCGGCGATCGTTTCGGCAGTCTGTGTCAATTGCAGTTTACATTTTGACAAGTATCGTGTACATTTGAACGGCATGGTTGACCGAACCCGCCGCCCAAAGACCGAGCGCAGGACCCGTGACCCCCCACACGGAGCGGACCGCAAGCCATGAAGAAGAGCAACCCTACACCGAACCCGTTCGGTATCGCGGCTCTTGACCTGTTCGCGTCGGCGCTGGGCGCCTTCATCCTGATCGCGGTCGTCATCTTCCCGATGATTGGGGAGGTGGTGCCGGACATCCCGGCCCCGCCCGCTCCGATCATCATGGCGGTGCCGACGCCCGACTCGGTGATCTGCCCGGTGTGCCCCACCTGCCCGGTCGTCGCGGCCGTTACCAAGCCGATCGACTGCCCGGTGTGCCCCACCTGTCCGGTCCCGGAACCCGTGCCGGAGACGATCTGCCCCGAAGTCGCCGTACCCGACCCCGTCGAGTGCCCGGTCTGCCCGCTGGTGCCCGCCCCGGTCATCTGCCCGGAGCCGGCTCCCGCGCCCATCCAGGTCGACGCCCCGCACTTCCGGTTCCCCCACCTCGACATCATCATCGCGCTGGACATCACCAACAGCATGAGCGGGCAGGTCGCCAACCTGAAGGCGGAGGTCGAGCAGCTCGCCGTCCTTCTGAACCGCATCTCGCCCAGCTTCGGCATCGGGATGGTGGCGTTCGGCGATCGCCGATGGGAGAGCCCGCTGTTCGTGTTCCCGTTGCGGGAGATCTCCGGCCCGACCGCGAACCGCGACGCGTTCCGCACGTTCGTGAACGGCCTGTCGGTGGGCATGGGAACCGGACGAGGCAACAACCCCGACAGTCCCGAAGCCTTCTACGATGCGCTCTCGGCGGCCTCCCGGATGACCTGGCGGCCGCGGTCGGAGCGAAGGGTCGTCGTGCTGGTGACCGACAACCCGGCGTACAGCGAGGAGATCGATCGGTCCATCCAGGTCGCCACCGGCATCGGACGACCCGAAGGACATCGCGTCTCCACGGTCTACGTCAGGACGGGGGGCACGGACTCCGCCACGGAAGAGTTTCTGCGCAGCGTCGCCGAGGCTGGCGGCGGCCAGTACGTGCGCGACGTGGGAGGCTCACTGACGGTCAACCTGCTGCTGTCCCTGTTCTGATCCCACCAGCCTGTTCGACAGATTGCCCAGGCAGTACTGGCCGATCCTGTTCAGGACACCCTCTTCCCTCCCCCGGATGATGTACATCGCGAACATCAGCACCGCCGATTGCATCAGGGCGAGCAGGGTCGTGTAGAACGCAACCCCGAGGTCCCCCGTCAACTGCTCCATCATCCCGGGTCCGATCGATCCCTCCGTGATGCTGGCGCCCGCGAACATGACCCCGGCGCTGCGCATCGCAAATGCGATACCCAGTACGGTCCCGATGAAGCCGAGCGTCGGTACCAGCCAGATGATGTAGCGCAGCATGTTGTATCGCTGCCCGACTTCATGCTGATAGAGTTCGAGCGACACGTTGGTCATCGTGTTGATCTGGTCCACCGATCCGCTGTTGCGGAACTGCAGAAGCGCGCCGGTCAGCAGGCGCTGCAGCAGGTACTGCCTCTCCGGATCGGACTCGACCACCCGTTGGTAGATCGGGGTCAGGTCCCGTCTGCGCAGGATCGTCTCGTCGTCCTCGGGCAAAAGCCCGAGGTGAATCTGCTCGGCTTCCCGGCGGCCCGTGAGATGCCGCACCACCAACTCCCCGGCGGCTACGCAGAAGACGACCCACATCACGTTCTGGATGGTGAACGGGTAGGGAAAGATCCGGGTGTTCCTGTCGACCAGCAGTTCGGCGGCCATGCTGTCGTCGCCGGCCGGGAACACGTACGACAGGGCCCCCACGAGGACGATCCCGGCCAGCAGGGAGACGAACAGCGCCACGGCCTGGAACGGTACCTGCTCGTCCCTCCTGTCGCTCATTGCCGTCCGCACTCGGGAAGGCGAACGCCGCCCAGCTGCGGATTGATGCCGGACTCAAAGCGCATCAGCGGCCTGGGTATGCATCCCGACAGGCGATTGTCGCGGAGTGTCAGCCGCCTCAGGCTGGTCAGATTGGCCAGCTCGGCAGGTATCTGCCCGGAAAGCTGGTTCCCGCTGAGGGCGAGGAGTTCGAGCTGCCCCAGTTGGCCCAGCTCGGGCGGGATCCGGCCGGCGATCTGCGTTCGGGACAGGCGGAGCCGCTTGAGGCTGTCCATGCTCCCCAGTTCGGGCGGGATGATCCCGGTCAGCGGGTTGTTGTACAGGTGCAGGTCCTCGAGGTTCGACATCGCACCCAGTTCGGCCGGTATCTGGCCCGACAGCTGGTTGTCCTCGAGGAACAGCGCCTTCAGCTTGCCCAGCGAGCCCAGCTCGGCCGGAATCGCGCCGGTCAGCCGGTTTCCACCCAGGTTGAGGAGCTCCAGCTCCGTCAGGCGCGCGAGCCGCATGGGAATCACGCCCCCGAGACTGCGCCCGTTGAGGTCGAGCCCCACGACGTCGTCGCCGCGTGACCGCACACCCGTCCAGGACCGCCGGTTCAGGGCGAGACGCCAGTTCAGGTCGCCGGTGGTCCCGGCCAGATCGCTTCTCGCGGCGAGCAGCAGCTGGCCGTCGGTGAGCCGCTCTTCGGCCCGCCGCCGCGCCGCCTCCATGGTCTCGGCCTGTCGCTGCCCGGGGTTCCCCAGCCGTTCGGCCGCGATCCGGCGTGCCTGGTCCACCCGCTCCTGCTCTGCCAGGCGGGCCTCCTCCGCCAATCGGGCCTGCTCGGCCAGGCGGGCCTCTTCCGCCAGCCGCTCCTGCTCCGCCAGGCGGGCCTCTTCGGCCAGACGGGCCTGCTCCGCGATCCGCTCCATCTCCAGGCGAGCTTCTTCCGCCAACCGCGCGTCCTCGGCCCGGCGGGCCTCCTCGGCTAGCCGCCGCTCCTCCTCACGCCGCTCGGCGTCGAGGCGGGCCTGTTCCGCCAACCGCTCCTCCCGTGCGATCCGACGCTCCTCGGCAAGCCGCCGCACCTCGGCCTCCGCCTCGTCCCTGCGGCGCGCCTCTTCCGCCTGCGCCTCCGCCTCCCGGCCCGCGGCCAGCAGTTCCGTCAGGCTGTTGCGGTCCAGGTATCCCGTAACCTCGATGCCCCGGTCGGTCTGCCATTCGCGGAGTCCCTGGCGGGCGTCGGGTTCCAGCACGCCGTCGGTGTCGCCGGCGTAGTAACCTTCGGCGGAAAGCCCCAGTTCCACCAGCGCCAGGACATCGGTGCCAAGGCCGAGTTGAGCCTCCTGGGCGGCGGCGCGCTGCTCGGGCGTAAGCGTCCGGTTCCGCGCCACGGTGACCATGAGGGCAGTTGCGCCCACGATTATGGTGACGCCAGCCGCATATGAGAGACGACGAAGGCTGGCCCCGGGGCGGCGCATCACCGGCTCCAGGCGAGACCGATCTCGGTCCGGCCCAGGGCGCGCCTGACGAACAGGTCCGGCCCGGCCGCGGCCACGGGAATCCTCCGCGGCCCGGGCGCCGCGGACACGCGCGTGATCGCCTCGATTTCGGACATCTTCCTCGACCCCAGTACCCAGTCGACCGCGCCCCAGACCCCGAGCACGCTCCCCACGCCAATGAACCACCTGTTCGCGGTTTCGGTCCGGTCCCGCCTGTGCACCGCGGACAGGTATTCCCACTCCGTGTCGTAGTCCGCCCGCTCCGGAGCGCCCAGCCAGGGCAGCCACCTGACCGTCGCGTAGGAGCCGCCCGCCATGATGGCGCCCCAGGTGAACCGCCGCTTCCCCGACCCGCGCCTCGCGCCCGCGTCCCCGTACTGCACCTCCAGAGCCGGATCGGCCAACGCGGGGAGCTCCCCTTCCATCGTCTCGATGTCCCGGCTTCCCAGGACGTAGTCGGCGGCCCCCCAGGCGAGCAGGCCGGCGCCCGACAGCAGGAGGGCATTCCTGACGGTTCCCGCCGTGGAGTGCCTGTCAACCGCGGCCTGATGCGAGGCCGAGTCTGCATAGGCGTCCTCGTCCGCCACCGCGAACACGATCTGCGTCGTGGCAATTGCCACAATGGCCAGCGTCCCTCCCCAGAGCGACCGGTTCAGGCCTGACGACCGACGCGCCCTGGACCGCTCGTATTGCACGTGGATGTCCGGGATCACGGACCCTGTCGCCGGGGGCGGCCCTCCTGCGGACACGCCTCCCACGATCTCGACTTCCGCGGCGAGGACATATCCGATCAGGTCGTCCTCGCCGGGCTCGCCGGGGATCGAAACGATATGGTATGGACCCGACTCTCCGATCCAGTCGAGGGTGGCACCGGCCGCCAGATTGGCGATGACCGGGCTGGAATCGGACGGGTCGAGCCGGACGGCCGCGCCGCTGCCGAGCGCCCTGACCTGCTGGGCCGACGCGGCCCCGAATCCGAGAGCGGGTGCAGCGAGGGAGACTCCGAGAATCATGATGCCAGCGCCGACCAAGCCGTGCTTCAGCTTCATTCTCGCTATTCGCTTCCTCGCGCCGTCCTGATCCACCACCGGCGGACCAGTCCCGCTCTCCCGGACGGTTGGTTGCCGGGTCAAGTCTAGCGGAACGGCCGGATGGGGTCTAGTCGAGGCGGAGGGTCAGACGTCGTCGTTGACGGAGCCCCGCCGCCGGCTCACCGAACTCGCATCTGGAAGCACTGACGTCCAGCGCCGTGCGCCCACAGGTCTCGAAGCCCGAGGCGCGCAGCCGCCGGGTCGTCGACCCGGGCCGCGACGGGCGAACCCGGGGCATGGCAGCCCTGACAGCTCCTCTGCAGGATCGGAGTGGTTCCGGTCGGTCCGGTGGACTCGGCCGCAAAGGTGGCGCACACCTCATAGCGGCCATCGTCGAGCGCGCGGTACCCGTACATCTCCGCGCTGGTGGGATCGCGGGTGCTGATCCTCAGGCCGGGCTCGGCCGCCAGATCGTCCAGAGATGCCGGAAGTTGCCCGTGTCGAGCCCGGTAAAGATCGGTGGCCGCGGCGATTGCGTGCAGGTCGGCCGCTCGCCGATCGTCGATCCGGCGCTCGCGTTCCTGCGCGGGGTTTCCCAGGAGTACCAGTCCGACAACCACCGCCGCGACGACGGCCGTTCCCGAGGCTCCCAACACGATCGATCGGGGCGAGAGGTTCATTCTGCCACCTCCTCCCTGCGCACGTCGCGGAGGAAGTACCCGAACAGCGAGCCGGTGATCGTGGCCACCGTGAGGACCTTCAGGGCGAACCGGACCGTCAGTTCGCCGCCGAGGAGGTTGTAGACGATGCTGGTGACCACGCCGATGAGGATGGCTGCACCCACGAAGAGCGACAGGTACGTGAGCGATTGCCGCACTCGCGAAAGCCGTCGGCCCGGGTCTTTGCGGACAGCACGATCATTCGTCCAGAAGACGAAGGCGAAGACGGGAAACATCGCGACCAGGAACGAGACCGACCACCGGATCTCCTCGCGCGCCATCTCCATCGCGGCCGCCGGGTCCAGGGAAGGGTCGGGAAACGCCTGATGGATGAAGGCGAAGAGGAGGCTCCCGAAGCTGATCGCGCTGCCATACAGCGTGCCGAAGAGAACGAGGTAGACGAAGGCCTCGCGAGCGGACAAGTATGGCGCGGGCCGAGGGACGGGGATCGGAAACGCGACGTCGGCGAAACCGCCCAGGGCGCGTCGAACCTGGTCTTTCGGCCAGCCCGCCTCGAGAAGCACGTCCTCGAGTTGCCCTCGGGGCAGGCCACGCTCCAGGCCCGCCTTCAGGAATCCGGAAATCTCGTCGTTGACGGCCATCTGTCTCTTCCTCCCGTTGAGTTGGTCGAGCCGATTCTGTTGTCTCCATTACCTTAATAGATAGTGTTGACAATGTCAACATTGCTGACCACCCGTGAACCGATCACCTTTTGGCCATGACCCTCGACGGCAGCGCGTATCACCACGGAGACCTGCGGGCGGCACTGCTCGCCGAAGCCGCCGCGATGATCCACGAGGGAGGGACCTCGAGCGTGACGATGCGCGCAATCGGGCGGCGTCTGGGCGTATCGCGGTCCGCAGCCTATCGCCACTTCGCCGACAAGTCCGCGCTCCTGGTGGCGGTCGCCACCGCGGGTTTCGACCACCTTCGAGACCGCCTGGAGGCAGTGGGCGCGGGAGCTCCGGACGCAGGGATCGAGCGGCTCCGGCAGTTCGGTGACGTGTACGTGCGGTTCGCGCTCGAAAACCCGGGGCACTATCGCTTGATGTACGGCAGGGAAGCGATCACCCGCAGGGACCAGCCTGAGCTCCGCGAGGTCGCGAACGGGTTGTTCGACGAGCTGGTGAACGTCTTCCGGTCATACCAGCGGAGCGGAATGATCAAGCGACAGGATCCCAGCCTGCAGGCCTATGTGGCCTGGGGTGCCGTGCACGGTCTGGCGTCGCTGCTGAGCGACGGACAGATCCTTACCGATGTGGATGTGGATGGGCTGATCCGGCAGACCACCGCGACGCTGCTTGATGGGATGCGCGCGGGTTGAGCAAACAGCCGTCCACCCACCACCCCGCCCCACCCCAGCCCCCCAGCCGTCGCGCCTTCATCAAGGCCGGACTCGCCGCCGCGGGACTGGGCCCCGCCATCTCGGCGCTGCCGGGG
>CAZRQE010000081.1:0-184007 GCA_964602175.1 uncultured Gemmatimonadaceae bacterium | reverse complement strand
CCCTCGGGCTGGAAGTCGGGGCGGAACAGTTCGAAGGTGGCCGACCGGAAGTCGTACGTCGTGAAGGAGTGCTCGGGAGGCGGGGCCCCGGTGCCGTTCAGCATCATGGCTGCCGCGTAGTCCGCCAGGTGCTGCTCCACGCTCTTGCCGGTGACGATCCGGATCCCCTCCGGCCCGGGCGGTGCTGTCGTGTCGTTGAGGGATCGGAAGAGGGCGGCGTCCTCCGTCGCGGCGGCGTTTCCGTATGCGTCGCCCAGGAATCGGTGAAAGTGCCAGGAGGTGCCGTAGTAGGTGTGCTCGTCGACGGGGTTGCCCGTCAGCGAGTTCACTGGCGCGTTGTATGAGCGCGATGTCCGTGCGAGCCGCAGGAGCATCCCGTAGTTCTCGGGCGTGATGATCGAGCCGTCCCTCGGCGGGTACGCCGCGCGCGTGAGCAGGGCGCCCTGAGCCACACCCCCCACGGCCTCCATGGCCTTGCGTGACGAGATCTCGCCGGCGATCTCGGCGGTCCCTTCCTCGATCCAGCTCGGGTGATACCTCCCGGCCCGGGAACGCCGGTACATCGAACTCACGTGCTTCATCTCGTGGACCATGGTGGCCAATGCCTGGTAGTGCCCGTCGTCCGGGGCGCCGCCGACCGCATGGAACATGGTTTCGTTGAAGTAGATGAGCTCCATCTGGTTCGACCACGAGCACTGCGCGCTGTCGATGAAGTCGCCCGGCCAGACGAATGCCGCAAACTCGTCCTCGACCGCGGGGGAGACGAACACGTTGACCCTGCCGTCGCCGTTGATGTCGGCCACGCCGCCGAAGTACTCCTCGATCGTATCGGCCCCGTACACCGTGTAGTAGTCCAGGACCTGGGTCGCGTCTGCGGTGCGGACGGGGTCGGTGTCCCGCTGCGCGGAGTCCTGGTAGATGGCGAGGTGGTCGTTGTAGCCGACGAGCAGCGCGGGCGTGAGGGCCGGCGCCGGCTCCCGGCAGGCCTCGCTCGACCGGTCGCTGTCGTAGGGACGGAAGAGCAGCCGTTCCGGGGGCGGATCCGTGCGGCCGGGCGCGACGACGTTGTCCGCGTACCGCCGCAGATCCGGGAGTATCGCGTCCGGGCCGAGCTGTTGCAGGAGCTGCTCCGCCTGATCGTGCAGCGTGGCGTGCCAGCGCGCCGTCGCGTCCGCCAGCTCGACGCCGGCGGCCAGCCCCGCGGGCAATTCAGGGAGCCCGCGGATCCCGGTTTCCGGCCCTTCACGTGCCTGGGCCTGGGTGACGGGCGGCGCACCGTGTTCCACCACCGAGACGACCGCCTGCGCCAGCGGCCCGCCGCGGGACAGGTCCGTGCGGACCACGGCCATCCGGTACGCGTCGCCCTCCGCGCCCGCAGGGAGAAAGGGAGGACACGGCATCAGCCCACCCAGTGGCTCGAGGCCGACCACGCCGCCCGGCTCGAGCGCCAGCGGGGGCTCGCACACGCGCAGGCCCACTTCGCCCGTGGCCCGGTTGCCCTCTGCGTCCTGGACGTTGACGGTGAAGACATGGAATCCGGCCGCGGCCGCGGTTCCGGAGACGACCCCGAGGCTGTCGAGCTGCAGTCCGGGGGGCAGGGAACCGTCGTCGGCGGTCCAGACGAGCGGGGGAGTCCCCCCGAACACTTCCAGCATGGCCGAGTAGCCCAGCGATACTCGCGCGCGCTTCAGCTGCGTCGTTCGAATCGACAGCAGCGGCGCCGTCGCGGTCACCACAAAGCCGGTCTCCAGCCGTCCTGCTGTTGCCCGCAGCGATTGCGAGCCCACGGTTTCGCCCAGCGTCCAGCGCGTCGACGCCTCTCCGTCGGCACCCGTCACACCGGTCCGCGGGACGATCTGGCCGCCACCGGAAGTGACCTCGAAGGTCACCGGTACGTCCGGTATCGGGGCTCCGCTGCCGTCTTCTACGCGCACCGTGGGCCTGTCCGGAAGGATCGAAAGCGCGGGCGCGGTCTGGCCGTCACCGGCGACCTTCGCCAGGCGCACCGGCCTCAGTTCGACCACCAGCAGCGCCGACGCCGAAAGGGCCTGATGCGTGGCCTGCAGCCTGACCTCGCCCTGGCCGGTGACCGTGGCCAACCCCGCTGCGGAAATCGTTGCGACCGCCGGATCGAGTGACGACCAGGTGACTGCCGCACCGACGATTTCGCGCTCCTGGTCGTCGATCACGCGGCCGGTGTACTGAATGGTGGCGCCCACCACGTCGGCGTTGGCCAGAGAAGGCGAGATCTCGATCCGGGATGGAATCGGGGGATCCGCGCAAGCCGCGATCACGGCGCAGGCCAGCACGGCGCCGAGCAACCGTTGACCCGCATTCGGCCTTGGGATTAGTGTTGGTTGCAGGTCGTCCACGATACACCGAAAAGCCAGGCTAAACGACAGTTATCCAATGACAAAGTACCGCAAACCCGGGTCCCGCCCCAGCAAGCCCCTCAATCCGGCCGAGCAGGAGGACGCTTTCGTCGCCAAGACACTGGAAGTCAGCAACTGGGCCCAGCGCAACCGGCCCACCCTGACCGCGGGAATCATCCTGGTGGGCCTGGGCATCGTCGCGCTCGTCTACTACGCCAGGTACCGCGAAGACCTGGGCTTCGCCGCGGCCGCGGAGCTTGAGCAATTGCAGATGCGCCTCGACGCGGGGGACCAGGAGGGCGTCCAGGCCGACCTGCAGGTGTACCTGGAGCGTTTCGGCAGCACGTCGGCGGCGGGCGAAGCGCGGCTCACGCTGGGTCAGGTGACAGCGGATCTCGGGGATCTCGATGCTGCTGTGGAGGTGCTGGAGCCGATCGCGGGCGATGTCGGGAGTCCACTGGGAGCCCAGGCCGCGGCGCTGCTGGCTGCGATCTCCGAGGACGCCGGGAATCTCCAGGCTGCCGAAGGCCTGTACGAACGCCTGGCCGACCGGGCGAGGCTGAGCTTCCTGGTGCGCGATGCGCTCGCGGATGAGGCTCGACTACGGGCCGCCCAGGGCGACCATGAGGCCGCGGTGGACATCTACGACCGCCTGCTGGAGGAGATGGACGAGGCGGATCCCGACCGGGGAGTCGTGGAGATGCGCCGGGCGGAGGCGGCGGCGGCGCTGAACTAGGGGTCGGGCCAGGGGCCCCACGCCGGGCTGGCCGCACTGGGAGGGCCGCAGTGGCGGCGCTCCCGGGGTCCCTGAGCCCTGAGAACGACCGAATGGGCGGAGGTTACCCCCGTGCGGCCTCCACGAGCCTAAAATGTCGCATAATATGTATTATGTAAAGTGCCACCTCTTCGACGCGGGGACGCCCGGAACCCTTCGCCCATCCCCGATCCTGTCCCTCCCCCGGCTACCGAACCGCTCTATCGCAACCCCACTAACGAAAGAATTCCCCGATCCGCCCGGCCAGTTCCGCGGTCATCGGCGCGCTTGACAGGTTCGCGACGATGGCCACGATGACCCCGGTGTCCCGGTTAATGGTGAGCATTGTGCGCCCACCGACCGATCCACCGCCGTGCGAGACGATTCGCTCGCCGTGCGCGTTGCTACTGGAGTTCCAGCCCACGCCGTATCCCGTCTCGGTCCCGTCCCGGGTTGTCTGTGAGGTGAACAGCAGCTCCAGCGTCTCCGCCTGCAGGAAGCCCGGCCCCAGGTGCCCGTTCGCAAACCGGAGCAGATCCTCGGGCGTCGAAAGGAAACCCCCGCCAGCCCACTTGTAGCTGTTGTCCACGTAGGGTGCGTTCAGGACGTCTCCGTCGTTCGACAGAACGTAGAAGCGGGTCCGGTTCGGGATGATGCTGTCCGTGTGGCCGGCCACCGTGTGCTCCATCCCCAGCGGTGCGAACACCACCCTGTCCATGTAGTCGAGAAACGCCTCCCCGCTCGCGCCCTCGACCACCGCGCTGATCAGGTTCCACGCGTATGACGAGTAGGAGTACTCCGTGCCGGGCTCGTTGATCAGCGGGTCGTCCTGGAAGATCGTGAGCCCGGAGAGGACCGTCGGGTAGCGGACCGACGAGAAGTTCTCGTCGCCCTGGTAGTGCCGGATTCCTCCCAGATGCCCCGCCAGCAGCCGCGTGGTGACGGGCCACCGCTTCTCCGGAAAGGACGGCACGTACGTCTGCACCGGCACGTCGAGGTTCAGCGCGCCCTCTTCCAGCAGCACAGCGATGGCCGCCGCCGTGATCGGTTTGGACACGCTACCGACGCGGAACTTCGTCAAGGGAGTCACCATTACGTCATGAGTCAGGTCAGAATATCCAAAACCCTCTGACCAAATGACTTGTGATCCCCTGCCGACCGCCACGGAAAGACCGGGAATCGAGTTCGCTTCCATCACCGAGTCCAGCAGGGCGCGGGCAGCGAGGACACTCTGGTCCTCTGCGGGTGCGCATGCGGCCCCCAGGACGCAGGCCAGGACGAAGGACAGGCCGACCCATCGGCGGGCACACGGACGAGTTTTCGAGTTCATTGTACTCTTCACCATGGAAGCATGCTGCGGACGACAAAGGCAACGTTGGCAGGGCGTTCGGCCAGTCGTCTCACGTACCACGGGAACCAGTGTTCGCCGTAGCTGATGAGCACTCGGACTCCCCGCCCCAGCCCGGCCAGCCGAATCTGCTCGCGCTGGGAGATGCCGTAGAGCATCTGGTATTCGTAGGCTTCGCGCGGGACACCGTTGGACTGGGCCCATTCGTCGATTCGCGCGATCAGCGAGGTGTCGTGCGTGGCCAGCCCCGCGCGCATTCCCGCCTCGAGGGCGTCGGGCGCGAGCATGCGCGTCGTCAGGTCGAAGAACGCCTGGTCGACGTCGCGCTTCTCCGGAAACGCGATTTCGGCGGGTTCGGCGTAGGCGCCCTTCACCATCCGAATGGCAGGACCCATCGGAATGAGCGACTCCAGGTCCGCCGGGGTGCGGTAGAGGTAGGACTGCAGGCAGATGCCGAACCTGGCGTGGTCGGCGCGGATGGAGCGGTAGAGATCCAGGGTCGGATCCACGTAGCGACTGTACTCCATGTCGATCCAGACCCAGTTCCCGTGGGCCTCGGCCGCGCGGGTGATCAGGCGCAGGTTCTCTTCCGCGACATCGAACCCCAGATCGAGGCCCAGGTGGGTGGGCTTGACGGACAACTCGGCGTCGAGACCGCGCGAGGCGACCTCGGCGGCGGCCTGCACGTAGTGGTCGGCGACCGCCCTGGCCTCGGCCCGGTCCGCGACGTTCTCGCCGAGGAAGGTGATCAGCGTCGGAATCCCCTGCCCCCGCTCCAGCACCCCGGCCGCGTCGAGCGCGTCGCCCAGGGTTTCGCCGGGCATGAACCTGCGTACGGCCCTTCGCACAAACCCGTACCGCGGTAGCGCGGTGCTGCACCACTTGTTCTCCGAGACCCACAGAAGTGCTGAGCGCATGACCGGAATACTCGCTGCGTTTGGCGTCAGGCGCCAGTGGGCCACGGTCGGTAGGGCCGCTCCACGGCCAACGCGAGCAGGGCCCGCCGCAGGCGGTCGGCGGCGGGATCAAGCGCCGATTCCCGCGCGGCGCGCGTTTCGTGAACGCCGAAGTGAAGCGGTTCGCCGAAACGTACGAGTACGGGTGACCGCCAGCGCGACCGCGTCCACCGGGGCCACGCATCGTAGGTGCCGGACACGTGGCACGGCACGACGGGGACGCCGGCCTTGAGGATCAGGCGGATCGACCCGCGCCGAAAGGGCCGCAGGGCACCCTCCCAGCTGCGCTCGCCCTCGAGGTAGATCCCCACGCCGTCGCCGCGCTCCAGGGCCCTGAGCGCGGTGCGGACCGACTGCGGATCGACCCTGTAGCGGCGGGCGGGAATGGCGGCAACGCGGGGAAGAAACCATCCGGAAATGGCATTCGCCCCGAACTGCGTGCTCTTGGCGAAGAAATGGACGGTGCGGCGGCAGTTCGTCTGGATGAGCAGCGGATCGAGGATGCTCTCGTGGTTCGCGACCAGGATGAAGGGGCCTTCCCGGGGGATGTGCAACGTGCCCGATACGCGGCACCGCGTCAGCACCCTCCCGGTCCACCCGAGCGCAACCCGGAAGAACCCGTACCAGCCGCTTACCATCGGGTCACGATCCTGGGCTGGAATTCCACCACCCTGCCCCGGCCGGCGCGCTCGTACGCGTCGGTGATCAACCGTCGCATGAGGGTCTCCCAGCGTCTGGGCGAATCGTCCTCGAAGCGGAGCTGCACGAGCTGGTCGTCCGGCAGCGAGAGCTGCAGCGACGAGGAGGACGCCTGCACGGCGCCGAGGTCGAGATGGCGCCAGCTGCCGCCGTGCCGGTCGCCAGCGTCCACGTGTACCCGGTCGCGGTCGACAGTCACCGTGCCGGGGGCCGGCGGGCCCATGCTCTCGACAAAGCCGCGCAGTACGCCCCGATACTGGACCGCCCGCTCCGAGACCCGCCAGGAAATCCGGGCGCGCGCCGAGTATTCCAGCGTACCGTCGTCCCTGGTCGCGCGGGTGATCGGGCCGCCGTGATCATCGATTCGCCGGCACAGATCGGCCGCGCTGACGTCGAACCGCTGGTCACCTTCGGCAAGCGACAGCAGGAGTCGGCCACGGCTGCGCTCGATCCGGATGCCGCACGATGCGCACCAGGCCGCGTCCCCTTCCCCGCTCATCGGGTCGTGGCCGCACTGCGGACACCGGTAGCACAGATCGACGAGCGCCATTGGCTGCCGGCTACAGGCGTCCCAGCAAGTCCAGGATGCGCAACTTCCAGACCCGCCACACGGCCTCCCAGATGATGCTCCTGGACATCTTGGATTCGCCGCTGTCCCGTTCCGTGAAGACGATGGGTACCTCGTGCAACCCGAATCCCCCTCGCCAGGCCCTCAGCTTCAACTCGATCTGGAAGCTGTATCCGTTCGACTGGATCCGGTCCAGGCGCACGCGCTCGAGGACACGGCGCCGGAAGGCGTTGAAGCCGCCGGTCGCGTCGCGGACCGGGAGGCGGGTGATCACCCGCGCGTACCACGACCCGAAGAGGCTGATCATCAGGCGCCGCATCGGCCAGTTCACCACCGTGATCCGGCCGTCGACGTATCGGGAGCCCACCACGACGTCCACGCCGCGCCGGATCTCGTCCAGCATCACGGGCAGGATCGCGGGCGGGTGGGAGAGATCGGCGTCCATCTCCACAAACACGTCGAAGTCTCGCTTCAGTCCCCACGTGAATCCCGCGACGTAAGCCACACCCAGGCCCTGCTTTCCGGGCCGGTGGAGCACGGCTACCCGTTCGCTGCCGGCCGCCAGCTCGTCGGCGACGTCACCGGTCCCGTCGGGCGAGTTGTCGTCCACCACGAGGACGTGGAACGCGTCCCCCTGTTCGAGCACCTGCGGAACGATGCGCGGCAGGTTGTCGCGCTCGTTGTACGTGGGAATGACGACCAGCACGCGTAAGGATTCTGTCATGCCCGCTCCCGCGTCTTCAGCAGCACGGCCCCGCCCACCGCGCCCAAAAGCTCCCCAACCGTGATCCAAACGCGCTGCAGCCCCGCCAGCATCAGGCCGGCCTGAGGTCCCAGCACCGGGGCGAGGAGAAGTGAGAGGCCTCCTTCGCGGACCCCGATACCCCCCGGTACGAGAGAAATGTAGCCGACGAAGTAGGCGCCCGAGAAGGCTGTGACGGCGGTGGCGAGCGGGATATCCAGGCCGGATCCGCGGGCCAGCCAGTAGAACGCAAGGCCATAGGCGGCCCAGCCCGCGACGTATCCGGCGAGACACAGCCCGAGGACCCCCCGTCCTGGCAACGCCACTTCCGCGTCGTGTCCGCCGCGCCGCAGCAGCCAGCGCAGCAGCTTCTCCGCTCCCCCCACGCCCACCAGAACGGCGACACCCAGCACGACCGCCAATCCCGCGGCGAGCCCGATCCCCTCCGATATAAGACCGGCGGCCCAGGCAGCCCATCCGCCCACCAGCGCGGCCGCCAGGAGGTTCAGGACCTGTCCGGTGACCGCGGCCACGCCGGCCTGCACCCCGGATACGCCCTCACGCTTCGCAAGCAGGGCCAGGCCCGCCAACTGGGCGATCTTGCCCGGAATATACCTCCCCATATTCGCGACAAGGATCATCGCCGTGGCCACCGCGAGCGGCAACGGAGGTCCTCCGAAGTGGGTCAGGAGCCACGCCCACAGCCGGGCTTGCAGGGCGAAGGCCGCGAAGAGGGCCCCGCCGGACAGGAGCAGGACGGGAATGTCCGGTCGGAGAAGCGTCCAATCGATACTCGCAGCGGACTCTACCAGCCGAAAACCGGCGGCCCGCAAGATCAGCCATGTCAGAGCGACGGCAAGTGCAACCTTGACCGCCGCGACGCCCCAGCGCCGCGAATCTCCCGGCCCCGAGCCGCCCTGTCCCTCTCCGGAGAGCGTCAATCCCGTTTCCGTCGCCACAGCCGCGCGGGCACGAAGGACGCCGCCAGGACCAGCAGGGTCGCCAATCCGCAGACGATGGTGATCCTGAGTGCGGTCTGCACCGAGGGAGCCGTGAAGCGCAGCGTGACGCTGTGCTCGCCGGGCCCGGGAATCTCCACGGCCTGCAGCGTAAGATTGACCCGGTGGACCGGCGTGCTCCGGCCATCGACCTCGGCTTCCCACCCCGGGAACCAGTTCTCGGAAACCACGAGCAGGGCCGGGCCGCCGCTGCGGACCGTGAGCCGGCGGTGTCCCGGAGTGTCCATCTCCCACTCGACCGAGCCCGAGGCATCGGCCACGGGCGCCAGGGGAACAGGCGCGGAAAGAACCGCCTCGCTCGCGGGATCGAAGTCACGCGACAGGATGCGTTCGAGCGCACGATCGTCGTCCAGGACCATGGTGGCCCCCGCCAGCCAGGCCCGCTCCAGCCCCGGGTAGGCGTAGACCGCCTCGAGCCCCCTGTTGGTCTGCGCCGAGCTCATGCGCAGCGCGCCTTCGTAGGGAGGCCCGCCATATGCGCCCTCAGGCCAGACCAGGTACTTGACGTTCATCAGGCGCAGGACGTTCTGATGCCGTGTGTTCGTGCCCTCCCTGCGGCTCGCCTCCAGGCCGAGAAGCTGACGGTACCGGGCCAGGTCGTTCGGGTGGTGCCCCGCGAACAGGTCCAGGCCGAACATGGCCAGGTCGACGTTCTGGTCGTCGCCGCGCAGGTCCGCGACCCGGAACGGTGGGCCGGACTCCCGGCGGCCTTGCAGAAAGCGCGTGTTGTTGTCGGTGGCCGCCCAGGCGTGATAGTCCCAGGTGTCTATGAAGGCACGGTCCACGCGGCCGAGGTCGAGCGCCACGAGCAGTCCCAGGGCGGCCAGCGCGGCGGTGAGCGGTATCTTGCGGTCAAGCCCGGCCCACAGCGTGGCGATGGTCAGGGCGGCCAGCAGGACCGCGACCCCGAAGCCGCGCGTGATGAAGGGAGCGGCGGCCGAGAGCGCGGCCAGACCGCGCTGGCCTACGTCCGGATACACCAGCGTGGTCCACATCCGGCCAAGCGCGCCCGTCGACTGCAGCAGAAAGCCGATGACCAGCAGACCGAGGCAGCCGAGCAGCGCGTGGCCCCGCCGGGTGCGGAAGAAGCCGACGCGTGAAGGCGCTTCCCGCACCAGGTCGTCGACGCCGAGCGCGAACAGCGTGGTGACGCCGAAGCTGACCAGAAACGCGCTTATGGACGGCACCCGGAACAGCGAAATGCCCGGCACGACCTCGTAGAAGAGCCGCCACACGGGGGTGTGCGTCCCCAGTGCGAAGAGGAGCCAGAGCAGACTCATCGCCGCCATGAACCACCTGAGGGCCCTCCGGCGCTGGCCGAAGAGCGCGAACATCGCCAACAGCAGTACGGGGATTCCGAGGTACTCGTGGTTGCCCTTGAAGGCGTTTCGCCCCCAGTAGGTCCCACGCGCCCAGTCGGCGTCCGCCCCACTGTTGCCGACGAACTCCGGAACGACCAGGCCCGCCACCTCTTCCGGGTGCAGCGACCAGGAGCTCGAGTAGGCGAGCGCCTCTTCGGGCGTGGCCTCGAGGGTCGTCGCGATGCGCCGGGAGGACTCGGTAACGTATTCGGCCGCGGGGATCAGCTGGACGCTCGCAATCCCGGCGCCCAGGGCGGCGCACAGAAGGAAAAGTCCGAACCGCAAGAGTGCTATGCGGAGTTGGCCTGAGCCGCGCGCACCGTTTCCCCTGCCCCGCCAGACCCGCACGGATCGGAAGACCGCATACGCGCCAACCGAACCGAAGAGGAAGTACGCCGTCTGGAACTGAGTGGTCAGGCTGGCCAGCGCGACCGCGCCCGCGAGTCCGGCACCGGTCCTGCCTGAGGGACTGCGAAGGACGGAGTCGGCGGCCCAGAATACGAGTGGGGCCAGGGACGACACCATGAGCTTGCCGTCGTTGCCGGGAAGGACGAGGGTCACGATGACCGGAGCCATCAGCCAGGCGAGTCCTCCGAGCGTTGCCGCGGAGCGCTCCAGCCCCAGGCCGCGCGCCCAGCCGTACATGAAGAACCCACCGGCCAGCACGTGGAGCACGAGCTTCCAGCCCAGTGCCCGGTACGGCTCCATGATGTAGTACAGGAGACTCGTGGGGTAGATCGAGTCACCCGCGGAGAGGGCTTCGATGAAGGGGATTCCGCCAAGAAGCCGCGGATTCCACAGTGGAAAGTCGCCGGCTGCGAGCTGTTCCGCGAAAAAGGCGCGCGCCATGTATCCGAGCGCGAGCGTATCGCCGCCGTAGAGCATCCGGTCGGAGAAGATGAACTCCCCGAACAGGATCACCGTCACCAGGACGAAGATCCCGGCTGTCAGCCACCACGGCACATTCACCGGCGGGTGTCGCGCGTTGGTCATAGGCGTCTCCCCAGCAACTCACGGTAGACCTCGAGGTGCCGGTCCACCAGACGCTCGTTGCTCCAATGGGACACTACGCGCTGCCTGGCCGTCTGCGCACGCCTGGCGAGCCCTTCCCCGTCCAGCAGGCGCAATACGGCATGGGCCAGCGCTTCCGGATCCGCCGGCGCGAAGAGCCCGCCCACCTCGTCGTCGACGATCTGCGGAAGGCCGCCCACGGCGGAAGCGGCGACCGGCACCCCGCACGCCATGGATTCCAGCGCCGCCACCGAAGTCGCCTCCATCAGCGACGGAAACACCGAGAGATCCGCCGAGCACAGCAGTCCGGGCATCTCCGCGTGGGGACGCGCGCCCAGGAACACGATCCGGTCCGCCACCCCCAACTCGCCGGCGATCCCCTCCAGTCGTTCACGCTCCGGTCCGTCCCCCACCACCATGGCTTCCACGTCGGCACCCGCCAGGATCGCCGGCAACGCCCGCACAAAATACTCCACGCCGTTCTTCGGAAACAGGCGCCGGGGGACGATGATGCGGCGACGGCCCGCTCGGCGCTCGATTCCGGGCGGTACCGGCCGGAAGATGTCGGTCTCCACTCCGTTGACCACAACCTCCACCGAAACCGACCCGCTCAATCCCTCTCCTACATCCGCGATTTCTTTGCTGGCAGCGAAGTTGTAGTCGCTCAGCTCGAGGAGCTTGCCAAGCGCCGTGCGCACGAATGGCCGCCGGGCGAGACGCAGGAAATGCGAGGTGTGCAGCGTGCAAAGCAGCGGTGTGCTGTCGCCCGCGAGCGCGAGGGCGCACGGGACGAGTGACGGAAAGGCCTGCGCGTGCACGATGTCGGCACCCTGTACGGCGGCCCGGGTGCGGGGCGTCGACCCCACCGCATGGATGGACCAGCCCACCGGCGTGCGAGCCGGCAACGGTGTGCGGTGTATGCGGATGCCCTCCCTGACCTCTTCCCTTGCCAGACCCGGCTGAGACAGCGACGTGATCACCGTCACGTCGTGGCCCCGCCTGGCGAGTCCCCTGCACAGGTAGTGCACATGGCTTTCGAGCCCCCCGACCTCCGGAGGGTAGTAGACGCAGTGCACGACGATCCTCACGGTCCGCTCCAATTCGTCGTTTCGCGGGGGATCCCCTTCAGTTCCGCGAGGAGAATGTCCGCGATGCGCTCGCCGGCACGGCCGTCGCCATAGGGATTGGGCGGCACGGGTCCGGTTTGCCTTCCGCCCAGGCGCCTGGTCGCCTCGGACAGGATTCGCGCGGCCGCGGTGCCCACAAGCGTGGCTACACCCGCCTGGACGGCTTCGGGACGCTCGGTCACCTCCCGGAGCACAAGGGTATGCACGCCGAACGCCGGCGCCTCCTCCTGGATCCCGCCCGAATCGGTCAGAACCAGGCTCGCTTTGCCGAGCGCGGCGACGAGGTCGCCGTAGTCCAGCGGGTCTGCCAGGTGAACCCTCGGGTGGCCGCCCAGGATTCGCTGCGCCGGCTCCCGCACACGCGGATTGGGGTGCACGGGATAGAGCACGTCCACGTCATCGACGCGTTCGACGAGCGAAGCCACGGCTTGGAACACGCGTTCGAGGGGACGGCCGAACGACTCGCGCCGGTGCGCGGTCAGGAGTACGAGACGGCGGCCGGGTGCCGGCAATTCGGCGGCCTGGGCGTTGCGCAGCGGGAGCGGATGGGAGCGCATCTCCTCGAGCGCATCCACGACCGTGTTGCCGGTGACCCACACCCTCTCGGACGCGATGCCCTCCGCCACCAGGTTCGCCGCGGCGGCGGCGGTCGGGGCAAAGCAGAAGTCGGACACGGTATCCGTCATGCGGCGGAGCATCTCTTCCGGGAACGGAGCCCATTTCTCGTGGCTCCTGAGGCCCGCCTCGACATGCGCCAGTCTGCCCTGTTGGAAGAAGGTCACGACCGCGGCGAAGAAGACCGTGGCCGTATCGCCCTGGACGATCGTCACATCGGGCCCGAATTCGGCGGCCACGTCCCGGAGGCCATTGAGGCAGGCGTGGCCGATGTCGTAGAGGCTCTGTCCCGGCGTCATCAGGTCGAGATCGTAGTCCGGCTCGATCCTGAAAGCGTGCAGCACCTGATCCACCATGTCGGTGTGCTGGCCGGTAAGGGCCACCCGGTGTTCGGTGCCGCCGCGCGCCTCCAGCGCCCGGATCACCGGGGCCATCTTGATGGCCTCCGGACGGGTTCCGATCACGGAGAGGATCCTGGGCGAAGGCATCGTCACCTGAGCGCGCGCGGGTCGCGGGCGAAGGTGACGGGGTCAACGGTCCCGATCACCCGGTCCCTGCCCCTTCACACCGCGGTCGGCGCCGCGGCTTCGGAAGGCGTCGAGTTCGTCGTGCACCGACGCAATCATCTCGGCGAGGAAGCCCGCGACGAAGAACAGCACGCCGACCGTCACCAGCAGCATGACGAGATAGAGGAGCGGCCGGAATCCCACGCCCATGGCGTACCGGGCGAAGAGCGCGGCGAGTCCGGTCAGGACGCCCGAGGCAATCAGGAAGACGCCCGGGATGCCGAATGCGAGCATCGGCCGCCGGGAGAGCCGCAGCTGGAACCAGACCGCGATCAGGTCCAGTACGGCTCCGACGACCCGTCCCTTTCCGGAGTACTTGGACTGCCCGGCCTCCCTCGGGTAGAGCGCGATGTCGATCTCGGTGGCCGTGAACCCCTTGCGGTGCGCCATGACCACGAAGAAGCGGTGCCAGTCGTGCCGCAGCCGGACGGTTTCGAGGATGTCCGCGCGGAACGCCTTCATGGAGTTGAGGTCGCTCACGGGCACGTTGAAGATGCGCCGGCTCACGGCGTTGTAAATCGAAGAGACCAGCCGCTTGTCGTAGGCGCCGATCTTCCTGCCGGTCACGATGTCCCACCCCCCGGCGAGCTTGTCGAGGAAACGGGGGATTTCAGCGGGAAGATGCTGGAGGTCCGCATCGAAGAGGACCAGGTACTTCCGGTCGGTCGCCGCGGCCGCCGTAAGCAGCGCCTCGGTCTTCCCCAGGTTGACCCGGTGGGCAAGGACGCGCAGCGCGGGCCATCCGGCGCCCTCGGTCCGTGCCAGCTCTCCGGTGCCGTCAGTCGAGCCGTCATCGACGAGCAGGACCTCTCCCGAGAGCCCGAACTCCTCGAAGGCGTCGCGGATCGACTGCACCAGCCTCGGTACGTTCTCGGCCTCGTTGTAGGCCGGCACAACCAGCGCGAAATCGCCGTAGGCGCCTTTGCCCGACGGAGATGCGCCTCGGCCAGCGGCAACGTTGGCCACCTAGATGCGCTTTCTCATCCGGGCGGGCAACAGGCCCAGCTGGTCCCGGTACTTCGCGACCGTGCGGCGGGCGATCTTGATTCCCTCGCTCTTCAGGAGGTTGACCAGCGCCTGGTCCGTCAGGGGACGGCGCGAGTCCTCGTCCGCGATCAGGTTCCGGATCTTCTCCTGCACTCCGCGAGTGGAAACATCCTCGCCGGTCACCGTTGGCAGTCCGCCGGAGAAGAAGAACTTGAGCGGATGCACGCCGCTGGGCGACTGAACGTACTTGTCGTTCGTCACGCGTGATACCGTCGACTCGGCCATTTCGATGTGATCCGCCACCTCGCGCAGCGTGAGCGGCTTGAGGTACTGCACGCCTCTCTCGAAGAACTCCTCCTGCCGCCCCACAATGAAACGCATCACCTTCAGCATGGTTTGCCGGCGCTGTTCGATCACCTGAATGAGCCATTGGGCGGCGTTGAGCTTGTTGTGGATGAACTCCCGGTTCTGTCCCACGAACTTGGACTTGTCCGCGGCCACGTCGCGGTACGACTGGGAAAGGCGCAGCCTTGGAAGCCCGGTGTCGTTGGCGAAGACCATGTATTCGCCGCCGATCTTGTCTACGATGAGATCCGGTATGACGTAGTGATCCGGATCGGCCGCATATTGCCTGCCTGGCTTTGGATCCAGCTTTGCGATCTCGTCCGCGGCGTCCTGCACCTTCCCGGGGGCGATCTCCAGGGCACGCGCAATGTCCACCCATCGATGGCCCAGCAAGCCCTCGAAGTGATCGGCGACGATCCGGTACGCGAGCGTCTCTTCCCGTCCCGCCCGGCCGAGCTGAATCATCAGGCACTCCTGGAGACCACGCGCTCCCACACCCGGGGGATCGAGCGACTGGACAACCCGGAGTGCCGACTCCACCTCGGACGGCTCGGGCGGGGCGAAGAGTGCTGCGAGTTCGGCCAGTTCGCGGTCGCGCTCCTCGTCGTCGGGGATCTTCCCCGCCTGTTCGAGCGCAAGGTCCCGCATCTCCTCGCGCGACCCGTCGAGACCGTCCACCACATCCTGCAACGAGCAGGTCAGGAGGCCGTCGTCATCGATGTTCCCGATGATCTCTTCGGCGATCCAGAGTTCACGTTCGCTGAGGTGCAGGAGGCCCACCTGCTCGCGCAGGTAGTCGTGCAGATGACGTGTCTCCACCACCACCGGCTCATACGCTTCGCGGGGTTCGTAGTGTGCCCTCGATCCACCTTCATCGAAGTCGTCGAGCAGAATCTCGTCCCAGTCGACCTCGTCGCTGTCAGGTTCGGAGAGTTCCAGAAACGGGTTCTCCAGGAGCTCCTGTTCGAGTCGGGTCTGAAGGTCCAGAAGCGGCATGTACAACAGATCCATCGCCTGATACAGGCGGGGATTGGTCTTCATTTCCTGCCGCAGGCGAGCGCTCTGGTGCAGGCCCGTCCTGATCGTACTCACCGGACGCTCAAGCTCCGGGGCGCGGGAACCTCGATCTCATGCGGACGGTCAGGGTCGGTCCGAGGTAGAGGTCGGCGACCTCGTCGTTCCACACGAGTTCGGGTACGGTTCCGGCCACGCGGATCCTGCCCTCGTGCATGATGTATGCGCGGTCCACGATCTCCAGCGTTTGCTCGACGTTGTGGTCCGAGATGATCACGCCGATGTCGCGGTGCTTGAGTCCGGAGACGATCTCCTGGATATCGTGCAGGGCGATAGGGTCGATACCGGCGAATGGCTCGTCCAGGAGCATGAACTTCGGGCGCTGCACCAGCGCGCGGGTGATCTCCAGCCTGCGGCGCTCGCCGCCCGAAAGGGAGTAGGCCTTCGCGTTACGCAAATGGCCGATCGAAAGTTCGCCCAGGAGTTCCTCCAGCCTTTCCGCCCGCTCGTTGCGGCCGATGTCGAGCGTCTCCAGGATCGCCATGACGTTCTGCTCGACCGTGAGGCGCCGGAAGACCGACGGCTCCTGCGCCAGGTAGCCGACACCCATCCGCGCCCGCTTGTACATCGGCACCCCGGTAAGCGATGCCTCGTCCAGGTGGACGCGCCCACCATCGGGTGCGATCAGCCCGACCAGCATGTAGAAGGTGGTCGTCTTCCCCGCCCCGTTGGGCCCGAGAAGCGCGACGATCTCGCGCTGCTGGACCTGAATGTCCACCTCGGACACGACCCGGCGCTTCTTGTAGATCTTGGTCAGACCCGTGCCCTTGAGCGTCGAGGCCGCCGCGACCGCCACCCCGCTGCTCATCGTCGACCCCTCCGGCGCGAGAGAACCGGGCGTGGGCGTGAGAAAAGGGTATCGGGAGGCACTCTGGCCGTGTCCGGCGCGACCGTGGCGATGTCCGGGGTCGCCGCCGTCGAATCGGGCGACACGGCCGCCGAGTCAAGCGCGGCAGCGGCGGTGTCGGGCGCCGCGTTGGCCGAGTCGAGCGCGGCAGCCGCAGTGTCTCCGGCCGCTTCCGCCGAACCTGGCGGCAGCGGCTCCAGGTGGTAGCCTACCGTCTGGCCTTCAACCTCCATCTTCACCACTTCGCGCCCTCGCATGTGAATCCTGATCTGGTTCCCTTCGACTAAGTGTAACGCCGGAGGGCCGTCGGGTTCCGTGGCTGCCGTATCCGAGGGGGTCATGCGGTAGAGGCTGCGAGCCTCGCCCACCGCTGTCAGGGTCTCCAGTCGCGAGCGATTCTCTCCCATCACCTGCCCTGCGGTCGCGGAATCCGCGGCAACAAAGTGGGCCAGGATGGTACTGCCCTCCATCCAGTCGCGACTGGCGATCTCAGGGAGTTCCTCGGAGCCGGCTGGAGCCTGCTGCGCTGCCTCGGCCCGCGCCGATCCCACGGCGGTCACGAGCTCCAGGAGTTGGGCCGGCGATTGCACATCGATCGAATCCGCCGTCAGCTTGAATTCGTCGGCCAGGGCCGAGGGCCGGGGAACGGAATCCTCCGGTTGAACATCCGTGGAGTCGGCGCGCGCTTCCGCAGCCGCAAGGGCCCGCGCCCGCTCGGCGTCTCCGGGTGACAGCCCGGTTGTGTCGAGGGCTTCCTGCTCGATCGGAGGGAGCGACGAGATCGCGACCAGGCGGTTGACCGCCCCGTCGTCCAGAAACATGCGAATGGCGGGAGCGTTCATGACCATTTCCCTCCCTACGAGTTCGGCGTCTCTGCGCGCGAGGATCTCCTCGCTCAGCCCCGTGGTCGGTGTCACCTCCACCACCTCGGCCGTCAGCTCGAAGCCGCTCTGCTGAACGCGCGTCCCCCCGATAATGGACATTGTGCCGAGATCCTGGTCGAAGTCGAGCGAATCCCCGACCGCCCTCAGGGAGTCGCGCGAGACAACGACATCCTCGGCCGCGCGGAAGTACCGGCGCCCATCGATCATGAACCGACGCGCTTCGATGTCGTAGGGGGGAGGACTGACCGAGTCGACGGGGGGCGGGTCCTCGGGATCCGCATCCGCGCCCTCCGCTTCGACCTCCGCGCTGTCGGCGGGTTCAGCCTCCACGGTGTCGGAGGTCTCGGCTTCGGGGATCCCTGGCACCTCGGCCTCCGTGCTGTCGGCAGTCCCCGTGTCGACCGTGTCGGCGGCCTCCGGGACGGCGGGAGCGGGGGGCGGCACGGGTACCGGCGGCGGGTGGAACGTGGCTCGGGGATCGCCCCCGTACACCAGAACGCGATCCAGAGACCGAAACTCGGAGGCCTGATAGTACCTGAGGCTGTCACCTTCGATAATCGCGTCGCTGCGGAGGTCCGTTACCGTCACCCGGGACCATGCCTCGAGCTGACTGACGTTGCCGAAGTAGCGTGCAGTGTCGGCGTCGAGCCGGGTGTCCGCGTCCTCAAAGCGAACCCTGCCGAACAGTTGCACCGTTTCGTTGAACTCATAGACCACTGCCGAATCGGCGAGAATCCGGGTGCCGTCCGAGCAGCGGTAGTCGATCCCGCCCGAAGCCCTGTGGATGTAGTTCAGGGAATCGAAGCGGGTGCTGTGGGTATAGCCCCCCACGGCGTCGAGCCAGCACTGCCGCTGCTGCGCGGCCGCGACGCCAGGCAGAACGGCCGCGGCGAGGCACACCAAACCGGTCCAGCCCGCGAACCGCATCGTCAGGAGCACCCTCGCTCCCGGGTGCCCCAGATCCTGACGTCGTCGAAGTCCATGTCCGACTGGAGTCGGTCCCCCTCGAACACACACCCGCCCTCGTGCATTACGACGGGGACGTCGGTCCAGACGCGCTCGACCTCGAGCGAGAAGTGGAGTTCTTCCGTGTGGATTTCGCGCCCCTGCCCCAGGATGCTCAGAACCGCGTTGCCCGACGCGGTCAGCTCGTTGCCCGTTCGGTTCAGACGCCCCTCGTCGGCCGTGATGGTGGCTCTGCGTCCCCCCCGCTCGTTAAACACGACCAGGGACAGACCCATCACCCGCGCGTGCGCCGAGTCCTTCCAGCTGAACATGCTGTCAGCCGAGAGCGTCGCCTCGCGGATGCCCTCGCGGGACATGTTGGCGGACACGCCGTAGACGATCTCGTCGGCGTCCACCGTCTCCAACCCCGCGGGAGGCGGCTCTTCGGTCGTGTTGATGCACGCCGCAGCGAGCAGAGCCAGGCAACCGGCCAACCGCGGGGCGGTGGACGAGGACCGGCGGGGTCTCCTCGTCGACTCGGGCCCGATCGTCATCAGACCGCCCCCGCGCGCAACAGGTCGTGCAGGTGCACGATACCGACCAGGACACCGTCGTCTACCACCGGCATTGCCATAATCCCATGCTCCTGCATGCGCCGCACCGCCGCCGACCCCGGCTCCTCCGGCGACGCAAGCCTGGGCGATCGGTTCATGAACCCCGATACGGGAACGTCCAGGAACGCGTCCGTGCCTTCCATGAGCCGCGTGAGATCGCCCGCCGTGACGACTCCGATGACGGCGCGAGCCGCTTCAACCACCGGAACCGTGCCTCTCATTCGTGCCAGAGGAACGATGACATCACGGGCACGACAGTCCGCCGGCACCGCGGGATAGTCATCGCTCACCATCACGTCTCCCACCTTCAGGGTCAGCCGCAGTCCCAGCGCCCCTCCCGGGTGGATGCGCGCAAGATCCCGGTGCGCGAACCCCCGCCGCGTCAGTAACGCTATCGCGAGTGCATCGCCCATCGCCAGACTGGCGGTCGTGGAGCTGGTCGGCGTGAGATCCATGGGGCAGGCCTCCGAAGACACTCCGCAATCGACCGCGACCCTGGCCCGTCTCGCCAGGGGCGAAGAACAATCACCCACGAGGGCGATCACGGCGATCCCATGACGCTCGGCAAACGCGAGCAGCCCCTCCAGTTCACGAGTGGCGCCGCTCTTGGACAACAGGACCATCACGTCCTCCGGTTCGACCATGCCCAGGTCGCCGTGGAGCCCGTCGACGGGGTGGAGGAAGGTGGCCCCGGTTCCCGTCGACGTGAGCGTGGCGGCGATCTTGCGGGCGACAAGACCCGACTTGCCGATGCCGGAAACCACGACTTTACCCTTGGCCCCATGGACCAGATCGACCGCGTCGAGGAAGCCGTTCCCAAGCCTGTCCGCCAGCCCTCGCACCGCGTCCGCCTCGGTATTCAGGACCCGGCGGCCCTCGGCGAGCACCCTGCCACGCCGCTCGAGCCCGGGGCGGAGGTCAGTCGCCACGCTCACGGCAGTACTCCTCGACCAGTTCGTCCCACTCCCCGCGTGCTCTCAGGAGCGCTTCCGCGAACTCCCTCACCGCGCCCCTCCCGCCGGGTGTCGAACTCCTCCACACGGCGACGCTCCGCACCTCGGTCGTGCCGTTGGCCACCGTCGCCGGGAGACCCACCCTGCGCAGCGCCGGCAGATCGGCGAGGTCGTCACCCAGCAGCGCGACCTCGGACCACGTCATCTTCCTGGCCGCGAGCAGCAGGCTCAGAATCGGCACCTTGCGGGCGCTGTCATCCTGGAAGACGTCGGTCACGCCAAGCTCCGCAGCGCGGAGTTCCGTCGCTTCGGAGACTCTGCCCGATACGATCGCCACATGTATTCCGGCCTGCTTCAGCATCTTTACGCCGATCCCGTCCTGCACGTCGAAGCGCTTGAACTCGATTGCCTCCCCGTTCCCGGTGGCGCCGATGTACACGCCGCCGTCGGTCATCACCCCATCCACGTCGAGTACGACCAGACGAATGCGTTCGGCCGTTGCCCGAGGAATCTCCATCGATCGCACGGCTCTACGCGGACGGCCCCGGGTCAAGGACGGAGCGGATGGCCGCCACGTCGTCCAGAAGCCGGGGGAGCTTCTCCACCGGCAGCATGTTGCTGCCGTCCGAAGGCGCCGCCCCCGGATCCGGATGGACCTCGAGAAAGAGTCCGTCACAACCCACCGCAACCGCCGCCCTCACGAGCGGCGCGATGTGTTCGGGTCTTCCGCGGGTCGATCCGCCGGCTCCGTCTCCGGGCTGCTGGACCGAGTGCGTACCGTCGAAGATCACGGGAACTCCCGCGGCCTCCCGGATACGGGCAAAGTTGCGCATGTCCACGACGAGGTCACCATAGCCGAACGACGTGCCCCTCTCGGTGACCATCACGTGCCGGGCGCCACCGGCGCGCAGCTTCTCCACGGCTCCGGCCATCGCCTCCGGTGCCATCCACTGCCCCTTCTTCACGTTGACCGCCCTTCCGGTCCGGCCCGCGGCCACGAGCAAATCCGTCTGACGGCAGAGGAAGGCCGGGATCTGAAGCACATCCGCCACTTCGGCGGCGAGGTCGGCCTGCCCCGGCTCATGGATGTCGGTCAGGACGGGCAGCCCCGTCTCGGCCCGCACCGTCCGCAACCGGGCAAGTCCCTCGTCCAGACCGGGACCGCGGGGAGAGTCCAGCCGCGACCTGTTGGCCTTGTCGAAGGAGGCCTTGAAGACCGCCGCCAGGCCCGCACGGCGCGCAGCGGCATGCACCGCCCTGGCCACGGCGACGTTCAGCTCGTCGTCTTCGAGAACGCAGGGACCCGCGAAGAGCGTGAACGCTCCCGGCGCAGGGTCCAACCGGCGCATGGACCCGCTGCGCCGAGCGACACGCGGCACCGGCTCACGCTCCCAGGGCCGCCGCCCTCGGCGTGTCGGCAACCTGCGCGCGGATGGCCCCGGCTTCGATGAACGAGGCAAACAGCGGGTGTGCCCGCGTCGGGCGGCTCTTCAGTTCGGGATGAAACTGGCTGCCGACAAACCACGGATGTCCCGGGAGTTCGATCATCTCCACCAGCTTGCCGTCCAGCGACGTGGCGGAAAACGCCAGACCCTTTTCGCCGAGCCGGCTGCGGTAGTCGTTGTTCACCTCGTACCGGTGCCTGTGCCGTTCCGTGATCTCGAAGGATCCGTACACCTTCGCGGCCCGGGAATCGGATCCCAGCTTCGCCACATACGAGCCCAAGCGCATCGTTCCCCCCTTGGTGATCACGTTGCGCTGCTCGTCCATGAGACAGATCACCGGGTGCGGCGACGCCTGGTCGAATTCGAAGGAGTGGGCGCCCTTCAATCCCACCACATTGCGGGCGAACTCGATGACGGCACACTGGAGCCCCAGGCAGATCCCGAGAAAGGGCAAGCCGTTCTCGCGCGCCCACCGAATCGCGGTCACCATGCCCTCGATGCCCCGGTCTCCGAATCCCCCCGGCACCAGGAGGCCGTGATACTCCGACAGGAAGCCGGGATCCAGGTCGTTCTCGAGCCTCTCGCTCGCGATCCAGTCGATGTCGACTTCGACGTCGTGCTCGATCCCGCCGTGAATCAGCGCCTGCTCGACCGACTTGTACGCGTCCACGAGTTCCGTGTACTTGCCTACGACCGCGATCCGCACGGCTCCCCGGGATGGCGCCTTGATACGTTCGACGATGTGCTTCCATGCGGTCAGGTCGGGTGCCGGAGCCGTCATCCCGAAACGCGACAGCACGAAATCGTCGAGACGCTGACGGCGGAATTCGAGCGGCACCTCATAGATCGTCTCCACATCCCGCGCTTCGATCACGCCCGCAGGGTCGACGTTCGTGAACCCGGCGATCTTCGCCTTGATGTCTTCGTCGAGCGGGTGTTCGGTGCGGCAGATGAGCACGGCGGGCTGGATGCCCGTCTGCATCAGCTCGCGCACGGAATGCTGCGTGGGCTTGGTCTTGAGTTCGCCGGCGGCGCTGATATAGGGGACCAGGGTCAGATGGACGTGCAGCGCGCGCGATCCGACCTCCTGGCGGAACTGCCGGATGCCCTCCAGGAACGGCAGGCTCTCGATGTCTCCGACGGTGCCGCCCACCTCCGAGATCACGATGTCGTGCCCCGTGCCCAGCACGCTCACCGAGCGCTTGATTTCGTCGGTGATATGGGGAATGACCTGGACAGTCCGCCCGAGATAGTCGCCATGGCGCTCGGCGTCGATGACCGTACGGTAGATTCGACCCGTCGTGGTATTGTTGTCCTGGGACAGGTTGGCGTCGATGAACCGTTCGTAGTGCCCCAGATCGAGGTCGGTCTCGGCACCGTCCTCGGTGACGAACACCTCGCCGTGCTGGAGCGGTGAGAGCGTACCGGGATCCACGTTGATGTACGGGTCCAGCTTCTGCAGAGTGACGCGCAACCCCCGCTCCTTGAGCAGGACGCCGAGCGATGCGGCGGCGATCCCCTTCCCCAGCGAAGAAACCACGCCCCCGGTTACGAAGATGTACCTGGTCTGGTCCGGTTCGGTCGGGCTCATTCCGTTGCCGTCGCTCCTTGCGTCGTGTTTGCAGTTACATTGCCCATCCGCAGCCGGCGTTCCAGGAGAGCCAGGTCCTCCGGCGTGTCTATCCCGTGTGCTGCCTCCTCCAGGACGGCGACCCCTATCCGCATGCCGTTCTCAAGCGCCCGCAACTGCTCCAGACCCTCCTCCGTCTCCAGGGGAGAACGACCGAACCGCACCCATCGTTCGAGTGCATCCGGTTCGTAGGCGTAGACACCCACATGCCGGAGGTGGCCGTCACAGCCCGGTTCCCTCCCCTCCGCCGCCGGTCCGTGACGGTGTGGTATCGGCGCCCTAGAGAAGTATAACGCACTTCCCGCCAGGGTCCGCACGACCTTCACGACCGACGGATCCTCCAATTCCCGCTGCGAGCGGATCGGCGTCGCGCAGGTGCCGGCTTCGAACCCCTCTTCCACCATCGAGACCGCGGCCCTGAGCGCGCCGGCCCGCACCAGCGGCTCGTCTCCCTGAATGTTCAGAACGACGTCGAATCCGCCGTTGAGCCTCGCCGCCGCTTCGTGCACCCTGTCCGTGCCGGAGGGATGGCTGCGCGAGGTGAGCAGCACTTCCGCGCCGGCCCGGCGGCACACCTCGGCCACCTCGTTCGCATCGGTGGCGACCACCACGCGGTCCAGGAAGTCGGTATCGCGGGCCCGCTCCCAGACCCAAACCACCAAGGGCTTGCCGAGAAGGGGCTGAAGAGGTTTCCGGGGGAGGCGGGAAGAGCCGATCCGCGCCGGGATGACACCCAGGACGCGGGTCAAGACGACACCCAGGACAAGGTGCGCGCAACCCCGAAAGCCGTGTGATTCACGGACTTCAAGCTACCCGGAACCAGGGGGCACGGCAAGGAAGTTCCGCAGAATGCGCCTGCCTCCTTCGGTGAACCAGGACTCGGGATGGAACTGTATTCCCCACACCGGATGTGCGCGATGGCGCATCGCCTGGATCTCGCCCTCGTCCGACGGCTCAGTGCTCCAGGCGATCGGAACGAGGTCATCGGGCAGGTCGGGTGAAGTAACCAGCGAGTGATAGCGCGCCACGCGCGCGTGCTCCGGGATGCCCGTGAAGAGCAGGTCACCGTTGTGGTGTATGCTCCCGATCTTGCCGTGCACCGTGCGCGCGGCCCGGATGGTGCGGCCGCCGTACGCCTCGCCGATCGCCTGGTGGCCAAGGCACACGCCCAGAACCGGGGTCGTCGGTCCGAGCGCACGGATGGCCTCGACGCTGATCCCGGCTTCGGCCGGTGTGCACGGCCCTGGCGACACCACCAGCCGGGTCGCTCCCCCAAGACGCAACTCTTCGGCCGTGACCTCGTCGTTCCTGAAGACGCGGGGGTCGTGACCCAGTTCGCCCAGCATCTGGACAAGATTCCAGGTAAACGAATCGTAGTTGTCGATTACAGCCAGCATGCACGTATAATACGCGGGGATCATGAGCATGTACCACAAATGCCTCGTCTGCGGCCAGGGATTCCGGCCGAACGAAGCGCTCGAGCACCTCGACAGGGGCAGGCGCGTGGCGTACGACCCCGCGCGCGGACGCCTCTGGCAGATCTGCCGCGCCTGTTCGCGCTGGTCCCTGGTTCCCATCGAATCGCGATGGGAGGCGCTCGAGGAACTGGAGAAGCTCGTGACGGACCAGGGGCGGCTGCTGTCCAGCACGGACAACGTCGCCCTGTTGCGGGCCGGGCCGCTGGAAATCGTCCGCGTCGGGCAGGCCGAGCTGGTCGAGGAAGCGTGGTGGCGCTACGGCAGGGAACTCAGCGCGCGACGGGAGCGTTACCGGAAGCTCTCGACGGCGGGAACCGTGGGGGCCGCGGCGGCGATCGCGGGCTCGTGGGCGACCGGCGGAATCAGCTTCCTGGCGGCCTGGCTCATCTGGGACAACGCCCCGGGCGTCGTCACCGGAGGGGCACGCTGGCTCCGTTTCGGCAATACCGCGTGGAGGGGCAAGGGACAGTGCCAACGCTGCGGCCGACCGATCCGGAGCTTCCCCTACCGGGAAAGAGGCGGCGTGATCCTGGCCGCGGGAGAGGAGGCTCCACGAGTGGTCCTGTCGTGCAGCCGGTGTACCAGCAGCTCCGCCGAAGCCGGATTGGAGCTTCGCGGCCAGGAGGCCGATCGCACGCTCCGCAGGGTCCTCGCATACCACCACTTCGCCGGGGCTTCGGAGAAGCGGGTGAGGGGGGCCGCACGCCTGATCGAGGTGACGGGTGGCCCGCGCGCCCTGCCCCGAAGGATCCTCGGGGAAAGAAGATCCCTGGGCGCTGTCGGCAAACTCGGACGGGTGGCGCTCGAGATCGCCGTGCACGAGGAACGCGAGCAGCGACTGCTTGCCATGCGCGTGGCGGAGCTGGAGGCTCACTGGCGCCGAGAGGAGGAGCTGGCCGAGATCATGGACGGGTCGCTGACGCCGGCGCCTCTCGTGGAATCCCTGCGCCGCCGGATCGCAGGTTCGCCCTAGTCCGCGCAGGATTGCCCGGGCGCTACGCGAGCTCGTCCCGGGGACTAGTAGTCGACGGGACGCAAATACCACTCACCGATCGCGCTGTCCGAGAGCAGTGCGACGGTGGGGAGCTGCCGCTTCCAGTGCGTCGAGGACAGACGGCTCCAGACGGTCACAACCTCGTCCCGCCTGAATCCCATGGCGACGAGCGACTCGACATCATGGCCTTGCAGGAGCAGGTGCAGAACGGGATCGGCGCGGTGGTACGAGATGCCCAGCTCGTCCTCGTCGTGAACACCCCTGATCAGGTCCGCGCTCGCCGGCTTCTCGACGATCTCGGACGGCACGCCCAGGTGCCGTGCGAGCGCCCACACCTGTGTCTTGAACAGGTCGCCGAGGGGGTTGATCGGCGGTGAATCGTCGGCGTGCCATGTATAGTAGCCAAGGAGACGTTCGCTCTTGTTGCCGGTGCCAAGGGGGAGCGCGCCGAGTTTGGCCGACTGGTCGAAGAGGATGAGCGAACGCTGCCGGGCGGCCACGTTCCCGCGGCGCATCGGCGTGACCTCGGGCTCGTGGGCCTGGATGTAGGCGTCGACCGCACCGGTGATCGAGAGTGTGCGCTCGTGGGCGCCGACGGAAGAAATCACCAGGTGCGCGTGATCGAGGCTGTCGGGACTGGAGGTGGCGTAGGGCAGCCGGAAGGCGAACACGTTGTCCGGTCCCAGGGCCGTGCAGGCCAGAATGAGGGATACCGCCGAATCCACGCCTCCGGAGACTCCGATCACCACCCGGGAGAAGCCGCGCCTCCGCACCACCTCTTCACGGATGAACTCCACCAGCGCGGCCTCCACCAGCTCCGGGTCGATCGCAAGCGCCTCCAGGTCCTCGCTGTCCGGGCGCTCGCGCTCGGCGGCAGGAGCCGCGGGGGCGGGTGCCGCGGGTCCGGGCGGTCCGGGCGCCTGGACGGCTTCCACGGGTTCAGCAACCGCGTTGCCGTTTGGGGCTGTGACGCCCATCGGCGCTGCGTCGCCATCCTGCGCGGTCCCGTCCCCGGCCACGGGAGACTCGTCGGCACCCTGAGCGCGACCGCCGGCCTCGGGACTCTCACCATCGGACCACGAACGCTCCAGGGACCGCAGGAGGTGCGGCAGGGCCGTGGTCAGGTCCGAAAGGTACGGGGACTCCGCCCGCACGCGCGTCACCTGGTCCGGATTCAGATCCACGGTGGTGACGCACTGGTCGAAGAGCGGTCCACGGACGAGGAGGCTTCCATCGGGCCCCCAGGCGGAAGACCCGCCGGCGAATAGCTTGCCGCCCTCGGAACCGGCGAGTTGGGAAAGGAGCACGAAGATGCCATGCTCGGAGGCCGCGCGCGCCGCGATTCGATCCCACGTCACCAGGTTGCCGGGACGCGACAGCGCAGGCCCGAATCCGCGCGCGGGCGACGCGCACCCGCACAGAATCAGGTTCGCCCCTCCGAGCGCCAGGATCGATGCGGTCAACGAATGCGTCAGATCCTCGCATACCAGCATGCCGATCCGGCCGAACCGCGTGTCGAACGCCTGCACGGCTCGGCCCGGCTCCACGAAACGGCTCTCCTCGAAGAGCCCGTAGGTCGGCAGGAACACCTTGCGGTGAATGTGCACCACCTCGTACCGGACCGGACCGGGGGTCAGGTACGCGATGCTGTTGTACACACCCCGTGTGTCCTTCTCGTAGAACCCCAGCACCACATCGGAACGGCAACCGTCGGGTGGCGATCCCAGGCGCCGCACCAGGCCGTCGCGCGTGAGCGCCAGTTCGCTGGCCGCCCCCTCGACGAAATAGCCCGTCAGCGCCGTCTCGGGAAAGACCAGGATGTCGGCGCCCGGCCGCAGCAGGCTCCGCACCAGGGCCAGGTTGGAATCCAGGTCTCCCTTGCGCGGCTTGACCTGGCAGAGCCCGACGCGGAGCCGGCCCCCATGGATCATGTCGGTTTCTCGACGGTTTTGCGTCTGCGGATTCGGCGCCGGGGGTAGCCCCGGCGGCGGACAATGTTCCAT
The DNA here is from genome assembly GCA_964602175.1 of uncultured Gemmatimonadaceae bacterium. GTDB lineage: Bacteria > Gemmatimonadota > Gemmatimonadetes > Longimicrobiales > Gaopeijiaceae > Bin94. The sequence continues at coordinate 156,670 of CAZRQE010000081.1, read as the reverse complement.
AATCTATGAGGTTACGGAAAACAGAAAGAAAGGCACCATGCCAAGACGATTCCCGCTCGCATCCATCGCCACCGTGCTGGCGCTGCTCCCGGGAGCCGCCCAGGGGCAGGACTCGCGCATCCCCGCCGGGGCGCGCACGGACACCCTGTCCGCGCAGACTCCCCTGGAGTCCGAGGAGGGCCGGCTCTTCCTCAAGGTGTTCGAGACGATCTCCCAGTACCACTCGACGGCGCTAGGTGACTCGGCGCTTTGGGAACGCGCGATCGACGGCCTGCTCGAGCAGCTCGACGACCCGTACGCGCGGGTGTTTACTCCCGACGAATACGGCAGGTTCACGGAAACGAACACGGGCGACTACGCCGGAATCGGCGTCCAGATCAGCCTCCTGGCGGGACGAGTGACCGTTACCGCGGTCTTCCGCGACACGCCGGCCGAGGGCGCGGGGATGATCGTGGGAGACCGCATCGTCTGGGTGGAGGGCCATGACGCGCGCGACTGGACGCTCGACCAGGCCAGGGATTCGATCCGCGGGACTCCGGGAACGGCGGTCCAGATTCGCGTCGCCCGTGACGGCTACGAGGACCCGCTCCCCATGACCATCGTGCGCGACAACGTGCACGTCGAGGCGGTCCAGGCGACGCTGCTCGACGAGGGAGTCGCGTTCCTCGCCATCGATCGCATCGCGCGGGGTGCGGCGGACGAACTCGATCAGTCCCTCCGGGAATTCGACGACCTGGGCGCGCTGGTCATGGACCTCCGCCGCAATCCCGGCGGATATCTCGACGAGGCGCTGCGCATCGTGGACCTCTTCCTGGCGCCGGGGCAGCGGCTGGCGAGTGCGGAAGCCCGGGGTCCCACCGGCGTGCTGGAGACACAGTCCTGGCCGGCTCGCAGTCCCGCGCGGCTTGTCGACACCCCCATCATCATCCTGGTGGACGAGTTCACTGCTTCCGCGGCCGAGATCATATCGGGTGCGCTGCAGGATCACGACCGGGCCGTCGTGCTGGGGCAGAGGACCTTCGGCAAGGGAGTGGTGCAGACCGTCTATCCGCTGATCGCCGGACGAAGGATCAGCATCACCACCGGTGCGTGGCACACGCCCCTGGGTCGCTCCCTGCACCGGGCGCGGCACCGCGACGGCACACCCGTTCCCGAGGACGACGCGGAGAGTCAGACGATCGCGACGCTGGCGGGACGGGAACTGAGGAGCGATGGGGGCGTCTTCCCGGACCTGGAGGTCGCCGTCGACTCGTTCAGGCCCCAGGAGGAAGCGCTCCTCAATCACGCCAACCAGCTTCGGGTACCCCTTGCGGTGCGCATTGAGGAATACGCCTTCGAGCTGGCCAAGGACGCTCTCGAAGCGGGTGGCGCAGCGCCGCTGCCCTCTTCGTCGTTCGACGGACTGGCCGATCAGCTCGTGGAAGAGGGCATGTCGTCCGAGATCGTCCACGACCCCGTTGCGCGGGACTACCTGGACTGGAGAACCCAGATGCGGTACCTGTACCGTGCTGACGCCCACGGTCCCATGCTCGGGGTGCTCGCGCAGCGTGACCGGGTCCTGGCCAGGGCGCTGGAGCTGGCCCGTTCGGCAGAGAGTCCGGCAGAGCTGTTTGCCCGCATCGCCGCGATCGGCGACCGTCAGCCCTGACTCCGCGGATGGTAGCGGCGATGGGTTTCCCGCAGATACTCCCTGTCCAGGTGGGTATAGATCTGTGTCGTGGAGATGTCTGCGTGACCTAGCAACTCCTGCACTGCGGCCAGGTCGGCGCCTCCTTCGAGCAGATGGGTCGCGCACGAATGGCGGAGCGTGTGCGGTGAAATGGCGCGGTCGATTCCGGCTCTCCCGGCGGCCTGTGTGACGATCGTCCAGATCGACATGCGGCTCAGGCGGCCACCGCGCTGGTTGAGGAAGAAGGCCCCTCTGGCCCGCCCCCGGTCCAATTCCGGACGGACGGATGCGAGGTATCGGCGCACCACCCCAAGCGCGACCGTGCCGACCGGCACGATGCGCTCCTTCCCGCCCTTTCCGAAGACGAGGCAGTTCCCCGCCTCCAGGTCGATGTCACCGAGCGACAGTCTCGTGAGCTCGCTGACGCGCATCCCGGTGGCGTAAAGCAGCTCCAGCACCGCACGATCCCGCCAGTAGGCCCCAGCATCCGGGTCGACCGCCTCGACCACGCGGGCCGCTTCATCCTGGGTCAGGAACTCGGGGAGCTTCTTCGCGGCTACGGGACGATCCATCCGGTCCGTGGGGTCGTCCGGCACGATGCCTTCGGCTGCGAGGAAACCGAAGTATGCGCGCAGTGCCGACTGCGCCCTCCGGATGGTCGTCGGCGCAAGCCCCGCGCTCCTCATGTGGGACTGATACCCGTGCAGTACGCGGTGGCCGACGGTGGCGGGCTCCGCAATGTCCCGGTCCGCGAGGTACGACGCAAAGCGGCGGATATCGGCGCGATACGCGGCCAGCGTGCCGGGCCTCAGTCCCCTCTCGAGCGCGAGGTAGTCCAGAAACGGCTCGATGTGGTATCGGCGCTCCCGCGCTCCTGCCGTGGCCTCAGCCGGCATCGCCGTCCGCTCCCTTCCGGTCGCGACTCCCCGCGAGACGGGCACGCCACCACAGCCCGGCGATCAGCGCCGCGAGCGCCACCGAGGCGATCAGGAGGCCGCGATTGGCCTGCTCGAGCGTTGCAGCCACCACCTCGATGTTGTCCCCGCCGAGGTAGCCGATCTGCAGCAGGGCACCGTACCAGATCGCGGAAGCCACCACCATCGGCGGAATCGCCCGGCTCGGTTCCAGCTGCGTCACGCCGGCAAACACGGGAACCACCGCGCGGAAGCCCGGCAGGAATCGCGCAAGGAAGATCGCGACCAGTCCCCATCGCTTGTAGAACGCCTGCAACCTCGCCATCCGGCGCTCGCCTGCCAGCTTGCGTCCCGGCCCCGTCCGGAAGAAAGACGGCCCGTACCTGCGGCCCGCGCCATAGACGGCGACCGCGCCGCCCACGTTGCCGCCCCACACCACGCCGAACACGACAAGGGGGTGCACCGCGCCCAGCCCCGCTATGAAGCCGCCCGCCACGATGAAGGTGTCGGCCGGGACCACCGGCAGGATGTTCTCGATCGCCGCACCCACCGCAAGCAGCGCGTACGCCAGCGGCGCGGGCAGTTCGGTCAGGAAGGAGAGGGCGCGCTCCACCCGGCGGCTACTGCGCCCCGCCGGGCACCGGTACGACGGCGGCTACGGCGTGAACGGCAAGGCCCTCGCCCCTTCCGATCCAGCCCATGCCCTCGTTCGACTTGCCCTTGATCGACACACGACCGGCCGGGATGCCCAGACGCGCCGCGAGGCCTGCGCGCATCTCTCGCGCGCGCGGGCCGATCCGGGGGCTCTCGCAGACCACCGTAACGTCCACGTTGCGGACGCGCCACGATTCCCCGTCCAGGATCGCGATCGCCCGTTCCAGCAGGTCCATGGAATCGGCATTGCGCCAGGCGTCTTCACCCGGAGGGAAATGCGTGCCGATGTCGCCCAGGGCAACGGCCCCCAGCATCGCATCGATCACGGCGTGGGCGACGGCATCCGCGTCGGAAAAGCCCGCGAGGCCGGGATGGTCCGGAAAGTGGACGCCACCCAGGATCAGGGGCCGGCCCGGATCGAAGCGGTGTGAGTCGTATCCGATCCCGACGCGCACTTCTGTCACGGGCTTCCTACCCCTCGTATCTCCTGATCGCCAGGCAAACGTTGTGTCCGCCGAACCCGAAGGAGTTGTTCAGCGCAACCGTCACGGGGCGCTCGACCGGGCCGTGATGGGCGTAGTCGAGGTCGCAGGTGTCGTCCGGTTCCGAGAAGTTGATGGTGGGCGGAATCCTGCCGGTCCGGCAAGCCATCACGCAGATGACGGTTTCCACCGCTCCGGCGGCGCCGAGGAGGTGCCCGGTCATGGACTTGGTCGACCCCATGACCAGATTGTACGCGTGCCCTCCCAGCACCGCCCTGACCGCGGCGGTCTCCGCCGTGTCGTTCTGCGGCGTCGACGTACCGTGCGCATTGATGTAGTCCACATCCTCGGGACGCAAGCCGCCATCCTCCATTGCCAGCCGCATCGCCGACTGGGCCCCGTGGGCGTCGGGTGGGGGCGCCGTGATGTGGTGGGCGTCTCCGGTGGCGCCGTAGCCGACGACTTCGCCGAGAATCTCGGCGCCCCGGGCGCGGGCATGCTCCAGTTCCTCGAGCAGAATGCACCCCGCTCCTTCGCCGATCACGAACCCGTCCCGTCCCGCATCGAACGGTCGGCTGGCCCCTTCGGGGTCGTCATTCCGGCGCGACATCGCCTTCATCGACGAAAACCCCGCGATTGTGATCGGCGTCACGGCGGCCTCCGCCCCTCCGGCAAGCATGAGCTTCGCCTCCCCGCGCTGAATGTACCGGACCGCGTCTCCGATCGCGTGGGAGCCGGAGGCGCAGGCCGAGACCGTCGCGTAGTTGGGGCCCTGCAGCCCGTACCGGATCGATATCAGGCCCGCCGCGATGTCCGGGATGAACATCGGGATGAAGAAGGGACTGACTCGGCCCGGTCCCCGGTCCTTCAGGATGCTGCAGTTGGCTTCGAGCGTGGCGATTCCACCGACGCCGCTGGCCATGATCACGCCGAATTCGGTCGGATCGCAGCCGGATGGCGGACCCTCGAGCCCACCGGCCTCCATTGCCTGCACCGCGGAACCAATGGCGAAATGGCAAAACCGGTCGTAGCGCCGGCTTTCCTTGCGCGTCAGATAGCGTCCCGAATCGAAGTCCTTTACCTCACAGGCGATCCGCGTAGCGAAGCCAGCGGGGTCGAATGCGGTAATCGGGCCACCCCCGGGCGTCCCGGCGAGCAACGCGTCCCAATTGGACGAAACATCATGTCCGACCGCGCTCACCATGCCCATCCCGGTGACGGCGACTCGGCGCTCGTTGTGCCGATCAGCCATGACGTTGCGACTCGGGCTTGTCAGCCGGCGTTCTCCTGGATGTAGGACACGGCGTCTCCGACCGTGCGCATCTGTTCCGCGTCCTCGTCCGGGATGTCGATGCCGAATTCCTCTTCGAACGCCATTACCAGCTCGACGGTGTCGAGGGAGTCCGCGCCAAGGTCATCCACGAACGACGCCTCCAACGTGACCTTGTCGGCCTCGACTCCGAGCTCGTCGACGATGATTTCCTTTACCCTGGCTTCCGCTGTGTCGGACATGCTTTTTCTCCGTACGTTGTTTCCGGTGGCGTACCTGGTTCGGCTCGAACACGCTGGTGACTACATCGCCATCCCGCCATCCACGGCGATGATCTGACCCGTAATGTAACCCGCCCCCGGTCCCGCAAGGAACCGGACGACGCCAGCCACGTCCTCGGGCTTCCCGAGCCGCCCGGCGGGGATGCTGCTCTTCAGTTCCGCCACCTTTCCTTCCGGCAGACCCGCGGTCATATCGGTCCGTATGAACCCGGGAGCGACGGCGTTGCAGCGGACGTTGCGCGAAGCCAGCTCCCTGGCCACCGACTTCGTCAGCCCGTGCAGCCCCGCCTTGGACGCGGCATAGTTGGCCTGTCCGGGATTGCCCATCAGTCCGATGACCGAGCTGATGTTGACAATGGACCCATCCCTGCGCTTCATCATGCCGCGTGTCGCGGCCCGAATCATGTTGAAGGCGCCTCGCAGGTTGGTGTCGATCACCCGGGACCACTCTTCGTCGCGCATGCGGAGCAGGATGTTGTCGCGCGTCACTCCCGCGTTGTTCACCAGTACCGAGACGGGGCCCTGCGCCGACTCGACGCTCGCGACCACTTGCCTGCAGGCCTTCCCATCGGCCACGTCGCACGAATAGGCCGCGTGGCCGTCGCCTTCCAGCTCCATGACCGCATCGGCGGCCGCGGCCTCGTCTCTCGCGACGACGGCCACGACGGCTCCGGCGCTCGCCAGCGCACGCGAAATCCCGAGGCCGATCCCCCGCGACCCACCGGTAACGATCGCCACCGACCCGGCGAGTTCTCTGGACCCTGTCATATCCATTCCTCCATGGAATCAATGGAATCCGGTTCTCCAATGGCTCTGGTGGGAACCCCTCTCGCGTTCCTCCTGTTCAACCCGGTCAGCACCTTCCCTGGACCCAGTTCGAGGAAACGGGTCACGCCTTCCGCCCGCGCCCGGGCGACGCATTCGATCCATCGCACCGGAGACGTGAGTTGCCGCACCAGAAGCTGGCGGATCCGGTCCGGATCGCCTTCGATCTCGGCGGTCACGTTGGATACCACCGCAAAGGAAGGGGACTTGAACACCGTATCTTCGAGGCATTCCCGGAACTCCCCGGCGACCGGCCGCATGAGGGGAGAATGAAAGGCCGCCGACACGGTGAGGGGCACGGCACGCTTCGCCCCGCCCGCCTTTGCTGCCGAGCACAGCCACTCGACGCCGGCGATGTCCCCGCTGACGACGATCTGGCTCTTCGAGTTGAGGTTGGCGGGCACGACCGTCATGCCGGTGTCCGCCGCCTCCCGGCACAGGGCAGCCACGGAGTCCGCGGAAAGGCCGATCACCGCAGCCATCGCGCCCGGTGCGGCCTCTCCGGCCCTGGCCATCAGCTGCCCCCGCAACCTCACTAGCCGCAGGCCGTCGGCGAAGGAGTAGGTGCCCGCCGCTCCGTGCGCGGTCAGTTCGCCGAGCGAGTGCCCCGCGGCCGCGCCTACGGAGCCGATGCGGTCGCGGGTCACCCGGTATGCCGCCAGACTGTGCACGTAAAGCGCCGGCTGTGCATTCTCCGTCGCGGTCAGGAGATCCGGCGGACCTTCCCAGGCGAGCCGGGAAAGCGCAAAGCGCAGGACGTCGTCCGCCTCCTCGAAGACCTCCCGGGCCTCCGGGAAGCACCGTGCCAGGGATTGCCCCATTCCGACGAACTGCGATCCCTGTCCCGGAAACAGCAGGCCCGAACTCATCCCCACATCTCCCCGTCTGGTCGCGCCACCGGTGCGTCGGCGGCTACCAGCGCATGAGCATGGCGCCCCACGTGAGGCCGGCGCCGAATGCCGTCATGAGGATGTTCGACCCGGGCCCGATCAGGCCCTGCTCGGCGGCCTCGTCAAGCCCGACGGGAATCGTCGCCGAGGAGATGTTGCCGTATCGATCGAGGTTCACGAAGACCTTGTCCATGCCGATCCCGGCATGCCGGGCGGTCGCCTCGATGATCCTGGCGTTGGCCTGATGCGGCACCATCAGATCCACGTCGGACGCCGTCAGCCCGGCTTCCCCGATGACACGTTTCCCCGCGTGCGCCATCGACCTTACCGCCGACTTGAAGACTTCACGGCCCGACATTTGGAGCATGTGCTCCTTCCTGCGCAGGGAACCTTCGTCCAGAGGCATCACGGCACCGCCCGCGCGTCGCTGCAGGAGCGGCACGAGGTCTCCGTCGGAGCGGTGATAGCTCGACATGATCCCCTCTCCGTTCACCGATGGCTGCACCACGGCGGCGCCGGCGCCGTCGCCGAAGAGGATGCACGTCGCCCGGTCCTCCCAGTCGACAATGGTCGACATCTTCTCGGTCGACACCACGAGGATGTTCTCGCCGCGTCCGGCCGCCACGCATCCCTCTGCTACCGAAACGGCGTAGAGGAACCCGGTGCACGCGGCCTGAAGGTCGAAAGCCACGCAGCTGCGCGTGGCCCCGATACGCGCCTGGATCTCACAGGCCGTCGATGGGAGGAGATGGTCGGGGGTTGCCGTCGTGACTACGAGCATGTCGATGTCGGCGGCCGACAGCCCCGCCTTTTGCAGGGCGCCGCATGCGGCCCGCGCGCCCATGTCCGCCGCCGAGACGTCGTCCGGAGCGATGCGGCGCTCGCGTATGCCGGTGCGCTCCCGGATCCAGGTGTCGCTGGTGTCCACAAGGGCTTCCAGGTCGGCATTCGTCATGACCCGCTCGGGCAGATAGCGCGCGGTCGCGGATATCCGTGCCACCGGTGCTGGGGCGTTCATGAAAGCCGTCCTTATCTGAATGCCGGGTCACGGGCAATATGGGCAACCATGCCGCTGCGCACACTACGCGCGGCCACGCCTATCCCCGCTGAGATCGCCTTGGGCGACGACCCTCCGTGACAGATCACGCTCACTCCGTTTACGCCGAGCAGCGGCGCCCCGCCGTACTCGGCGTAGTCGAAGACACGAAACGCGTCTTCAAGCTCACGGTCAAGACCCACCGGATTCAGGCGGGTCCCGAGTTCGCGGGCAAGAAACTGGGCGAGCGACTCGTAGAACTTCAGCATGATGTTGCCGACGAGGCCGTCGCACACAAGGACATCGCACGCGTGGTGCACGATGTCGCGGCCCTCGACATTCCCGATGAAGTTGAGATCGCTCGCGGCAAGGGCGCGGTACGTCTCCTGCAACACCTCGGTTCCCTTCGCGGCCTCGGACCCCACGTTCAGGAGCCCGACCCTGGGTTCGCGCACGCCCTGGATATCCTGCATGTAGATGGTCCCCAGGCGCGCGAACTGCACCAGGTGCTGAGACTTGCAGTCCAGGTTCGCACCCGCGTCGGCGACCAGCGTCGGCCCGCTGCCGGTCGGAAAGATCGTGCCGAGCGCCGGCCGGTCCACGCCTCGCAGCCGCCCAAGCGTCAGCAGAGACGCCGCCATCACCGCTCCCGTCGACCCGGCGGATACAAACGCGCTCGCGTTCCCGGCCCGCTGCATGTCGAGGCCGACACGGATCGACGAATTCGGGCTACGGCGCACCGCGGAAACCGGGGGCTCCGCTCCATCGACGCGCTGGGGAGCGTGGACGACACGGATCCTGTCGCCTGCGCCGGATTCCTCCACCTGCGGCGCCAACAGGTCCTGGTCCCCCGTGAGGATCACATGAAGATCGGGATCCGATTCAAGGGCCAACAGGGCTCCGTCCAGCTCGGTTACAGGGGCGTTGTCGGTCCCCATCGCGTCGAGGACGATCCGCATCGGAGTTGACTCAGGGTAACAACGAAGGAGCGGGAGCCTACTCGGGTTCCACCTCGTAGATGAGCTTGTTCCTGTACATCCCCGACGTGGGGCAGACACGGTGGCGCAACTGCGGATCACCGGTCCTGGAACAGGTGGCAAGCGTCGATTCCGCGGCTTTGTAGTGGGTGCGGCGCTTCCGTTTCCGCTGTTTGGACACTCGTTTCTTCGGTACGGCCATTGAACAGTCTTCCTAGTCGGTTTGCAGGGCTTTCAACGCGGACCACCTGGGATCGGGCTGGTCCTCCGGTCGTTCCGGCACCCGTCCGTATCGCTCCACCGCGTGGCCGCAACGATCGCAGCGGCCGTCGGTTTCCGCCGGAACGAAGTACCTTGGGATCTCCAATACCACTTCTTCGCGAATCGCCTCCTCGAGGTCCAGCATCGTGTCGTGGCAGCCGATCGTCCGCACGTCCGCGTCCGAGGCCTCCCACTCTCCTTCAGGCGCAAACACCAGGTTCAACGGCCCCTCGAAGCTGACCGGCACGACCTCCAGGCACCGGCCGCAGTCGTACTCGACGGGAGCCTTCCAGGTCCCTCGTACGAACACCTCGCCTCCTGCCGCCAGGGCCACGGCGCCGGCAACCTCGACCGCGCTCGAAAACCGCAGTTCCGAGCCGCTCCAAATCTCCGCATCGGGTGCGATGGCCGCCTGCACGGCGGTATCGCGGCCAGGCCGCAGACGTGACAAATCAATCTGCAACATAGACTTGAAAGATACGACAATTTGAAGAACGATGTCAACGACGGTGGAATTCCGGCTACCCTTGCGATACCGCCGACCCGATTCGCTCCGATTCCGAAAAGAAGAAGGCAATCTCACGCCGCGCGTTTTCGGCGGAATCCGAGCCGTGCACCGCGTTTCTCTCTCTGGATTCGGCATAGAGTCGACGGACCGTGCCGGGCGCCGCCTCGGCCGGATCCGTGGCGCCGATCGCCTCGCGGTACCGCGGGATCGCCGATTCCGCTTCCAGCACCATCGGGATACAGGGCCCCGAGGTCATGAAGGCGACCAGCGATTCGTAAAACGGGCGTTCGCGGTGCACGTCGTAGAAGGCGCGGGCCTGGGCCTCGGTCAGGGTCACCATGCGCAGCGCCTTGATCTCGAAGCCGGCCGCCTCGAGATGGGCGATGATCCTGCCTGCATCGCCCTTCCCGGTGGCGTCAGGCTTGATGATGGCCAGAGTCTGGTTCATGGATTCTTCACAGGCAACAAGGTCGGTTCGTGGCGGAAAGCAATGAACGGAATCAGGAATTGCGCCGGGCGTCAACCCGTTCGCGGACGTCGCGGCGGGAGGATCGTATCCGCGAACGCGCGCATGACCGTTTCCCGTTCGAGGAATCCGACGAGTTCGGCGTCGCGCACGACCGGCAGCCTGGAGACGCCCCGGGCGATCATCGAACGGCCCGCCTCGACCAGTAGCTCGTCCTCGGACACACAGAGGACGGCCCGCGTCATCACGTCGCGCGCGGCAACCGGCCGCCGCGCCCGTGTGCCGAGCGTCTCCTTGCTGGGCAGCATGTGCGGCAGAATGTCGCTCACCGTGATCACCCCGAGTATCTCGTGATTCGCCCCCACCACCGGCACCGTGGACAGGTCGCGACGCACGAGAAGGTGCTGAACCTCGCGGAGCGGCGTGTCCGGGTAGATGCGGTAGGTGAGCGGCGTGACCACTTTCTCCACGCGGACGTCGATGTATATTTTCTTTTCCAACAATGACTTGGATGCCAGTATTGCATGTATGTCATTAACCGAATCGGCCGCGAGGATGGCGTCGGTGAGGCTGGTCAGGACCGGGAGCAGGAAGAGGTTGAGCGAGGGCCTCGGCAGGCCCCAGACCACCCACGCCGCCCTGGCGAACGGCCGGCCTTCCGTCCGTTCGGAAAGCCACAGAACAACGCCGCGCGATTCCCCGCCCCGGCTCAGATTGAGCACATCCACGTTGGAGACAAGGGGCATCGGTTCAGGACTGCCGCCGGCGCGTTCCACGCGGCCGCAAACCTCACGCAGGACGTGACCCTCGGCCAGATCGCCCGCACCGCGGCAGAGCGACCCCCACGCGTCCTCTCCGGAGCCGGGCATGACCGGCGGCTCGCACAGGAGTTCGCCGAATCCCGGTGAGCGGACGTCCACCACGGGCCTACCGCAACGACTCGGCTACGAGCCCGGCGATTTCCACCGGGCGCCTGGCGACCCGGATTCCGTTCTCTTCGAAGGCCCTCGTCTTCTCCGCGGCGGTTCCGGCAGATCCGCTGATGATTGCGCCGGCGTGGCCCATGCGCTTGCCCGGAGGCGCGGTCCGGCCCGCTATGAACCCGACGACGGGCACGTCCAGGTTGGCGCTCACCCAGGCGGCGGCCTCCTGCTCGGCGGTCCCGCCGATTTCGCCGATCATCACCACGGCCTCGGTGTCCGGGTCTTCGGCGAAGGCCGCGAGGCAATCGACAAAGCTCGTCCCGATCAGGGGGTCGCCCCCGATGCCCACGCACGTCGTCTGTCCGAGCCCGCCGCCGGTCAGGTGGTACACGGCCTCGTAGGTGAGCGTCCCCGATCGCGAGATGAGCCCCACGGGTCCGGGGGTGACCATCCTTCCCGGTATGATCCCCATGCTGGTCTTGCCGGGGCAGATGATTCCCGGGCAGTTGGGACCGAGCACGCGGCTCCCGCGGTCGCGCGCCAGCGCGTGAGCCCGGACCATGTCGAGTACGGGTATGCCCTCCGTCACGCATACGATGAACCCGATGTCCGCGTCGGCGGCCTCCATGATCGCGCTCGCGGCGAACGCGGGAGGGACGTAGACCACGGATGCGTCGGCCCCGGTCTCCGCCACCGCCTCGGCCACCGTGTCGTAGACAGGTACGGCGGTGCCGTCGGGCCCCTCGAAATCGCGTCCCCCCTTGCCCGGGGTCACGCCCGCGACGACCCGCGTTCCGTACGCCATCATCTGGCGGGTGTGAAAGGAACCGTCCCGGCCGGTGATGCCCTGAACCACGACCCGGTTGGTCCCGTCAACAAAGATCGACATGGATCTCCCTCGGCTATGGAGCGGCGCGCCCCGGCGCCGCATCCGCGTTTCGAATCATCGGGCCAGGCGAACCGCCTGCTCCACCACCTCGTCCATCGTGGCGACGGCGGCCAGGCCCGCTTCGGCGAGAATCTCCCGGGCCAGCTCCTCGTTGGTTCCGGTCAGCCGGATCACGAGCGGGACGTCGATCCCGATTCGCTCGACCGCCGCCACGATTCCGCGCGCCACATCGTCGCATCGGGTGATGCCGCCGAAGATGTTGAAGAGTATGACCTTCACCTCGGGGTCGGAGGTGATGATCTCGAGCGCCGCGACCACCTTGTCGGGATTCGACGACCCCCCGATGTCGAGGAAATTGGCCGGTTCGCCCCCGTAGTACTTCACCAGATCCATCGTGGCCATCGCCAGGCCCGCGCCGTTTACGCAGCAGCCCACATTGCCGTCGAGCTTGACGAAGGAGAGGCCGGCGTCGCGCGCCCGCGTATCGGCCGAATCCTCGGATCCGGTGTCCCTCAGGGCCGCCAGGGCGGGGCGTCGGAAGAGTTCGTTGTCGTCGATGCTCATCTTGGCGTCGATCGCTACCACCCGGCCCCCGGCGGTCGAGATGAGCGGGTTGATCTCGGCCATGGAAGCCCCATTGTCCACGAACACGTCGTAGAGGTGCTTGATGATGCGCGCCGCCTGCCGGACCAGGCCGGGATCGTCGTAGAGCCTGGCCGCCAGCCCGTAGGCCTGGTGGGGAAGCAGCCCGTAGCGGGGGTCGACCCGCATCCTGTGGATCGCCTCCGGGTTGGTGGCCGCCACCTCCTCGATGTCGACACCCCCCTCCGCCGAGACCATGAACACCGGGCACTGTCCTTCGCGGTCCACCAGAACCCCGACGTATGCCTCGGTGGCGATATCCTCGATCGGGCACACAAGGACCTCTCCAACCACAAGCCCGTTGATCTCCATGCCCAGGATGGCGGAAGCGTGAGCCGCGGCCTCCTCGGGGCTGTGGGCAAGCTTGACGCCTCCCGCCTTCCCTCTGCCCCCCGAATGGACCTGTGCCTTGATCACGGCGCTGCCGCCGAATCGTTCGCACAATGCGCGGGTCTGCTCGGGGTCGCCCGCGACTTCCCCCGGATTGACGGCCATTCCGGCTTCGCGGAACAACTCCTTGGCCTGGTATTCGTGAAGGTTCATCGTCTTGGGGAAGTGGTGTGGGTGAGTGAAGGGGCTGGCCGCGGCCGGCGGCCTGGCTTGCCCGGAGAACCGGGGCCCGTTCGTCGTCGACCGCTAGCAAGTTATCCGGAAACACGTTCGCATCAAGCACTCACGCAAGTGCCGCCCAGTCGCCATATTACGGCAAGCCCCCGGCAGGAGCAGCCCGTTGCAGGGAATCGCAGAACCCATCTACCTCGACCACGCCGCCACCACGCCGGTCCGCGTGGAAGTGATCGCCGCGATGTCGCAGTGCCACGCGGAGGACTTCGGGAACCCGTCGAGCGGCCACTCCTGGGGCCGCAGGGCCAGGCGCCGCCTGGAACGGGCAAGGGCTTCGGCGGCAGGAGCGCTGGGTATCCCGGCAGCCCACGTCTTCTTTACCCGTGGGGGGACCGAGTCGGACAACCTGGCGGTGCTGGGCCGGGCGCGGCATGCGATCGCCCGCGGCGGCGGCGCTCCGCTGGTGGTCACCTCCTCGATCGAACACCCCGCCGTTTTCGAAGCTGCCGAGCAGGCCGCGGAGGAAGGTGCCCGGCATGCCGTGATCGGGTTCAGCGATGGAGTCCTCGACCTGGATGCGCTCAAGGCGGCCGTGCGCGAGCGGCCGGCGGTGGTGTCGTGCATGTGGGTGAACAACGAGGTCGGACTGGAGCTCCCGATGGCGGACATCTCGGAGATCTGCCGTGAACATGACGTGGTGTTGCACAGCGACGCGGTCCAGGCGGTCGGAAAGGTCCCGGTGTCGCTGCGGGACCACCCTGTCGACCTGCTCACGGTTACCGGGCACAAGATCCACGGACCCACGGGGACCGGTGCGCTGATCGCAACGGATCCGCGCGGCCTGCAGCCGCTGCACTTCGGCGGCGGGCAGGAGCGGGGCGTGCGGCCCGGCACGGAGGACGTCGCTGGAGCCGTCGGTCTCGCCGAGGCGCTGCGACTGGCCGTGGAGGAGGTCGAGGCCGAATCCGCGCGGCTGGGGACCATCCGGGACACGGTGCAAGCCCGACTGGCGGCGCGCGTGCCGGACCTGCGGATCAACGGGGAGGGCCTTCCGCGGGCGCCCCACATCCTCTCGCTGGGCATTCCCGGGACGGACTCGAACACGCTGCTGGCGGCGCTGGACGCCCAGGGAATCGCGGCGTCCGGCGGGTCCGCGTGCGCCAGCGGTTCTGCCGCCCCCAGCCGCACGCTCGCCACCCTTTACCCGGGGGAGACGGCGGCGACTCTGCGATTGAGTTTCGGCCACCTCAACCGGGCACGGCAGGTGGATCGGATCGTGGACTCGGTGGCCACCGCGATCGAACGTACACGCGAGTTTGCCCGACAATGACGGACCCGGCGAATCCGTTGCGGATCCTTGTGGCCATGTCCGGCGGGGTCGATTCGTCGGTTGCTGCGGCCCTGCTGGTCGAGGCGGGACACGATGTGGTCGGCGCCACCATGAAGACCTTCTGCTACAGCGGTGACGACGAAGAGGCGAGCAGCAAGACGTGCTGTGGGCTGGACGGGATCCGGGACGCGCGCAGCGTGGCCGACGAGCTGGGAATCCCCCACTACGTCTTCGACGTCGAAGAGGAGTTCACCCGCGACGTCATCGACGATTTCGTTGCCGAATACGCCGAGGGGCGCACGCCCAACCCGTGCGTCCGCTGCAACTCCAACACGAAGTTCCGCGATCTCTTCAGACGGGGACGCGTGCTTGGCTGCGACGGAGTGGCATCGGGCCACTATGTGCGTCTCGACCGCTCCGCAGAGCGTCCGCGAATGCTCCGGGGACGGGATTCATCCAAGGACCAGTCCTACTTCCTGTGGGGACTCCCGGCGGAACTGCTGCGGCGGCTGCACTTTCCGCTTGGAGACCTGACCAAGACCGAGGTCAGGGAGCGGGCGCGGCGACTCGGACTTGTGACCGCCGCCAAGCCCGAATCCCAGGAGATCTGCTTCGTCCCCACCGGCAACTACCGGGACTTTCTCGCCCGCAAGCTGCTCCCGACGCACCCGGCGCTCTCGTCGGGAGCGATCGTGGACCACACCGGACGGGTGCTGGGCATGCACCAGGGCTATTCCGGATTCACCGTCGGCCAGAGGAAGGGGATCGGCGGCGGGCGGACGGAACCGTGGTACGTGCTGGAGATCCGCGCCGCCACGCGTGAAGTGGTCGTGGGGCCGCGGCAGCTCCTCGAGGCCCGGGACGTCCGCGTCGGCGAGCTCAACTGGCTGGCTCCGCCGCCTCCGCCGGGAAGCCGGCTGGACATACAGATCCGGTATCGGTCGCCAGGGCTGCCGTGCTGCGTCGAAGCGCACGATGCCGATGGACTCAGGCTCACCCTGGGGAAGCCCGCAGCCGCCGTGACTCCCGGGCAGTCCTGCGTCTTCTTCAGCGGCGAGGAAGTGCTGGGCGGCGGCCGGATTCGCGGCGTCTCGGAAGCCTCCTGCTGATCCGCCTCACCACTTCATTCCCGCGGCGTCCGCGAACTCCCGGAACTGCTCGGCCTGCTCCTCGCTGAGGGACTCGGGAACGGAGACCCGGACCTCGACGAACTGATCGCCCGTTCGGCCCTTGCGTCTGATCCCCTGCCCCCGGATGCGAAAACGCGTACCGGGCTGGGTACCCGGCGGGATGCGGAGCACGACCTTCCTCCCCGAAATCGTCGACACCCTGATGCGTGATCCCAGCGCGGCCTGGGCCAGGTTGATCGGCACGGTGACGAGGATGTCGTTGCCCTCGCGCCGAAAGAACGCGTGCGGATCCACCTTGAAGGTGATCACCAGGTCCCCCGGCGCCCCACCCTTGTGGCCGCGCTCGCCCTGGCCGGTCAGGCGGACCTTCGAGCCGGTCTCGACACCGGCGGGAACCGACACCTGGATCTTGCGGTCCTGGTGGACCTTCCCCGCGCCATCACATGCCCCACACTCCTTCTCGGGCCGCTCCCCGCGGCCCAGACACGCCGGACAGGGCCGGTTGACCGCGAAGCCGCCCTGGCCGAAGGAGACGCTTCCCTTCCCCTTGCACTCCGCGCACTTGTTCCAGGCCGTCCCGGGCGCCCCACCGGACCCTCGACAGGTCGCGCATTCCTCGTTGATCGGCACCGAGATCGCGACCTTGCCACCCTGCGCGGCGGTCATGAAAGAGACCTCCACGCTGTATTCGACGTCCTTGCCCTTGCGGCGGCCGCCGGCTTTCGGCCCCGGCTTCCTGCCCCGGTCGAAGATGGAGGAAAAGATGTCCGAGAAGCCGCCCAGACCTCCGAGATCCTCGAAGGAAAAGCTGGAGGTGCTCTGTGGGCTGGTGCGCGAGCCGGGTCGGCGCCCGCCTCCGAAGCCGAACGCTCCCAGCTTGCGCATCTGGTCGTACTTCTTTCGCTTCGCCGGATCGGAAAGCACTCCGTTCGCCTCGCCGACCTCCTTGAACCTCTCCGCGGCACGGGGGTTGCCCTGGTTCGCGTCCGGGTGATAGCGCTTCGCCAGCCGCCGATACGCCGTCTTGATTGCGGCCTGGTCGGCCTTCTCGTCGACGCCGAGTATCGCGTAGTAGTCCTTGGTCGCCTGGGTCATCCGGCTCGCGCTTCCTTGCCGCTACGCCTTGTACACGCTGACGCGCGCGGGGCGCACGAGCAGTCCCTTCAAGGCATACCCCCGCTGAAACACCTGGGCCACCGTCTCGTCGTCGTCTTCCGACTCGGCCGGCACCTGCATCATCGCCTCCATCGTGTTCGGGTCGAAGGTCTCGCCGGCGGGATCGACAATCTCCACCCCGATGTCCTCGAGCACGCGGAAGAACTTCCGCTCCACGAGGTCGACCCCCTCGACAATCGCTTCCACCGACGCGGTTTCGGGTTCCAGCGCGGTGACGCGCAAGAGGTCGTCGAGGGGATCGAGGAGCCGCGACACCAGGTCGGCCCGCGCGCTGTTCCATCTCTGGCGCAACCGGTCCTCCGTGCGCTTTCGGTAGTTGTCGAAGTCGGCCGCCAGTCTCAGGTGCTGATCCCTCGAGTTGTCACGCTCCGCCCGAAGCCGCTCGACGGTATCCTGCTCATCCGTGTGCTCCGGTTCGCCGGACGGCTCGGAACCATCCGGCGCGTCGCCCGCTTCCTCCAGACGATCTTCCGGCTCCACCGGATTCACCTCTTCATTCGGTCGCTGTTCCGTCATTCACCTTCAATCCGTTTGTTGATCACGCGATGCCGCCGCCACCTGCGGGTTCGCAGTCGACGCGCCGCCGTTCCCTGCGTCTATCCATTATGGGCCCTTGCGGCCCCGGCTTACAGATCGTGCGTCGCGATCGCCTCCGTCGCCAGCCGGAGAACGGCGGCGACGCTCCGGTCCCGGATCGCCGCCCGCCCGCCCACGAACTGCATACGCCGTGCCGTGCCGATTCCATCGCTCACGGCCACGGCGATCCACACGGTTCCCACCGGCTCTTCCGGGCTCCCTCCACGCGGGCCCGCAATCCCCGTTACGGCCAGGGCCACATCGGCGGAGAACCGCCGGCGGGCGCCGAACGCCATCTGCAGGGCGACCAGCTTCGACACGGCGCCATGGGCATCGATGACGATCGGGTCGACATTCAGACAGCGCACCTTGACGTCGTCGCGGTAGGCGACGGCGCCCCCGACGTAACAGGCGGAAGCCCCCGGTTGGTCGGTGATGGCCGCGCCGACCATGCCGCCCGTACAGCTCTCGGCGGTGGCGATCTTCAATCCGCGTTCACGTGAAGCGTCGGACAGGTGCTGCACGAGCTCCGGGATGGACCGATAATCCGCCATGCCGGGCTCCGGTGTCACTCCCTGCTCCCGACCAGCGCCCGATACCGCCAGAGGTAGTCACCCATCGAGAGCAGCGTGAGCAGGACCGCAAGACCCAGGGTGACCCCGATCCAGCTCGCGTGAAACGTCCGCCAGCCGGCCCAGAAGGACCCGGACCACTGCATCGCGGTGGCGGAAAGCAGCAGCGGATACCACAGCAGCAGCCCCCCGATGAAGAAGTTCTGGAGCAGCGCCTTCCGCTTCCCCAGGGTTCCCGCGGCAATTACGATCCCGCGGCGGGCGGCGTAGGCCCGAAACAGGGTGACGAACAGTTCACGCCCGAACACCACGACGACGACCCACATGGGCAGCGTGCCCCACCAGGGGATGCTGGTGAGCGCGTCCGCGCGTCGCGAAATGAAGAAGATCGGCACGAAGGTGCTCACCAGGAGCAGCTTGTCGGCGATCGGATCGAGCAGCTTGCCCGTATCCGTGATCCACCCGTGCCTGCGAGCCAGGTAGCCGTCCCAAACATCGGAAAAGGCCGCGAGCAGAAAAACCACGAAGGCCGCGTACCGACTGGCGACCGAGGGTGCGAGGGCAAGGTAGGCGATGAGGGGACTGACTGCGATCCGCGCCACCGTAATGGCGTTGGGGAGGTTCACCTGGCAGTCCGCCTTCCTCGCAACTCCCGTCGCATGCGCGCCAACACCGATGCCGCCCGCGTTCTCAGGAGGCGCCGCGGCTCCCACGCGGCAAAGTCGCGCAGGACGGTGATCGCGTCGACAGTGGCCGGCTCGCCGGCCATGTGGCGGAGCGCCGCCAGCCGCCGAAACGGATTCGAACTGAAGAGCTCGCGCCGGTGCCGCACCACCTGGTGCTTCAGCAACAGCCCGGTCAACGCGCCCACCGCACCCGCGGCAAGCAGGAAGAGACCGATTTGGCGAGTTCTTCGATTCACGGTTGTCTCCCCCTACATTTCCCGTCGGCCGGCCAGGGCCTCGCCGATGGTTGTGCCGTCAACATACTCCAGATCACTTCCGACCGGGATGCCCCGCGCCAGGCGCGTCACACGCGATACGTGCGGGCTGAGCAGACCCTGCAGGTAGACCGCGGTGGCTTCTCCTTCGACGCTCGCGTTTGTCGCGAGAATGACCTCCGCTGGTGTCTCGGACGCCTCGGTGATGCGGCTGACCAGACCATCGATATTCAGGTGCTCCGGACCTATCCCGTCAAGGGGAGAGAGACGGCCGCCAAGGACATGGAAGAGTCCGCGGTATCTTCCGGCCCTCTCGATGGCACCCACCTCGTAGGCTTCCTCCACCACGCAGATCACCCCCTGATCACGGGACGGATCCCGGCACACCGGGCAGAGCGCGCCGTCGCAATAGTTGCCGCACCGCGGGCACGGGTGTATCCGCTCCGCCACCTCCAGGAGCGCACCGGCAAGCCGGCGAACATCTTCCCTGGCTCCCTTGACGAGGTGGAACGCCAGGCGCAACGCGGTCTTGGCTCCGATCCCGGGAAGCTTCCGCAATTGCCGGCAGAGCTCCTCGATCGGCGATTGTGCCGGGCGGCCGCTATCCAAGAGCCGCGGTCAGAACAGTCCGGGCAACTGGACCGGCAACCCCCCTGCCGCCCCGCGCATCCGCTCTTCCGAAAAATCGCGCGCGCGGTTTTGCGCCTCCGCCACGGCCGCCACGACCAGATCCTCGAGCATCTCGGGGTCTTCCGGATCGATCACTTCGCGGTCGATCGAAATGCCCCTGAGGTCGCCCTTGCCGTTCACGCGCGCGGTCACCATGCCGCCCCCGGACGAAGCCGTGAGCTCCTCCGTGTGCAGGCTGTCCTGCAACTCCTTGATCCTGGCCTGGATCTGCTGCCCCATCTTCATCAACTGCTGGATATTCGTCATGTCGTTTCTGCCGGTTGCAAAGGTTTTACCGCTCAGTCGACCAACTCGAGATCGAGCTCCACGACGGCTCTCTCGAGTTGCGGAGCACGCTTGACCAGTTCGTTCAGACGCGACTCCCGGACCGAGTCCCGAGTGATCCTTCCCGTGGCGGTGCCCGGGGGGCCGGCTCTCCCACCCGGGACGCTCTCGCCGCCTGAAGGGCCACCCTTGTCGATCTCGATTGAAATCTCTGCAGATTCGCGGCCTGAATGAAGGGCCAGCGCCTCAAGCAGCGCCCGTCGCGTCGCCGCCTCCCGCAGTTTGTCGGAGGCTGGCCCCGCGGCCACCACCAGCGAGATGCCCTTGTCGGTCTCGGTCAGCGTGGCCGATCCGCGCAGGAGCCCCGAGAGCCCGCGCTCGACTCGCTCCCGGTCTCGCAAGACGGCGTTCCATATCGTGTCGAGGGCCCCGGAGGTGTCGGCAGATGCCCCCGGACGATCCGCGGACAAAGTCGACGCCCGAGCGCCACCGCGCGCCCCCGTGGGCTCACCGGGCGATGCCCCGCCGTAACCGGGCGTGTCCGACCCGGCTACCTGGACGGGAGCCTTCGCCGGCGCCGGCTCGCCGGACGATGCCGGCTCCCTGGGCGGTGTCCCACCGAGTGCCTGGACGATCTCTTCCAGTTCCACGGTGCGGTCCAGATAGCTCATGCGGAGCAGGAGCATCTCGATGAGCACCCGCGGCCTCCCCGTGCGCCGCAGACTGCCGTCGGCCTCGAGAGACGAGGCCATGGCCAGCATCCGGACCAGGTCCCCCGGCGCGAACGCTGCCGCCCGCCCGGCGAAATCGTCGCGCAGGTCCTCGTTCAGATCGCCCGTTGCAGAGGAGGCGTCCAGGGACATGCGCAGCAGCAGTCGCAGCTTCTCGGCCAGCCCGTAGTAGAACTCGACGAGGTCGTGCCCTTCGTCGATCAGCTCTTCGACGAACTCGAAGACGGCCCCGTGCCGGCGCTCGATGACGATGTCGAAGAGATCCAGATAGCGTTGCTCGTCCACCACCCCGAGGACGCGCACCACGGAGTCCATGCTCACGCTCTCGTCGGACAGGGCCAGCACCTGATCCAGCAGCGACAGCCCGTCGCGCATGCCCCCGTTCGCTTTCCGGGCGATCGCCCGCAGCGCCTCCGGATCCGCCTCGATGCCCTCGGCTCCCAGCACCTCGTCCAGCCGCTTCATGATGTCCGTGGCGCCGATGCGGCGGAAGTCGAACCGCTGGCAGCGCGACAGGATCGGTGAAGCGCTCTGACGGATCTTCCGGGGCTCCGTGGTGGCGAAGACGAAGATCACCCGGGGCGGGGGCTCCTCCAGGATCTTGAGAAGCGCGTTCCACGCCTCGCGCGTGAGCATGTGGGCCTCGTCGAGGATGTAGACCTTGTAGCGGTCCTCCTCGGAGGGCGCGTACATCGCCCGTTCACGGAGTTCGCGCGCGTCGTCGACCCCCCGGTTGGAGGCCGCGTCGATCTCCACGACATCGAGCGAGGTATGTCCCGCCCAGATGTGGGAGCAGTCCCGGCAAACGCCGCAGGGCTCTCCCTCGGGGGTGCGGTCGGGACAATTCAGCGACATCGCGAGCACGCGCGCCAGCGTCGTCTTGCCGACGCCGCGCGGACCGCAGAAGAGGTAGGCGTGACCCACGCGACCCCCGGCCACCGCGTGCCGGAGCGTGTGGGACACGTGCTCCTGCGTCGACACCTCCCCGAAGCGTCGGGGCCGGTATTTCCGGGCTAGCGCGAGATAGGACAAGGTGGCGGCGTTGGACTCACAGTTGGCCGGACGGGGGGGCGCGAGGTGCCCCAGGCACTCCGCGGCGACGTTCACCTCACTTACCGCTGCTACCTGCGGGGTCCTGACGGGGTTCATGGGTTCCGGTCCCGCGGACCTGGGGCACGGCCAAAGCTATCCGGGTCCGGGAGGGGGCGTCAACGGAGCGCCCGGACACCCGGGGCCGTCCGCCCGGATGCATCGCCGCACGAATGCCGGGGGGGTTGTCCACGGGCTCCCGGGCTACGCGCCGGGGCGCCACGCGTCCGGGATATGTTCGATGCGCGCAGTGGCGCCGGTCATGTCCACCGCGATCGCGTCGAAACGGTACGTGGCTCCGGGCCTGCCGTGTTCGTGGATCCATCGGCGGGCGGCCGCCTCCACGGCTCTCCGCTTGAGCGCCCGAATCGGTTCGAGAGGCGTGCCGCCCGTAGCGGAGGATCGGGTCTTCACCTCCACAAAGGCCACGACACCACCGCGCGCCACGACGAGATCCAGTTCCTTGGGACCCGCCCGGAAATTGCGCGCCAGCAGCACCCACCCCCGGTCCCGGAGATAGTCCGCCGCGATGGCCTCCCCGCGCCGTCCCAGGCGCCAACGATCGTCGTTCCCCATGGCGGTGCAATCTGTGGGCGCAGCGTGGGCGCCTACATGGCTCTGCGGGACGTCCGGCTATGCCGTGGTGTGCGCCGCCTTCCGTGCGCCGGTCACCGCAGGTGCCGGAAGGGTCGTCAGGCTCCGGCCGATCGCACGCGCGATCGGAGCGCAGTGGGCGACGAGCTCCGCGAACTGCTCCGGGTAGAGGCTCTGCGCTCCGTCCGAAAGCGCCTGCGGCGGATCGGGGTGCACTTCCACGATGAGGCCGTCCGCGCCGGCCGCGACCGCCGCGCGGGCCATCGGTGTGACCTTGGTGCGCACCCCGGTGCCGTGACTGGGATCCGCAACGATCGGCAGGTGCGTCAACGACTTGACGAGGGGGATCGCGGTCAGATCGAAGACGTTGCGCGTCTGCGGGTCGAAGCTGCGGACACCGCGCTCGCAGAGAATGACATCCGGGTTGCCCTCGCTGAGCAGGTACTCGGCCGCGAGCAGAAGTTCCGTGATCGTCGCCGACATCCCGCGTTTCAGAAGCACCGGCTTGCCGACGCGCCCCGCGCGCTTGAGCAGAGGGTAGTTCTGCATGTTGCGCGCCCCGATCTGGATCACGTCGGCGTACTCGGCCACGGCGGCGACGCCCTCCGGTTCGACGGCCTCCGTCACGATGGCCAGGCCCGTCCGCTCCCGGGCTTCCGCCAGCAGCTCCAGCCCGCGCACGCCCAGCCCCTGGAACGAATAGGGCGAGGTCCGGGGCTTGAACGCCCCGCCGCGCAGCACGCATGCGCCCAGATCGCGCACCTGGGCGGCGATGTCCAGAATCTGCTCGCGTCCCTCGACGGCGCAGGGTCCGGCCATCACGACGACTCCCCCGCCCCCGATGACCACGCCGTTGCCGAGCGTGACGACCGAGTCCTCTTCGCGCCACTCCCTGGAGACCTGCTTGTAGGGCTTGCTGACCTTGATGACTTCGCGCACCCCTTCCAGGCCCTCGAGCCTCGCCGACTCCACGCGTCCGTCGTTTCCCACCAGGCCGATGGCGGTACGCTGCCGCCCGGGCATCGGCTTGGCTCCGTATCCCATGTCTTCGATCACGTCCACGACCCGGTCGATCTGTTCCGGCGTGGCGCGGTGGTCCATGACGATCAACACGGCAAATGTCCATCCTTCGGAAAAACTGTCGCGCGCCCGAGGCCTGAAGCCGGAGCAACCGGTTGCGCCGGCGGTGATTGCGCGGGGAAGGCGAAAGAACGCGAATCGTAAACAACACGGGTGAAAAGGTCCACCCATGCGGGCCGGCCGGCACCCCAGGTCCGCCGCGCACCGACCGCGAACCCGTGCCCGGCCCGCCGCCTACTCGAGCACAAAGCGCTCGCCGTCGTCGGCGCAGGCGACGCGTCCCCGGTAGCCGGCCGCCCGCACAAGCGACGGTGCCGAACCGGCGTCCAGCAGGGGATACATGTGCGTGAGAACCAGGACTCCCGGCCGGGCCCGCCCGGCCATTTCGGCGACCGATGCCGGGGACAGGTGGCGTCCCGGCGGCGCGGGGTCGGGATGCGCGCATTCGCTGATCAGCACGTCCACGCCTCGCAGGAACGGTCCCAGCGAGCTGTCCGGGCCCGTATCGCCGGTATACCCGACGGCTCGGTCCCCCATCTCGACGCGCACGGCGACAGAGCTGTCGGTATGCGGCACGGGATGGAAACGCAGCGTCGGCGACTCGTCCGGGCCGCGCCAGACCCCGGAACGTGCCACCTCCTCGTAGTCCAGTTCGAATCCGGGCCGGACGATGAAGTCCCCGTGCGCACGCCGCAACGCTTCGACGCGTTCGGTCAGCCCGCTCGGCCCCAGGATGCGCAAGCGGCGGCTGCGAGGCGCGGGAGCAGCCCATTTCATGGCAAACAGCAGGTGCGGCAGGTCGCCGAAGTGGTCCGTATGGTAGTGGGTGAAGACGACGTGGGTGATCTTCCACCACGCCAGGCCGTGGCGAGCCAGCCCGTGCACCGTTCCCGGCCCTGCGTCGAGCAGAATCCTCGTCGGACCATACTCGACGAGATGCGCCGGAGACGACCGCTCACCGGACGGAACGAGCGTTCCGGATCCGACGACCGTCACCGCGGCGGTCAAGCTGCCGTACCCGCGGCCTCCGTGCGTCCCTCCAGCCGCACTCCCACGATCGACGACACCCCCGGCTCCTCCATCGTAACGCCGTAGATCCAGTCGGCGGCCTCGATGGTCCAGGGATTGTGGGTGATGACGACGAACTGGGTCTGCGCCTTGAAGCCCTGCAGAAGGCGAACGAAGCGTCCGATGTTGGACTCGTCCAGGGGGGCGTCCACCTCGTCCAGCACGCAGAAGGGGCTCGGTTTGACCAGGTAGATGCCGAAGAGCAGCGACAGCGCGGTCAGTGCCCTCTCCCCTCCGGACAGCAGATCGATCCGCTGCGTCTTCTTTCCTCTGGGCGCGGCGTGAATCTCCACGCGCGACTCCAGCGGGTCGTCCGGGTCCGCAAGCCAGAGATTCGCCTCGCCCCCGCTGAACAGGTGCTCGAAGGTCCGCTGGAAGTTCTCGCGGATCGCCTCGAACGTCGTCATGAAGAGCTCCGTGGCCGTGGCGTTGATCCGCCGAATGGCGGCCTTCAGGTCGTCGCGGGCGGACACCAGGTCGTTCTGTTGGCCGACCAGGAATTCGAGCCGGGCGCTCTCTTCCTCGTGCTCTTCGACCGCCAGCATGTTCACGGGTCCGAGCCGTGCGAGGCGGGCGGTGATGTCGTCCAGTTCGCCCCGCAGTTCTGCCGGATCGCCCTCCGCCGGTTCGACCTCGTCGAGGAGCGTTTCCAGGGGGCGTCCCCATTCCGTCTCCAGACGCTCGCCGATGCGCGCAGCCCGATTGGCCAGGTCCTGGCGTTCCAGCTCGAGCCGGTGCCTGACCTCGACGGCGTTGCGCTCCAGGTCGCGGACCTCGCCAGCGTGACGCTCCGCCTTCAGGACCTCGGCCGACGCCTCCCGCAGTTGCCGGTCCTGCTCCGAGAGCACGCTCTGCAGCTCGTCGCGCCGCCGGAACATGCCCTCCAGCCCCTTCTGCGCCTTCTCCCGCTCCTCCCGGACCCGGACGATCTCGTCGTCCAGCGATTCGGCTTCCCGCTCGAGCCCCGCGATCCGGTCGCGTGTCCGGGTCACCGTCTTCCCGGCATCCGATATGCGGTCTCCAAGGCGCTCAAAATCGCCTTCGAGGCGTGTCAAGCGGATGACCGCCTCCGATTCCGCACTGCGGGTCTGTTCCCATTCGGCGTCGACGGCCGCGTGCAGCGAGCGCAGTTCCTCCAGCCGCTCGCCCAGGGTATTCTCTTCGTCGAGCAGCCGGGCCCGCTCCGAGTCGGCTTCCGCTCCGCGCTCCGCGGCTCTCTCCCGCGCGGCTCGCGTACCCTCCAGCTGCCTGGCAAGCTCGTCCTGGTGCCGGGCGAGCTGCTGCCTGCGGCCGCTCTGAACCTCGGCCTCCACCTCCGCCGCTCTCGCCGCGTCACGGCTGGAAAGCAGGGACTCGGTCAGGGCGCTGACCTCTTCCTCGCACTTGCGGCTCTCCCGCTCGACGTGGCTCCGCACCCGGCGCGCCTCTTCGAGTTCACCGCGGCTTGCGCGGGCCGCGGCTTCCAGGCGCTCGAGACGCTCGGTGCGCTCCAGTCGTCCCTCGGCACCCGTGTCCGGAAGCAGGTGGACGGCTCCCCGGAGGTCGGTCCAGCCCGGCGTCGAGTGCTCATCCCGAGACGGCGATGCCTGAAACGAGACGCCCCCGAGCAGCGCGCGTACCCACGGCGCCCCCTTCCCCGTCGCGGTCACTCCCGGCGGGAGAGCGCCCTCCGGCTCCGGGATCCGGTCCAGGGGCAGCAGCACCAGCCGGGCGACCCGGCCCGACTCGGACCGGTACCAGCGTTCGATGCGCTCGATATCCCGGGCGCCGGTGACCAGCAGCGCGAGACCGAAACGCGCGAGGGCGTCGTCGACGGTGCGGGCGGCACCGCCCTCGACCTGCACGCAGTCCGACAGCATTCCGACGACGCAATCCGGGAACGCCTCCGCCGCGTCCGCCGCAACGGCCTCGGCGCCTTCTCCGGCCAGCGTCATGCGCCGTACGGCCGCGACCTCGGTCTCGAGGGCGGCGACGCGGGTGCGGGCCTCCAACTCGGCCGCCCGCGCTCCCCGCAACCGGTCACGGAGCATCGCGGCGCGGCGCCGGGACCGCTCCAGATCGCGGCGCGAGCGCTCGACTTGCCGGGTGGCGTCCCTGCTGCGGTCGACGAACAGGTCGCCCTGCGACCGGAGTTCCCGCAGGGCCCCGGCTCCGGCCCGGGAGTCCGCCGTGAGCCGCTCCAGCCTGCGGTCCAGCTCTCCCGTCTGCAGGCGTGCGCTGTCCAGGTCTCCCTCGACACGGGCGACCGCACGGGCAACCTCGCGGCTGCGGCGCTCCACCACGGCCAATTCGTCGCGCGCCACCTCCATGCGAACCCTCGTCTCGGCCGCGGCCTGCCGACGCGATGTCAACTCCGCTTTACATGATGTCAACTCTGCTTTACAGTCGTCCCGTTCGCGACGCAGGGTCAGGATCTCGTCGGTCGAGCGCGCCCTCAGCCCGGCCAGGACCTCTTCTTCCCTGGCGATCTGTTCGAGCCGGCGCTTGCCGTTCCCGATTCGCTCACCGGCAACCGCGACTTCCCGTTCGACCGTGGCCAGCCGGTTTCGCACCCCGTCCAGCCGGCCCGCGGCGTCCACGCGCACCTTCTCGGACTCCAGGTGCGCCAGCCTCGCGCGCTGAAGCTCCGATTCGGCCGTCGCAAGGCGCGCCGCCATTCCAGCCGTTTCGTCGCGGTCATGCTCGAGCTCGTGTTCCACCCGCGTCAGGCGCGCCCGCATGTCCTCCAGATCCGAGCCCACAACCGCGATCTCCACCGCCAGCCGCCGGTCCCGCAACTCCCGATGACGCTGGGCCTTGCCCTTCTGCCGGGCCAGGGAGCGGACCTTGGAGCGGACCTCGCCGATCACGTCTTCCAGACGCTGCAAATCCGCTTCGGAAGTCTCCAGGCGCCGCATCGCCGCCCGCCTGCGATCCTTGTACTTGCCGATCCCCGCGGCCTCTTCGAAGAGGGATCTTCGCTCGTCGGTGCGTTCGGAGAGGATGGCGTCGATCATCCGGATCTCGATGATCGAGTACGCGTTCGCCCCGAGGCCGGTGTCCCTGCAGAGATCCACGATGTCCCGCAGGCGGCACGGGGAGCGGTTCAGGCGATAGTTGCTGCCCCCGTCCCGGTAGATGGTTCTCCCGATCTCGACCTCCTGAAACGGGGTCGGAAGGGCGCCGTCCTCGTTGGTGACGACCATGGACACCGCGCCCCGGCTGAGAGCGCGGCGCGCAACCGTCCCCTGGAAGATCGCCTCTTCCATCCTGGCACCGCGGATGGCGGTGGGGCGCTGTTCGCCAAGCACCCAGCGGATGGCGTCGCCGATGTTGGACTTGCCGCAGCCGTTGGGGCCCACGATCGCGGTGATCCCGTCGTGGAACTCCACCTTTGTCGTGTCCGGGAAGGACTTGAAACCGCTCAGCTCCAATGACTTGAGCTTCATGACTTCACGTTCTGCCCGAATACGGTCGCCACCGCGTCTCCCCACAGCGACTCCAGCCGGTAGAATTCTCTCACGGCCGGATGGAAGACGTGCACGACGTAGTCGATGTAGTCCAGAAGCACCCAGCGCCCCTGGTCGAGGCCTTCAACATGTTCCGGACGGGCACCGTCACGCTTTGCGCTGTCGACGATGTGCTCGGCGATCGCCCGCACCTGCACGTCGGAGCGACCCGTGGCGATGACGAAGAAGTCCGTTGCGGAGGAAATGTCCCGCAGGTCGAGGAGCGTGACCTCGGTCGCCTTCCTCTCCAGGGCGTAGCGGACGGCTCTGCGGACGTGCGGGTGCGTCTCCAGGGCCGCCGCAGACCCCGTCAATCTTCTTCGGCCTCCACCACCACGCGGATCTCCGTCTCGACCCCCGATTGAAGCCGGACCGGCACCAGGTGCTCACCTATGGCCTTGATGGGCTCGGCCAGGAGCACGGACCGCTTGTCCAGCTCGAAGTCGATGTCCGCCTCCTGCACCAGGCCCCAGATGTCGCGGGCGTTGACCGAACCGAACAGCTGCCCTTCGGAGCCGGCCCTTGCGGTTACGGACACCGTAAGTCCCTCCAGCTGCGACGCCTGGCGGTTGGCTTCCAGGTAGTCGCGGCGCATCCGCTCCTGGCGGCGGACAGCCTCCTCTTCGATCCGCTGGATGTTGGCCGCCGAGGCCGTGTAGGCGAGTCCCTGCGGCAGGAGATAGTTGCGGGCGTATCCGGGCTTGACATTGATGACATCGCCGGCCTGTCCGAGGCTTGCGACGTTCTCACGCAAAATGAGCTTCATGGGTTCAGGCCTCGTGATCCCTGATGTACGGGAGAAGGGCGATGTGCCTCGCACGCTTGATGGCGATGCCGAGACGTCGCTGGAATCGGGCCGAGACCTTTGTGGTCCGCTTGGGCAGGATCTTGCCCTGTTCGGTCAGGAAGCGGGCCAGGGTCGTCACGTCCTTGTAGTTGAGCAGGACGATCGGCGGCCCCTCGTGGCGGCGGCGGCGTCCCCGGGCACCAGTGAACTCCGGCGGACCCGTCGGCTGCGGCTCCGCGGCGGACTGGTCGCCTTCCGCTTCCCCGGCCGGCTCCGCGTCGCCCCCCTCATCGTCCACGGCGGTCGCTGCGTCGCCCCTCTCGTCCTCCGGCTGCGGCGCCGCGGGACGATCGGCCAACACGGAGGCACCGGTCGTGGGCTGGCCTTCGTTGACGACGATCAGGTATCGGGTGGTCTCCTCGTCCAGCTTCACCACCCGTTCGAATTCGGGCAGCGCGGCCGGGTCGGCGCCCACGTGGACAATCACGTAGTAGCCTGTCTTCGATTTCCGGATCGGGTAGGCGAGCTGCCGAACACCCCAATGGTCGACAGCGGTGATCTCGCCGCCGAGCACGTCATGGAAGGCTGCGAGCTTCGCGTCGACGGCCTCGCGCTCCAGGGCGGAATCCAGGATGTAGACGATTTCGTACGCTCTCATGCGATGGGAACTCCCTCGGACCGTGTGTGATGACGGGCTCCGCTTCCCCGGCGGAGCGGGACATGGTCAGGGAAATGTAGCCAGAGACGCCTGACAATGTGAAGTGTCCGACACGATGCCTTGCGGCGGTCGCTTCGCGAGGGGTTGCGCTCCGGCGCTTTGTGTGAACCTTTTGTACGGTTCGCGAACACCATGCACCGAGGGTATCGTCCCATGACATTTGCTTTCGTCGGGTCGCCTGAGAGCGACACCTTCCGGTGGTTCTCCCGGGGACTGCGGACGGTCATGGAGGCGGAGGGCCACCGCTACACCGCCCGGTCCGACGAGGCGAAGCTCGTCTTCAACTTCTTTCCGAAGGGACGCCCGAAGCCGTTTCGACGGCAGGCGCAGGCCGTGTTCGTCTGTGCCGTTACGGAGTTCCCGGTTCCGTTCACGGAGCATATTGTGCAGGGCTACCCCACCCTGCTGCGCGCCCTGGCCAATCTGGCCGTCGGGCTGATCCCGTCGTCCGGCGGGGATCCGGACGCCCACTTCATCACGATGGAGCAGGGCCACTACGTGGTGCCGGGCAACGCCGAGACCGGGGCCTATTTCGAGCGGGTCTACGCCCGGATCGAACCCATGGCCTCGTCGACGCTGGTGATCGACAACGCCTTCCAGCCGGATCTTCCCGAGGAACTTTGGGACGGGGACGACATCACCCGGTCGATCTACCGCGCCGGCCGGAAGCTGGACGAACTGGACCTTTTGCCCGCGCCCTTCCCCATGGACGAGGTTCTGACGCCGCGCGACTTCCGGCACGTGAAGCGGATTTTCGGCATCGGCGGTCTTTCCTACGGCAACGTCTCCGCGCGCTTCGACGACAAGTGGTTCTGGATGAGCGCCAGCGGGGTTGACAAATCCAACCTGCGGGAAATCGGCCGCGACATTCTCATGGTCAAGGACTACGATCCCGAACGGAACGCCATGGTGGTGAGCCACCCGCCGGGCGTGGAGCCCAGGCGCGTCTCGGTGGATGCGATCGAGCACTGGATGATCTACCGCGAGCACCCGGGGATCGGCGCCATCCTGCACTTCCACGGCTGGATGGAGGGGATTCCGTCGACCGAGTTCAACTACCCGTGCGGGACGCGCGAACTCGGCCAGGCGGTCGCCGACATCGTGCGCGAGGCCGACGACCCCAACCGATGCGTCGTGGGACTGAAAAACCACGGGCTGACGGTGACCGGGACGAGCCTGGACGAGATCTTCGATCGTGTCGAAGGAAAGGTGCTCCGGACCGTCCCGATGGACTGAGTCGGGACCGCCGCGCGACCAGCGGGCGGCGGGTGCGCGTGAGCGACGCGATCCCTGACGGCCTGCCTCGCTAGCCCCCGGCCGTCTGCACCGCGGGGACCAGTTCCAGGTATTTGGCATAGCCCCACCGCGCCTCTTCCAGATCCAGACGCTCGGTGTTGGTGTGGGCGTAGCGTTCCTCGCCGGGGGCAAAGCCGATCGTGGGGATGCCGCGCACCCCGCAGGTCCATCCTCCGTCCGTCGCGAAGGTCCACGGGCGCACGGCAGCCGGGGCCTCGGATCCGTTCGCACCTCGCTTCCCCACCGCCCGCGCGGCCGCCAGGACCACGGGATGATCGGGCTCCATGAGGAATCCGGGGCTGAGGATGCTGCGTTCCTCCTCCACGCCCGTATATGCGCGCTGGCGCTCGGTGGCGACGCGCACGTCCACGGACTTGCCGGCGCCGGGCCAGCCGTCGGCCTCCAGGCGTCTCAGGTGCGGCTGCAGTGCGTCGCGTACCCGCGTGAGCAGGCTGTTCTCGGTGTCTCCCGGAAGAATGCGCCAGTCCAGGGTGACGGTGATGCGGTCCGGAATCACGTTCAGGCTGGCGGGGACGGCATCAATGCCGGTCGCCACCACCGAGGCGCGGCCGAGCACGTCATCGGCCTCCTGGGCCGACGCGAGGTCCCTGACCCCCGCCAGGATCGCCGGCGCCAGGTCGAGCGCGTTGCGGGCGCGATCCGGAGCGGAGGCGTGGCCCGCCAGACCGTACCCTACAATCTCGACTTCGCACCTGCCGCGATGGCCGATCGCGATGTCGCCGTGCGTGGACTCCCCGATGATCACCACGTCGGGATTGAGACCGCCGTCGACCCGGGTGAGGTAGTCCATTCCCCAGCCGCCGCGTTCCTCGTAGACGGGGTGGGCGACGATGATGTCTCCCGGCACCCTGCCGCGCAGGGCCGCGGCCACATGCACCTGCAGCGCCAGCGGTCCCTTGATGTCCATGGCCCCGCGTCCATGCAGGCAGCCGTCGGCGATGACACCGCCGAAGGGCGGGTATTCCCACTCGTCGTGGTCGCCGGCCGCGACCATGTCCAGGTGGGCGCTCAGCATGACCGTGGCGCCGGCTCCGCCCCGCACGACCCCGATCGCGTTGCCGAGTTCGTCCGTGTAGACGTCGTCGTAGCCCAGCGCCTCCATCTCGGCGATGACCCGGCGGGTGAGCTCCCCCTCTTCACCCGGCAGCGACGGGATGCGGATCAGGTCCTGCGCGAACGCGACCGCGCCGTCGAACGAAGCGCTCCTCCGCGCGCTCATCGCCGAAGCTCCGTCGGCGGGAAGATGGCCGCGCGCATCATCAGCCGCCCACGAACCAGGGAGCGAGCACCAGCGACACCACGCTCATCAGCTTGATCAGGATGTTGAGCGACGGCCCCGAGGTGTCCTTGAACGGATCTCCCACGGTGTCGCCCACCACGGCGGCCTTGTGCGGGTCGGAGCCCTTGCCGCCGTGCGCACCCCCCTCGATGTACTTCTTGGCGTTGTCCCAGGCTCCGCCCGCGTTGGCCATGAACAGCGCCATGAGCACGCCCGTGACCGTGGCGCCGGCGAGCAGCCCGCCGAGCGCCTCGATGCCAAGGAAGCGGCCGACCAGGACCGGAGCCAGGATCGCGGTGATGCCCGGGAGCATCATTTCACGGAGCGCCGCGCGGGTCGAGATGTCGACGCAACGGGCCGAATCCGGTTTGGCGGTTCCCTCCATCAAACCGGGAATCTCGCGGAACTGGCGGCGGACCTCCTCGACCATGCCAGCGGCCGCGCGCCCCACCGCGGTCATTGTGAACGACCCCACCAGGAACGGCAGCATCCCGCCGATGAAGAGGCCGACCACCACCAGCGGATCGGCGATGTTGATGCCGGACTCGCGCAGTCCCACGCTTGACGCATAAGCCGAAAACAGGGCGAGCGCGGTCAGTGCCGCCGAGCCGATGGCGAAGCCCTTGCCGATGGCCGCGGTGGTGTTGCCGATCGCGTCGAGCGAGTCGGTGACCTTCCGCGTTTCGGGTCCCAGGCCGGCCATTTCGCTGATTCCGCCGGCGTTGTCGGCAACCGGGCCGTACGCGTCGACCGACATGGTGGCCCCGACCGTGGCGAGCATGCCCACGGCGGCGATTCCGATCCCGTACAGTCCCGCGGTCAGGAAGGACACGAGGATCGCCGTGCAGATCAGGAGCAGCGGGATGGCCGTCGACTCCATCCCCACCGCCAGACCCGTAATGATGTTGGTTGCCGAACCGGTCTCCGAGGCCCGGGCGATCTTCCGCACGGGGCGGGCACCGGTGTAGTACTCGGTCACCACTCCGATCAGGATCCCGACCAGCGTCCCGGCCACGAGCGCCCAGAACGGCCCCATGGGCGAGCGTGGGGACCCCGTGACCGGATCGATGATGGTCATGTCCAGCGCCTGGATGACGAAGTACATGATCACCAGGAAGAGCCCCGCCGCGATGAAGGTGACGTTGCGCAGCGCCGCGCCGGGTTCGGTGCGCTCCAGGAGCTTCATGGTGGCGATCCCGACGACCGAACACAGCAGCCCGACGAGCACGGTGATCACCGGAAGCGCGACCGCCTCCGCGGTGCTTGCGGCCAGCGCGACGGAAGTGGCGCCGATGGCGATGGTTGCGACGATCGACCCGACGTACGACTCGAAGATGTCGGCCCCCATTCCCGCGACGTCGCCGACGTTGTCGCCCACGTTGTCGGCGATCGTCGCCGGGTTGCGGGGATCGTCCTCCGGGATGCCCGCCTCCACCTTGCCCACGAGGTCCGCGCCCACGTCCGCCGCCTTCGTGAAGATTCCGCCTCCGACGCGCGCGAACAGTGCGATCGACGAGGCCCCCATTGCGAATCCGGAGATGATCTCCGCGAAACGCGGCAGTTCTCCCGTACCGGGGATCGCGTCGGCCGCCAGCACGCTGTAGAGGGCTCCGATGCCCAGCAGTCCCAGCGCCGCGACCGAAAGTCCCATCACCGCGCCCCCGAAGAATGCGATGCGGAGCGCCTTCCCCTGGCCTTCCTCACTGGCCGCGGCCGAGGTGCGCACGTTCGCGCGGGTCGCGGCCTTCATGCCGAAGAACCCGGCCAGCACGCTGCTCACCGCTCCCGCTACGTACGCGACCGCGGTGGCCTGGCCGATGGCCAGAAATAGCAGGAGCGCGACCACGGCGACAAAAACGCCCAGCACGGCGTATTCACGCCGCAGAAACGCCATCGCACCATCGTGGATCTGGTCCGCGAGATCCGTCATCACGCTGGTGCCGGCGGGCTGACCGACGACATAGCGGTAGACCAGGAGAGCGGCCAGCAGCCCCATGGCGCCTGCCACCCACGACAAGTTCGTCAAACCGAGTAGATCGATCACGGCTTCATGCTTCCTGTGTTGTAGGGTTCATCGGTTGAAGCGGTTCATCGCGACTTCCACCCCCTCTTCCGCCCAGACGCCCACGGCCCGGCTCAGCTCCGGCAGAAGCGCCACCACCACGTCCTCGTCTTCCTCCGGCATCGCCGAGAGGACCCAGGCCGCCAGGTCGGTGCCCGGGGGCGCCAGTCCCACGCCGATCCGCAACCTGGCGTAGGTTCGGGTTCCCAGCACGGCGGTCACCGACCTGAGACCCTTGTGGCCGCCAGCCCCCCCGCCCGGACGGAACCGGATCCGTCCCACGTCCAGATTCGTGTCGTCGGCCACGACGAGCAGGTCCCGCGCCGTCTCGAAGCCCGCGGTCTGCCGAAGCGCCGCAAGCGCGAGACCACTGCGGTTCACGTAGGTTCGGGGCTTGACCAGCCGGATCTCCCGCCCCCCGATCGTGCCTGCAGTCTCGAGCCGCTGTCCCCGCCGCTCGAAGGCCTCGAGGCCATGGTCGTAGGCAAACCGGTCCAGCACCCACCAGCCGACGTTGTGGCGTGTCGAGTCGTATTCCCGGCCGGGGTTGCCCAATCCCAGGACCAGCTTGAGCCGGGAGCCGTCCACGTCCTCCGGGGGGGACGGTGCATCGGGCGAGGGACGTGAAGAATCCGGACCGGGAGCGCCCGCCGGACTCAATCCTGGTCCCCGTCGGACTCACTCGTCGGGGTCTCCAACCCGGGCTCGGCCTCGACTCCCTCTTCCTCCTCCTCCAACTCTTCGGGGGTCAGCCTCGCGGCTGCGACACCGCAGATCATGCGCTCGGGATCGACGAGGTTCTCCACCCCTTCCGGCATCGCGAGGTCGCCGGCCCTCAGCACATCCCCGATCCCGAGCCCGGTCACGTCCACCTCGATCGCCTCCGGAATGAGGGACGGGATGCACTTGACGGTGATGTCGTGCGCGACGTGTTCGAGAACTCCCCCCTCGTTGCGCACGCCGTCCGGCAGACCCATGAGATGGACCGGCACGTGCACCTCGATCGGAACGCCGCGCTGAACGCGAATGAAGTCGACGTGAAGGAGCTCGGTGCGGTAGGGGTGCACCTGCACTTCCCTCACGAGCGCCTGTTCGCGGCTCGCTTCCCCGTCGAGCGAGAGATTGAGGATGGTGTTGTCCACCGGGATGGACTGAAAAAGCTGCAGTGTCTCCCGGGCCTCCATCGAGACCATCACCGGTTCGTCCCCGCCACCGTAGATGACGCCCGGGACGCGCCCGGCCCGGCGGAGCTTGCGTGCGGCGCCCTTACCGGATTCGCCGCGTCTCAGGAGATTCAGTTTCGCTTCCATGTCGTTTTCCCTGCGCCGCCCGAAGCGCTCAGGCCAGAGCGATCTTCGGCGGGTCTTTTTTGTCTCTCAGTTCGAACAGCTGGCTGACCGACGCGTTCGAGTGAATGTAGGTGATCGCCCGCGCCAGGAGGTCCGCCACGGAAAGCACTCTGAGGCGGTCGAATCTCTTGGACTCGGGAATGTCGATGGTATTCGTGACGACCATTTCCTCGAGCGGGGCGGCCGAGAGCCTTGCGACCGCCTCGCCCGAGAGCAGGGCGTGGGTGGCGGCCACGTACACGCTGCGCGCCCCCCGGTCGATCAGGGCCTGGACGGCCTGCGCGATCGTGCCGCCGGTGTCGATCATGTCGTCGGTGATGAGGCACGTGCGGTTGGCCACGTCGCCGACCACGTTGAGCACCTCGGAGACGTTGGCCGCGGGGCGCCGCTTGTCGATGATCGCGAGGGAGGCGCCGAGGCGCTTTGCGAACCCGCGTGCCATCTTGGCCGAGCCCACGTCCGGAGCCACCACGACCAGGTCCGGCAACTCCTTCCCGCGGAAGTAGGCGGTGAATACCGGTGCCGCGTAGAGGTGGTCGACCGGAATATCGAAGAAGCCCTGGATCTGGTGCTGGT
Source organism: uncultured Gemmatimonadaceae bacterium (assembly GCA_964602175.1). Lineage (GTDB taxonomy): Bacteria > Gemmatimonadota > Gemmatimonadetes > Longimicrobiales > Gaopeijiaceae > Bin94. The sequence continues at coordinate 120,603 of CAZRQE010000081.1, read as the reverse complement.
GGAAGTCGATGCTGACCACCCGGTCCGCCCCGGCCGCCACCATGAGGTTCGCGACCAGCTTGGCTCCGATCGAGACTCTCGGCTGGTCCTTCCGGTCCTGGCGTCCGTAGCCGAAATAGGGGACCACGGCCGTCACGCGGGCCGCCGAAGCTCGCTTGGCCGCGTCCACCAGAAGAAGCAGTTCCAGGATGTTGTCGGCCCCCGCCACGGTCGGCTGGAGGATGAAGACATCGCGCCCGCGCGCGTTGCGGTCGATGCGAACGAAGATCTCTCCGTCCGCGAAGTTGTAGATGGTCACCCCTTCCGCCGACGTGCCCAGCATGTCGGCGATCTCCCGCGCAAGGGGACGGTTTGCCCGTCCCGCAAGCAGGAGCAGAGGTCCGCGTCCGGTGGTTTCGTCCATGGCCGGGAGGGGAGGTATGGTGTTGGAGTCAACGTTTCGGTGACAGCCATATAATGTAGCGAATCGCCAATCCTGATGTGAGTCTGAAGCTGGCGTCACCAGACCGTGAAGGCACGGCGTCCCACGAGCGGCGCCCTTCCCGCCACCGACACTTCGAGCACCACCTGGTATTCGCCGGGGTCGAGTCCCGGAAGCCCGAGCCGCAACGTCCGGAAGAGCGGCTCGGGGCGTTCCGGACCGCTCTCCTCCCAGCGAATCGACACTTCTTCGCGGGGGCCCCGCACGCGCAGCCAGCGGCCGAACCGCGACAGCGCGCCCTCGTTGCGCCGTTCGACCCAGGCGCTGAAGCCGATGCCCTCGGCGCGAAAACCGAGGCCGTAGACCTCGAACGCCACGGTCAGTTCCTCGTCGGCGGCTACGTGGGTGGACGCCCTGACGACATCGAGCATCGGCTCGACGCCGTCCGGCTCCGCCCCGGCTTCGAGCAGCACGAGATCCGAGATGGCCAGGAGATCGGGCGGAAGCCGCCTGAGTCCGATGCCCTGACGGATGCGATGTGCGAGGCGGTGCCCGGGCGCCCAGGCCTCCAGGCTCACGACGCCCCGATCCGCCAAGGGCGCCATTCCCGACAGGCGCACAACGTCACCAGTCTCGGCGACGGCGCGCCCGAGCGTACGCGCCACGCCTCCGGTCTCCACGAACAGGCCGGCTTCGACCACCTCCACGGGCGGTGTGCCCGGCGGGGGGTCCGGCTCCGGGGGCAGCGCGCCCGCCGGTGGATCCGGAATGGTCGCCACGCCGATCAGGATCACGCCATCGCGGCGCCAGAACCTGCCCGTCTGTCCGTCGAGCGAGCCGATCGTGTCCAGGTAGGTGGGAAGATAGACACTCTGCGCGTGACCGTCGGGGACTTCCCACACCACCGCGTCGACGCTGTCGGGACCGCCGTCGAGCACGTCGCGGGGCGGAAGCGTGCGCACGGAAGCCGGAGGATCGCGTCCGGTGACCTGTATGGTGCTCTGCCCCGCACGGGGCCACGAACGCTCCCACGCGACCGGCCACCCGTAGCGCACCACCGCCTCGGTCATGTCTTCGCCCCAGCGCAACTGGTGGGGGCTCATGGCTCCGTCGGAACTCATCGCGTAGACCCGCCGGCTGAGGTGCGCGCTCCACCGTTCGTTGCCGTCCGCGAGGTACAGGGGATCGGCCAGCGTCCACAGCCGCCGGGCGGCCGCGGCGGAGTCGGGCTGGGCCTCCAGCCATTCGCGAAGTTCCCCGCCCAGCAGCGGATGGGGATCGGACCAGCTGCCCGCCGTGTCCGCGGGCATCGCCGAGAGCGCTCGCGCGAAGGCGGACTCCGCTCCGACGAAGTCCTCCTGGTGGTGCTGGACGTAGCCCAGGAACGCGTCGCAGCGCCAACGTGCCGGGAGTCCGCACCGGCGGGCCAGCGCCTCCGCCTCGGCGAGAAGTCCGGCCTCCACGCTGTAGCGGATGCGCTGGCCCAAGATCCAGTGGTCTCCCGGGGCCGCGCGCGCCAGCGACGCCAGTTCGGTGAGCAGCTCGAGGCGCCTGCCCCTGATCGACTCGGGCTCCGGGCGGGGTTCCCAGTCCTCGTTGCCGTCGTCCCAGATGCACAGCCGCCCGATGATCGCGTCGCAGGGGTGGCTGCCCCCGCCGAGGGTGCGGGGGAGGTCCCGCACGCGCCGGCGCTCGAAGCGGGTCTGCAGGGAGCGCGCACGGGAGTGGGCGTCGGCCGAGTCGGCCGCGGCCTGGGCCTGGAGGAGAGCAGTGGTGGCGGCCGACGCCGGGAAGCCGGGGCGGGCCCGCTCGGCAATTCCGCCGGCGCCGGAACCGAACGCTTGCGCAGGCGTCGCCGCGACCAGACCGCAACAGGTCAGGAGCGCGGCGGTCAACGGCATGGGAATCGACATGTTTGTCCCGCTGAATGACCTGGCGTTTCGACCACTGGATCCTGTCGACCATTGGCCCGGGTGGAGTCGAACCACCACCCCCGGTTCCAAAGACCGGTGTCCTGCCATTAGACCACGGGCCAGGTCCGTCGCCGCCTGCCTCGGACAGGGGCGATCGTGTCAACTGTAAGTTACATCCTGTAAACCGTGATTCACATTCCCCGGGCGGTCGCGCGCCGGGCAAGGGGCATCGCCTCCAGCGTCGGTGCCGTGAACGACGCCACCACGCCGGGGATCGTCTCCGCCCGGCGGGCCGCATGACGGGCGCGGCCGGGATCGGTGAAAACCCCGAAGATCGCCGACCCGCTTCCGGTCATGCGGGCGACCAGGGCGCCCTCCCCCTCCAGGAGTGCCCGCGCTTCGGCGAGAACGGGGAAGCGCGCAAACGCACCGGGCTCGAAGTCGTTGGCCTGGAGGGCGGCGATGCTTCCCCATGCCCACTCGGCGAGACCCGGCAGGCGCCGCGGAGCGGCCGGCAGAGGCAGGTTGCGAGCGACTTCACCGTAGGCATCGGCCGTGGCGATCCGGTCCCCCGGGATGATGATGGCCAGGGTGGCGACGGGTGGGGGCGGCCAGGTCAGCAGGCGGTCTCCCCTGCCCCATGCCAGCGCCGTTGGCGAGCCGGTGCAGAAGAAGGGCACGTCCGCTCCGATCGTGCCGCCGATTTCGAGGAGCTGATCGGGCTCGAGCGGGTGGCCATGCAGGGTGTCGAGCGCCACAAGAGTCCCGGCCGCGTCGGTGGAGGCGCCGCCGAGACCCGTGCCGGCGGGGATCGACTTGGTCAGGACGAGCGAGACCGCCGGTGCGATCCGCGTGGCGCCAAAGAACGCACGGGCCACCCTCATGACCGTGTTGTCCTGTCCCCGCAGTTCGGACACGATGTCGCCGAGGCCGGCCGCTGTCTCGCCCGGCACGATGTCCAGCGCAATTCCGGGGTCTCCCGCCTGCGCCTCGATGCGATCGTACAGGCCGATCGCCTGGAACAGCGTCTCGATCTGGTGGTACCCGGTGTCCTCCCTGGCCAGGACGCGCAGGAAGAGGTTCACCTTGGCCGGGCACTGGATCGTGACGCGGGCCCGGGCGCCGTCCTCGACCGGCGGGTGCCGGCTCACCGGGGCGTCCCCCCGGCCGCGCCCACCTCCGGGGAGGCTCCGCTGCGCGATGCGCCCGCAGAACCATTCCCGCGCCGCGTGAAGTCCCTGAAGGTGATGCCGATTCGCCGGGCGTACCACAGTCCGGCCAGGGTGACGGGGAAGAAGTTGACGAAATGCCACCCGACCGCGAAGCCGAGCGCGGCTTCTTCGGCGACGGCGTAGACCTCGACGAGCGCGACCGATGCCCCAAGTTGAAATGTCCCGAGGTATCCGGGTGGGGCGGGCACCGCCACCGCAACCGCAATGGCCGCATTCGTGAACAGGGCGGCGGCGAAGGGCAGATCGATGCCGAAGGCCGCAAACCCGATCCAGAACGAAAGGGACTGGATGATCCACACCACGAAGCTCCACAACAGGGCGGGTACGATATGGCGCCAGCCCCGCATCGAAGCCAGCCCGGCCACGATGCCCTGGAAGATCCCGTCGAAGCCGGCAGCCAGGCGTTGCGGCAGAATGCGCGTGGCGACGGCCCTGCAGAGACCCACGCTCCTGGCCGGAAACGCGACGACCGCCAGGGCGCCCACCAGGACAAGCCCGAGGACCAGCGTCACGCCCTGAATCCCGGCGACGAGCACTTCGGGCAGCGATTCAGCCGGGAAGGTGGCGCTCAGGACCGCGATCACCAGCAGCGCGAACACGGCCACGCCATCCAGCAGCCGTTCGACGATGAGGGTGGCAAAAGCCGTGGCCGTGGACACCGGCTCCAGCCTGCTGTAGGCGTACGCCCGTCCGAGTTCCCCAACCCGCCCCGAGGGCAGAAGGTTGTTCGCCATGAAGCCCACGCAGACCGCCGCGAAGCGCGACCGGTAGGGGCTGTGGGACTGCGCGGGAGCGAGCAGGAAGCGCCAGCGGGCCGCGCGGGCCGCAAAGCCGGCCATGGCCACGACGCAGGTCGCGAGGAGCAGGAACGGATTGGCGGTGCGAATCGTGGCCCACACCTCCCCGAGATCGGCGTCGCGAAACAGCCACCACAGCAGGACCGCGACGACCGCCAGTCCAAGCAGCGTTTTCCAGTTCGGGCGCATGGGCCGGGCTGCTAGAATCCCTTCGGCGGAACCCACGCACCCGGGCCTGGCACACGGTCCGGCGCCCCCAGGACGATCGCCTTCATCTCTCGGACGGCGCGCTCGAGCCCCACCAGCACGGCACGGGAAACCACGCTGTGACCGATGTTCAGCTCTTCGATATGCGGCAGGGCCGCCACCGGCACGACGTTCTCGTAGGTCAGTCCGTGTCCGGCGTGGATCGCCAGCCCGAGACCGTGGCCATGTTCGGCCGCGGTGGCCAGGCGGCCGAGTTCGGACGCCCTTTCGGCGTCGCTGCCGGCGTTGGCGTACTCTCCGGTATGAAGCTCGACCGCATGCGCTCCCAGCCCGGACGAGTGCTCCAGAGCGTCCGGATCCGGGTCGATGAAAAGGGATGTACGGGTCCCTGCGGCTTCAAGGCGCCGTAGCGCGGCGGCCACACCGTCTCGAACCGACGCGGACGCCAGGTTCAGACCGCCCTCCGTGGTCACCTCCTCGCGCTTTTCGGGCACCAGCGTAGCCTGCATCGGAGCGAGCCCCACCGCGATGTCGACCACCGGATCGGCGGCCGCAAGTTCGAAGTTGATGCCGGTTCGCACGGTTTCGGCCAGAAGCCGCACGTCGCGGTCGTTGATGTGGCGCCGGTCCTCGCGCAGGTGGATGGTGATCCCGTCGGCCCCGCCCAGTTCGGCGAGCACGGCGGCGCGCACGGGATCGGGCTCGTCCGTGCGGCGTGCCTGACGGACCGTGGCGACGTGGTCGATGTTGATGTAGAGCCTCATTGCGGGAATCCTCCGTGCGATTGATGTGCCTTGACCCGCACCCCGTCGGTGGACCGGAGCCGGCCGATGAGCGCCGGTGGTGCGTTCGCGACAACCCGCACCACGCACCCGTCCTGACTGCGTGACAGCACTTCGCCCTCGTGATACAATGCGGCCAGGGTCTTTCCTTCTGCTGCGGGCATTTCCACGTCCACGGTCTGCATTCGTGCCCGGATCCTCGCCCGAAGCTCACCGCGGAGCGGTTCCAGGGTGGCGGGTGTGACCGCGGACGCGAACAGCGCACACCCGCTGTCCGAAGCGTTGAGGCGCTTGCGCAGAGCCAGCAGGTCGTCGCTGGCGAGCAGATCGATCTTGTTGAACACCACGATGCGCGGTTGCTGGCGCAGGTCGAGCTCCTCCAGGACGTCCCGCACGACGCGCCTCTGGGCGTCCATGTGGGGATGAGATGCGTCGATGACATGGAGCAGCACGTCCGCTTCGGCCGCTTCCTCCAGGGTCGACCGGAAGGACGCGATCAGATGATGCGGGAGCTTGCGTATGAACCCCACCGTATCGGTGACCAGAACCTCGTGCCCGTCCCCGACATCGACGAGGCGTGTGGATGGGTCCAGCGTGGCGAAGAGCCTGTCCTCGACCCGTTGCTTCGAACCGGACAGCGCCTGCAGCAAGGAGGACTTCCCGGCGTTCGTGTACCCGACAAGCGCGGCCCGAAAGCTTCCCTCCCGGCGCTTTCGCCGTACGGCTTCGGCGCGCGCCACCCCGCGCAACTTGCGGCGGAGTTCGGCAATCCGGGTACCGATCAGCCTGCGGTCGGTCTCCAGCTGCGTCTCGCCGGGCCCGCGCAGTCCGATCCCCCCGCGGATGCGGGAGAGGTGAATCCACATGCGGCGGAGCCTGGGCAGGAGATATTGCAACTGGGCCAGCTCGACCTGCATGCGCGCTTCGTGTGTCCTGGCGCGGGTGGCGAAGATGTCGAGAATGAGCTCGGCGCGATCCATGACCCGGACGCCGCACAGTTCCTCGAGGTTCTTGCCCTGGGCGGGCGTCAGTTCATCGTCGAAGATGATCAGACTCGCATCCTTCTCACGCACCAGCTCCGACAGCTCGGCGGCCTTGCCCCGTCCCAGATAGTAGCGCGCCTCGGGCGCCCGGCGGCGCTGCACGAGTTCGCCCACGATCACGCCCCCGGCCGTGTCGGTCAGCCTTCCCAGCTCGGCGAGATGCTCCCTCGCGCTTTCCGCGCGTTCGGTGTCTCCGGGCGTCCCCACGAGGATCGCGCGGTCCACGGGCGTCCGCATGTCCAGCAGTTGGGTCGGAATCGGTCGCTATCTCCTCTTTTTTCGCCATTCGGAAAGCCGCCTGTCCAGGTCGGCCTCCCAACCCTTGTCGCCGGGGTTGTAGAACCGCTCACCAATCAGACCCTCCGGCAGGTACTGCTGACGAGACACGCCGCCCGGCTGTTCCGGATCGTAAAGATACCCCTCTCCGTGGCCAAGGTCCTTCATGAGCCTTGTGGGCGCATTGCGCAGGTGCATCGGGACGGCCTCGCCCGGCGTCTCCCGGGCACGCGACAGCGCCCGGCCCCATCCCCTGTAGAGACGGTTGGACTTCGGACTGCCGGCCAGGTAGACCGTGGCCTGGGCAAGGGCCAGCTCCCCTTCCGGCGCGCCCAGAAACCGGTAGGCGTCGCGGCAAGCCATCGCCACGGCAAGCGCCGAGGGATTGGCGAGGCCGATGTCCTCGCTGGCCATGCGCACCAGCCGCCGTGCGATGTACAGGGGATCCTCGCCGGCATCGAGCATCCGTCCCAGCCAATAGAGCGCGGCGTCCGGATCCCCGCCTCGCACCGACTTGTGGAGCGCCGAGATGTGATCGTAGTGCTGGTCCCCGGACTTGTCGTAGACCGCGAAGCGGTGTTGTATCGCGGCCTCGACGGCCTCCGTGGACAGCGTGCCGCCCGCCCCGCACACCACCGCCGCCCGCTCGAGGATGCCCAGCGCGCGTCTGGCGTCGCCGTCCGCAACGTCGGCGATGCGCCGGACGACTTCCTCGGGCGCCGCGAGCTCTGCCGCGCCGAGCCCCCGCTCCCGGTCGTCGAGGGCGTCGTGAAGAACCTGCACGAGTTCGTCCCGAGACAGTGGGGCGAGTACCACGACCGGTGCCCGGGAGAGGAGGGGCCGCACTACCTCGAAACTGGGATTCTCGGTCGTGGCCCCGATCAGGGTGACGACCCCCGCTTCGACGACCGGAAGGAACGCGTCCTGCTGGGCCTTGTTGAACCGGTGGATCTCGTCGCAGAAGAGGATTGTGGCGCGGCCGCTCGCCGAGCGTCGGGCGCGTGCCTCGGCAATGATCTCGCGTACCCGCGCCACGCCCTCGGTCACCGCGCTGAAGGAAACGAAGGCGGCCTCGGCTGATTCGGCGACCAGTCTGGCCAGCGTCGTCTTTCCCGAGCCCGGTGGGCCCCAGAGGATGAAGCTGCCGATCTGTCCGCTGTCGATCATGATCCGGATCGAGCCCCCCGGCCCGACAACCTCCTCCTGGCCGCGGAACTCGGCCAGCGTGCGTGGCCGCATGCGCGACGCAAGTGGCGCGGACCGGTCCACCACCGCTCGACCGGCCTCGTCCGGCTGCCCACCCGACATGCGCCCGGGGGTGGAGGCGTCCGGAAAGAGATCGAACGTCTTGCCCATCAGATGGCTCCGCCCGGCCCCATGCGTCCCGCCATCTCGATCAGCCTCGTGCGGTCGTTCGGCACGGAGTCCTCCCAGACCGCCTCCAGCAGACGGCGCAGCGCCCTCCCGATGTCGGGCCCCGGCCGCCAGCCCAGCGCTACAAGGTCCCGTCCGGCGACGGCCAGCTCCTGAATCGACAGCGGGACCGCCTGGTCGACATCACCTTCGATGGCCGCGATGGCCAGCTCGACCGCCGCCTCCCGTTCCGTGCCGATCCGCCCCGCGGCGCGCCACACCCGGAAGACGTGGCGAAGCGCCGCTTTTCCCGTTTGGGCCATCCATCGCCTGCGAGCCGCGGCGTCATCCGCCACCCCCCTTGGCGGTCGCAGCCCTCCACTGAACGTCGACCGGATTTGCTCCACATCGCTGTTGGAAAAGCGGAGGCGGACAAGCAGGCCGGACACCGTCGGCGGAGGAGCGGCGACGCCCAGGCCGTGGAGCAACAGCATGGTCAAGCGCACGGCCGGGTCGTGCCTCGGTACGGCGTCCACGGCGGCCAGGGCATCGTCGGCAAACGGCCTGTCGATCTCCGGCAATACGTACTCCATGGCCCCGCAACGCCGATACAGATTCAGCGCCCGCGACGGACGCGGTCCGGCCAGAACCTTCATCAACTCTTCGCGTATGCGTTCTACCGAGAGCTTCGCTATCCCCGGTGCGGCTTCGATCATTCCCGCCCAGGTCTCGGGCTCGACTTCGAATCCCAGCGCTCCGGCGAAGCGCAACCCCCGGAGCACACGCAAATAGTCCTCTCGAAAACGCTCGGACGGGATGCCCACCGCCCGCAGCAGCCCCCTTGCCAGATCGTTCTGTCCACCGTGGGGGTCGCACAGCCTGCGCTTTCCGGGGTGCCAGGCCATGGCGTTGACGGTGAAATCCCGGCGAGCGAGGTCGTCCTGGAGGCTTTCCGCGAAGGCAACCACCGCCTTGCGCCCGTAGGTGATCACGTCGTGCCGGAAGGTGGTAACCTCGTACATGACGCCATCGCTGCCGAAGACTCCGACGGTCCCGTATTCCATGCCCAGCGGTACCGTGCGGGCGAAGAGCCGCCGCACCTGTCGGGGATGCGCACGGGTCGCCAGATCCCAGTCTTCGCGTTCGCCGGGGCTGCCACGGACCGCATCCCTGACGGCGCCTCCCACCGTCCACGTCTCGAACCCGGCCTTCTCCAGGCGTTCGACCATTTCGCAAACGGCACGGGGAACCTCGATTCGCATGCTCATTCGTCCAGCCGGCTCGCGGGAACAAGCCGTGTGCGCCTGCTTTCGCTCGCCAGGACTGCTGGAGTCCGGTAACTCACCCGACGAGCACCGCTCCTCCGTTGACGTTCAGAATCTCGCCTGTAATGTGGCGCGCCAGCGGCGAGCACAGAAGCGCGATCGGCCCGGCCACATCCTCTGCCGTTGCAACCCTGCCGATCGGAATGTCCGCCTCGATCCTGGTGCGGTCCTCACTGCCCAGCGCGTCCTGCGACATCTCGGTGTCGATCCAGCCGGGCGCCACCGCGTTGACCGTTATGCCCCTGCCGCCGACCTCCACGCAGAGCCCCTTCACCATGGAGATCATCGCGCCTTTCGTTGCGGCGTAGTCGGCGTGGTAGGCTTCGCCGCGCTGCCCGGCGGTCGAACTCACCAGGATCACGCGCCCGTCGTCGTTCATGCGGCGAAGCGCCTCGCGCGTCGTAAAGAAGATCGAATCGAGATTAACGGCGATTGTGCGTCGCCAGCGCGCATCGTCCATCTCCGCCAGGGGCACGTCGGCGACCGGCCAGATGCCGGCGTTGCCGACAAAGATGTCGAGGCTGCCGAACTCGCGGTCCACCCGGCTGAAGAGGCGGTCCACGGCGGCGCGGTCGGCGATGTCACCGCCCTCCGCCCAGCTGCTGACCCCCATGGCTCTGGCCTCGTCCACGACGCGATCCGCTTCGGCGCTGCGGCTGTGATAGGAGATGCCCACGTCGGCGCCCGCGCCCGCAAGCAGCCGGACCGTTGCGGCCCCGACTCCCCGTGACCCGCCGGTCACCAGCGCCCGCTTCCCCCTCAATCTCAACTCGAGTGCGTTCAATGGCTCAACTGTCCTTCGGAATCCAACGGGTCCTCGGTTTGTGCGGCCACGTCGCCAAAGAGAGACTCTTCCACGTAGCGGCAAACGATGTGCCCGATCGCAAGGTGCACCTCCTGTGCCCGGGAAACTCGCTCCGTCGGCAGGAGCACGGCAACATCGACCAGGGAATTCAGTTGGCCGCCGCCGCCCGCCAGCAGGCCGACGATCGTCATACCCCTCTGCCTCGCCTGGGAAGTGGCCTTGACCAGGTTGGCCGAATCGCCGGACGTCGAGTGAATGACCAGAAGATCGCCGGGTCTGCCCAGCGCGGCGACCTGGCGCGCGAACACCTCGTCATACCCGCGGTCGTTGGCGCAGGCGGTCAGAACGGATGTGTCGGCCGTCAACGCGAGTGCGGGCAGCGCCGGCCTCGACCACGCCAGGCGCACCACGTATTCCGCTGCGAGATGCTGAGCGTCGGCCGCCGATCCCCCGTTGCCGCAGAACATCAGCTTGTTTCCGCCGGCGACGGTGGCCAGCGCGCGAGTGGCGTATTCCGTGATTTCCGGGCGCAGCGTTTCCGCTACGAGCCCGGCGACCGTCGCGAGTTCCGATAGACCGGAACGTATGCCCACCCTACCCATCGACCCAACCTCCCATTTGATGCTTGAACGCCTCCGGGATCCGCAGCGGCGGGACCGTGCGCGGGGACTCTCCCCGAAACAGCCGCGCCGGGTTCTCCTGCGTCAGCAACCGCAGCTGCTCCTCGCAATCCCACTGCTTCAGCACCTCTACGCCTCGGCCCATGTAGAAGGTGTACTCCGGGCGGCCATGGAAATCGGAAGACAGATAGTCGAGCATGCCCTCGCTCAACATTCTCATGATCCGAGCCGTCGGCCCTCGTCCGTACTGTCCTGCAAGTGAGCCGTAGTTCCCCTGCAGCCGGGCGCCCGCCTCCTTCCAGGCGCGCGCGGCAAGCAGGCCTCTGCCGAGTCCCCGGTAGCGCTCCGGGTGGGCGACTACCGGAACCCAACCCGAGGCGACCAGCCTCCCCAGGATCTCGGGACCGTTGCCCGGTGCGCGGAATCCGGGCCACTCCACCAGCACGAAGCGCGTGCCGCCGAGACGGGTCCTGCGATCGGACAGATCGGGATCCGGAATGTCCAGACGCACCTCGAATCCACGGCGAAAGTCCAGTTGCGGGAAGGTTTCGCGTGCGGCGTCTCGTATCTTTCGCCAGCGCTCGTCGTGGTGCGCCATCAGGTCGCCCAACAGGGGTGAACCGAGCGAGGATGCCAGGAAATGCGGGGTCGTGATGATCCGGACGACCCCCGCCCGGACCATTCGTCCCACGGAGTGCAGGGCGTCGGCCACGCTGCGCGAACCGTCGTCGACACCCGGGACGAGATGGTTGTGAAAATCCGAGTAGCCCCCGGTCATCTCCCGTCCCCAGCGCCCCAGGCGCGCACCACCCGCTCGGCCACGTCACGCAAAGTCCCAAGATCGTCTTCTTCCTCCACCGCCCAGAGACAAGCGTACGTGATGTACGCGTCCGCCGCCAGCAGGGCGTGGGCGGCCCTGCGGCCGTGGTCATCGCCGCACGCCACCAGCGCTTCTTCCGCAGCGTTGACAAGTGCACCCAGGGAAACCGGGGCATCGGCCCGCAAACCGGGCTGAAACGCGTCCGGCACCCTTCGTTCGCGCTGCGAAATCCACTCCGCAATGGTCATGGGACTGCTCATCCAACCAGTTCGGCAACCACCTTCGCACCATGACGGACCGCGTCCGCGACTCCATCCGGATCAGCAACCCCGGCCTGGGCCATGTGCGGCCGGCCGCCACCCCTCCCTCCCACTGCGGCTGCGACTTCACGCACCACGCGGTCCGCCCGCGCCCCGGCCGCGATCGCCTGGTCACTTGCGAACGCGAAGAGGGACAATCTGCCCTCCGGCATCCGGGCCACCACAACTGCCACACCGGCACCCTCCGACGCCCGGAATGCGTCGCCCCACTTACGCACGTCGCCGGGACCCCGTACGCTGAGGCGCACACTGCGGTAGGTCAGGCGGCGCCCGCCGACATCGATTTCAGCCTCGGCCAGCAGGTCGGCACCACCGCCGCCACGGCTGCGCAGGTCGTCCACCAGCCGTTCGAGCGCCCGCTTGTCCTTCAGGAGTTGCCCGACGCGCCTCTCCACGTTGTCCGGCATGGACTTCACCGAGACCGCCAACGCCTCGATGCGATCCCTGTAGCCGTCCAGGTATTCGAATGCCTTGCGGCCCGTCAGGGCCTCGATCCGCCTGACGCCGCCGCCCACTCCGGTCTCCGACGTGATCTTGAAGAGCCCGATTTCGCCGGTGCGCGCCACATGCGTCCCGCCGCACAGCTCCATGCTCACCCCCGGCACCTCGACTACGCGCACCTCGTCGTCGTATTTCTCACCGAAGAGCGCCATCGCCCCGGCGCGAACAGCTTCGTCGAACGGCCGAACCGAAGTGTGCACGGGGTGATTGAGCCAGACGCCTTCGTTCACCATCGCCTCGACCGCCTCGATCTGCGCCTGCGTCATGGGCGCCGTATGGGAGAAATCGAATCTGAGCCGGGCGGGCGCAACCAGCGAACCGCGCTGCACGACATGCTCGCCCAGGACGGAGCGCAGGGCAGCGTGAAGGAGGTGGGTGGCGGTGTGGTTGCGTTCGGTGTCGCGGCGCGAGCGGGTGTCGACCTGCGCGGTGACCGGGGAGCCGAGCACGGCTGCACCGGGGAATTCGCCCGTCGGCCGGCCGCGGATGAGGACGTGGCCGCCGTCGCGAACGAGCTCCTCCACGTCCATGCTCCATCCGTCGGCGACCACCCGGCCGCGGTCGGAGACCTGGCCGCCCGCTTCCAGGTAGAAGGGGCGGTCCTGCAGGATGAGACTCACCCGCCCGTCCCCGGCGCAGAAGTCGATCACGTCGGTACCGGCGCCAAGCGTGTCGTAGCCCACGAATCGCGGGGCCGGCGACCCCTCCGGCATGTGCCACGGGGGTGACGAGCAAGGCTCGGAGACGCTCCTGGCGGGCTCTACATGGCTGCCGGCCACCGCCGGCGCCCCGCCGACGCCCGCTCCCTCCCGCGACCTTTGCCGTTGCGCCTCCAGCGACTCCTCGAATCCCTCCATGTCGAGAGCGTAACCGCGTTCGTCCGCCACGATGCGGGTCAGATCGGCCGGGAATCCGAACGTGTCATACAGCCGGAACACCTCGGCACCGGGAATCACGGGACGGGGCGAGGTGTCGGCGGGCACGCTCGGCGCCACCTGTACCAGTCTGTCCATACCCCCCTCGATGGTGCCCAGGAAGCGCTCCTCTTCCGCGCGGGCCATTGCCAGAATGTTGTCGCGGCGCGCCGCAAGCTCGGGATACGCCTCTTCCATCTCGTCGATCACGACCCGGGCCACCGCCTCGAGTGTGGGCTCGCGCCTGCCGAGGAGCCAAGCGTGCCGTACCCCACGCCGCAGGATGCGCCTCAATACGTATCCGCGGCCATCGTTCGACGGAAAGACGCCGTCGGCGAGGAGGAAGGCGACCGCGCGCGCGTGATCGGCAAGGACACGGAACGAGACGCCTTCTTCGGTGTCCTTCGCGTACGGGCGCCCCACCACCGACCCCACTTCATCGAGCAGGGGCAGAAACAGGTCCGTGTGGTAGTTGCTCCCGACACCCTGCATGACCGCCGCCAATCGCTCCAGCCCCAGCCCGGTATCGATGCTCGGGGCCGGAAGGGGGTGCTGGACCCCGTTTGCGTCGCGGTCGAACTGCATGAAGACGAGGTTCCACAGTTCCAGGAATTCGCCCGCCTCTCCGCGTACCTCGAATTCGGCCTTCGGCAGCACGATCCCCCGCTGACTGCGGGGGCGCATGTCGTAGTGCACCTCGGAGCACGGACCGCAGGGCCCCGTATCGGCCATCTGCCAGAAGTTGTCCTTGTCTCCGAGCCTGTAGATCCGCTCGGGCGGCACCCCGGCCACCTCGGTCCAGAGCCCGGCCGCTTCATCGTCGGTGTGATGGACGGTGACAAAAAGACGGTCCACTTCAAGTCCCATTTCGACCGTCAGGAAGTCCCAGGCGTACCGTACGGCCTCACGCTTGAAGTAGTCGCCGAACGAGAAGTTGCCCAGCATCTCGAAGAACGTGTGATGCCTGGCCGTTCGTCCGACCTCTTCCAGGTCGTTGTGCTTGCCCCCCGCGCGCACACACTTCTGGGAGGTGACGGCTCGGGCAAAGGAAAGATCCTCGGTGCCGAGGAACGCACCCTTGAACTGGACCATCCCCGCGTTGGTGAACAGCAGTGTGGGGTCATTGGCGGGCACCAGTGATGAACTGGGACGGACCTCGTGGCCGTGGTCGCGGAAGAACTCAAGGAACCTGCTTCGGATTTCGGAGGATTTCATCGGATGGGCATGCGGCGGGGTCGCCGTCGGTCGGTCGGTTCACTTGCCGGCGCCCACCGGGTTTCACCGCGGCGGGCTGACCGTAAAGTTAGCCCAACCCGGACTCAACCGCCCAAGGCCATCCCGAAATGCAGACCCCACGAGACCGTCCCGCCGCGGGTGCGCGCCCGAGCGATCCGCCTCCCCACCCGCGCTCACACCACCTTTACCGCGGGGCCCTCCTGTTCGCCGGCACCCCCAGGCGTCTTCTCCTCCGCCTTTCGGATCCCCAAAGCCACCAGCAGGCGCGCTTCGATCTCCTCGGCAATGTCGGTATTTTCATCGAGGAAGGTCCGGACATTCTCCTTCCCCTGCCCCAACCGCAGATCGCCGTAGGAGAACCACGACCCGGACTTGTCGACGACTCCCCGCTCGACGCCGATATCGATCAGAAGACCCGTGTGGCTGATTCCCTTCCCGTACAGGATATCGAATTCAGCCTGTTTGAACGGCGGGGCGCACTTGTTCTTGACCACTTTCACCCGGGTCCGGTTTCCGATGATCTCCGGCCCGTCCTTCAGGGCCCCGATGCGCCGGATATCCATTCGCAGGGAGGCATAGAACTTGAGGGCACGCCCTCCGGAAGTCGTTTCCGGGCTCCCGAACATGACGCCGATCTTCTCCCGGATCTGGTTGGTGAAGATGACGGCGGCGTTGGAACGGCTTACAGCGCCGGTCAGCTTTCTGAGAGCCTGGCTCATCAGGCGGGCCTGAAGCCCTACGTGCGAGTCCCCCATCTCGCCTTCGATCTCCGCTCTGGGAACCAGCGCGGCAACCGAGTCCACCACGATGACGTCCACGGCGTTGCTGCGGATCAGCACCTCGGCAATCTCCAATGCCTGCTCACCCGTATCGGGCTGCGACACCAGCAGGTTGTCGACGTCGATCCCGAGCTTGCGCGCGTACTGGATGTCGAGCGCATGCTCCGCGTCGATGAATGCGGCAATGCCCCCGCCCAGCTGCGCGTTGGCGATCACGTGGAGGCAGAGGGTCGTCTTGCCCGACGACTCGGGGCCGTAGATCTCGCTGATTCGTCCCCTGGGGACTCCCCCGACGCCGATTACGGCGTCCAGATTGATCGCGCCGGTCGATATGCTCTCGATCTGGAGGCTGGCGCTGTCCGAACCCATGCGCATGATCGCCCCCCGGCCGTATGACCGCTCAATCTGGGTAAGGGCGGTGGTAAGTGCTTTCTCCCGGCGTTGCCGTTCCTTACCGTTCCCTGGTGTTGTCGGCGTTGCGGATTTCGGGTTCCTGGACATTTGCGACCTTTCGCTTGCCCCCAAGGGGACGTGGGGTCGGTCACGTCGCGTAGCAGCTTCCGGCGGACTCGGGCCGACGCTTTCGCAAACCGACGAATGCTAATACCGAAGATAAGACGAAATAGCTCCCGGTCAAGCGGGAACTTGCTGCGTACCGGTGAAGGTATCCTTATCCATGGGCGATAACATGTCTGAACGAGCCAACTCTTCGCGCGACTGCGATCTGGTCGCCATCGGCGGCGGGACGGGAGGCCTGGTGACCGCGGCCGGCGCGGCCTACCTGGGCCTCAAACCGGCCCTCGTGGAGAAGTCGGCGCTCGGCGGAGATTGCCTGTGGACCGGATGCGTGCCCTCGAAGGCACTGATCGCGTCCGCACGCCTGGCCCACAACATCGGCCACGCCTCCACGCTGGGATTGCGATCGGACGGGGCCCGGAGCGAGTTCCGCGCGGTCATGGAACGAATGAGGGCCGCGCGCGCGACCGTCGCCCATCACGACGACCCCGAAAGATTCCGGAAAATGGGGGTGTCCGTCCACTTCGGGGCCGCCCGGTTCCTGGACGCTGCGACCGTGGAGGTGGAGGGAGTTGGAAGAATCCGGTCGAAGCGCTTCGTGATCGCGACAGGCGCGGTGCCCGCCATTCCTCCCATCCCAGGCCTGGAGGAGGTGGGCTACTGGACCTACGAGACCGTGTTCGATCAGAACGAACTGCCCGGTTCCGTCGCGATTCTGGGAGGAGGTCCGATCGGACTCGAGTTCGCGCAGGTGTTCGCCCGGCTCGGGTCGCGCGTGACGGTCCTCGAGATGGCCCCCACGATTCTGATCCGGGAGGACCCCGATGTCGCCGCCTTCATGCACCGCCTCCTGACTGCGGAGGGCATCGAGATCCGCGTCGGGACCAAGGCGACCGCGGTTCGCACGGAAGCGAACGCCGCGGTTGTGGATACGAGCGACGGGGCCTCCGTGACCGCGGACCGCGTGTTCGTAGCCACCGGGCGCCGGCCTCTGACGGACGGCCTGAACCTGGAAGCCGCCGGCATCCGGACGGAAGGGGGAGCCGTGGTCGTCGACTCCCGGCTGCAGACGTCGTCCGGTTCCGCGTGGGCGGTTGGCGACGTCACCGGTGCCATGCAATTCACGCATGTCGCCGAACAGATGGCCAAGGTCGCGCTGCGCAACGCGGTCATTCCGGGCAGCACGAAGATCCGCTACGACAGCGTCCCGTGGGTGACCTACACCGACCCCGAGATCGCTCACGTGGGAATGTCCGAGGCCGAGGCGGAAGCGGCGGGCGGAACGACCTACCGATACGAGCTGGACGACCTCGACCGCGCGATCGTGGACGCGTCCGCGGTGGGATTCGTCAAGGTCTCCGCCGATCGCAGGGGCAAGGTGCTTGGAGCCACCATCGTCGCCCACGGCGGCGGGGAGCTGATCCTGCCCCTCGTCATGGCCCGGCAACACGGACTGACCCTTGGCCGGATCGCCAACACCATCTTTCCGTACCCGACAATGGTCGAAGGCGTAAAGCGGGCGGCGGGCGAGTACATGCGTTCCCGACTCGACACGACATCGGGCAGACTGCTCAAGAGAATCATCCAATGGCTCAAATAGACGAAACCAACCGGGCCGCCGGACGCGCCGGCGCCCTTCTGAAGCTGGCGCTCCTGGCCGTAATACTGATCGGCGGGTACGTGGCGGCCGCCCGGACGCCGCTGGGGGCCTACCTTACGCGGGAGGGCATCGGCGAGGCGATCGAATTGCTGCGGGGCAACCCCTGGGCACCGTTGATTTTCGTCGCGACATACGCAACCGCCACCGCGCTGGCCGTTCCCGGTACGATCCTCACGCTCGCCGGCGGGGCACTGTTCGGCTTCTACTGGGGGACGCTCTTCAACTTCCTGGCAGCCAATATCGGCGCCAACGCCGCGTTCGCCCTCTCGCGCACGCTGGGGGGAGACGGTGTGCGGCGCCTGATGGGCGACGACTCGGCGGCGCTGCAGAAGCTGGACAGGGTCGTCGGAAAGCACGGGTTCCGGGGATTGCTGACGCTTCGCCTCATCCCTCTGGTTCCCTTCAACGCCCTCAACTTCGGATCGGGGCTCGTGGCCCTCAAGTGGCGCAACTACGCTATCGCGACGCTCATCGGCATCCTTCCCGGCACCGCCGTCTACACATTCTTCGCCCACTCGCTCCTGCAGGGCTCGCTGGAGGCCTCGAGAGATGCGCTGTTCGGGGTTCTGCTGGCCGGGGCCCTCCTCATTCTCCTGAGCTTTCTGCCGGCGATACTGAAGCGCCTGGGCGTCAAGCTGCCCGGAATGTCGGCCGTCGTCGTGCCGCTGGTGGGGCTCTCCCTCGCGGGAAGGCCGGCAGGCGCCGTGCAGGAGACCACTGCCCCGCAACTTCCCGATCATTCGGTGCTTACACAGGTGCTCGCCGAGATCGTCGCGGGGCCGCTGGTGAACTACTCGCGCCTGGCCGCGGACCCGGCGAGACTCGACCGCTACATCGCCACCCTGGCCTCCACCGATCCGTCGGCCCTCGACGCCGCCAACAGGGACGACCAGCTCGCATTCTGGATCAACGCCTACAACGCCTGCATGCTCAAGCGCGTGATCGAGCACTATCCGATCCGAAGAGCAGGCGGTCTGCTCCGGCTGAGGAACGCGGCCGCCGACCGGCCGGAGAACTCGGTATGGCAGATCGACGACGTGTTCACGGGCGCGCATTGCCCCGTGGCCGGCGCCGACCGTTCGCAGGATGAAATCGAGCACGACATCATCCGCCCCATGGGGGACCCCCGCATTCACTTCGCGATCAACTGCGCCGCGCTGAGTTGTCCGCCCCTCATCCCCCAGGCCTATCTCGGAAGTACGCTGGACCGGCAACTGGACGAGAGAGTGATCGCATTCCTCCGTGACCCCGTCCACTTCGAGGTGTCAGTCGCGGACGGAGCCCCGACCGTGAGAGTGAACAGGGTGCTGGACTGGTTCAACGAGGACTTCGGGGGTCATGAGGGCATTCTTGCCTTCCTCGCCGAATACCTCGACGGGGCCGACAGAAACGCGGTCGCGGACCCGGCTGCCGGACTGGTCTTCTTCGACTACGACTGGACCCTGAACGACGCGCCGCATTGATGGTTCCGCGGGGACCGCGCCACCCGTCGCAGGGACATGCCGGAGGAGGCGGGAGCACGGCCGCCCTCGGCATCGTCATCCCCACGCTGGACGAGGAGGAGGCACTGCCTCCACTGCTTAAGTACCTCGGCCGCCTGGCCATCGCTCATCGAGTGCTGGTCGTGGACGGCGGCTCGCGGGACGGAACCGTCGCCGCTGCCAGAACCGGCGGAGCCGAAGTCATGAGGAGCTGCTGTGGCCGGGCACGGCAGATGAACGCGGGCGCGGCCTTCCTCCGTACCCGGTGGCTCCTGTTCCTGCACGCGGACTCCCGGCTCGACGATGCCGCCCTGCGCTCCATCGCCCGCCACGTCGAGCGCGACGTTCCGGTAGCGGGATACTTCGGCCTGGCCATCGCCCACGAACACGTCTTCTACAGGATGATCGAGGCCGGACAGAGGATCAGGGAGCGACTGGCCGGTCTTGTCTACGGGGATCAGGGCCTGCTGATCCGTCGCGATCTCTTCGCCGGCATCGGCGGCTACCCGGACGAACCGATCATGGAGGACGTAATCGTGAGCCGGCGTCTGCTGGAGGTGGGACAGCTCGTGCCCCTCGCCGGCACGTTGACGACCAGCGCGCGGCGCTACGAGGAAGAGGGCCGCGTCCGCGCGTTGTTTCGCAACATGCGCACGATCACCCGTTTTCTTTCCGGGACGGGACCCACCGTCCTTGCGCGCCGGTACCGGCCCCGGCGAGCGCATGGCACCGGCCCGCGGACGGCTGCGCAGGAAGCCAGCCCGGCCAGCGCAACACTGCTCGTCTTCGCGAAAGCGCCCCGGCCGGGGACGGTCAAGACCCGGCTGGCACGCACCATCGGGGACAAGCGGGCGACAGAGCTGTACCGGCGCATGGCCCGCCTCATCGTCGCCGCCGTGAGATCCGCACCCGTCCGGATGGTCGTCTGCTACGATCCGCCCGACGGCGAAGCCGAGGTCCGGAGCTGGCTCGGTCCCGCGCCGCACCAATACTGGCCGCAGGGAACCGGCGATCTGGGCACCAGGATGTCGCGCATGGTGGCCCGCGCCCTGTCAGACGCGGATCGCGTCGTCATCATCGGCACCGATGCCCCTGCCGTCGGCGCGGACACGATCACGCGGGCCTTCGCGGCGCTCGACAGCGCCGATGTCGTGATTGGCCCCGCCCGAGACGGCGGGTACTACCTGTTGGGCCTGCAGGGGCCGCATCCGGACCTGTTTGCCGGGATCCGCTGGAGCACCGGGTCCGTTCTCGCGGAAACCACGAAGCGGACCGAACGGCTGGGATTGTCGGTCACCTGGCTCGAGGTGGAAGGAGACGTGGACACCGCTGATGACCTGACCCCGGAAGTGACGCGATGGCTGGATTCGGCGAACCGCCGAACCACGTTTCACACGTCACTTAGCTAGATATCTAGCTAGATCGATCAATTGTCGTAACGCACCCATAGACCGGGTCTTACAGGCACATACACGAAGTCGAACGGCACCCCGGCGCCGCGATCCGCAAAGAGCGGAACGCCATCGTGGCGACCCACGCGTTCGATCCGGCTACAGTCCGCAGGCCCGGGCGGCCCGCTTCTCCGGTAGCTGCGTCCGGCCAACCCGATGGCCTCGCCGTCCTCAAACCAGTCACGGTCCTCTGCATAGGCGCCGGCCAGGACAACCCCAGGTCCGAGTGCGCCCAGCGCTACGCGGCCGGGCCCGACCAGCGTGTCACTCGCCGCGGTAACCCACACCTGGACGCTCTCGCCGCTGGACAGGCACAGGGTCGTCGGCGTGCCGGCGGGGCCGGGCTCCTCGATCGCGCGCTCCACGATGACCGTATCCGGCGGCGGCGCGGGGAGCGTGACCGTGTCGGCCGGAGCATACGACCGGCGGCGGCACAGCCCGAGCTCCCCCGTGCAGACCGCAACGGTGGCTGCAAGACCGAACTTCCTGGACCGGAACCCGGAAGATCCATCGTGATTCATCCCGAGCGAGAACACGCTCACCTGGGCCCCTCCGAAATCGAACCGCACGCCGGCATTGGCGTCGAAGCCATTGAACTCCGCCATCATGCTCATACCGGCGGCCGCTCCAAGGGTCACATGTAGCGCGGATCCGGCAAACAGTCCGCCGGTGGAGGCCCCGGCATGGAAATCGAGATCTCTTCCCGCCGAGAAGAGTCCGCCTCCCCATCCCGCACTCAGGGTCACGTCGTATTCGAACGGCATTGCGTCGAGGCCCGGAAGCCCGGCCGTGGCCACGACGTACGGACTCAGGTTGCCCTGGAACTCCCGCCGCCCGCGGGGAGCGCCAACCACGCGCGCGTCGGGATAGCCGAGCCTGTTGGGCTGGAATCCGCCGCGACCGCCGTCGCCGAAGGAGGGTGACGTGACGTAGCGCGCACCGACCGCGAGGTCGAAACGCTCAAGCGAACCCGGCAGCAGAGACAGACGGCCGAAACCGCCGACCAGCCTGCCGCCGTCACGCGCGTCCGCAAAGTGCTGAAGCGTTGCGCCCGCTTCCAGGCGGTCAAAAAGGCCGATTGCCACCGCGCCGTCCGACAGCCACTGCGTCCCTCTGCCTCCGCGGCCGCGTCCTCCGGACGACCGGTCGAAGCTGCGGGCGCCGTGCCGGGAAAGGCCGAAGCCCGAGTAGGTCGCGGCAATCGTCAGGTGCGGCAGCACGGTGGCGGCGGGGACATCGAGCAGCCCGGACCCGTAGCGAAGCGTGGTCGACGTGCTGCTCGACTGGGCCGTTCCGGGCTGGACGAACAGGACCAGCGCGACGAGGACCGAAACACCGGTGCCGAACCCGGCGCCCAAGGACTCGTGCCGGTCCCTACCCGCCGCCATCGTCTGCCGGGCGCGCGGACTCGGTGGCCGCCAGGCGCTTCATCCTCCGCGCGATCATCCAGACCCAGACGGCGATCAGCACCCACATGATCCCGTAGGCCAGGAAGACGTGGACGTACGGACGCAGTGCCCCGCGTCCCCCCTCGGCCTGCGCCAACAGAACCGCCGGAGCTGCCGCCGAACACAACAGCGCGGTACAGATTCGGAAAATCATGCGAGTCCTCCAGCGAGTGCGGCGTCCTCGGCCCGCGCCCGGCGCCTGGCGGCGAGCTCGATCGAGTACCGGAAGGCGAAGAGCCCGAGAAACACCATCGTGAAACCGGCCAGCGAGACCAGAAGGGTCGTCAGCATGTCGGGGTGCAGGGTGGGTCCCTCGGGCTTGATCACCACCGGCCCCGGATGCAGCGACCTGAACCAGGAGACGCTGACATGGATCAATGGAATGTTCAGCGAGCCCACAATCGCGACCACGGCGGCGAAGCGCTTCCCCCGCCGCGGGTCGGCCACCGAGCCCCTGACGAGGAAATACCCCAGATACGTGAACCACAGGAGCAGCGTCAGCGTCAGACGCGGTTCCCAGGTCCAGTAGGTTCCCCATGCGACGCGTCCCCAAAGGGGGCCCGAGATGAGCATGATGGCTCCGAAGATCAGTCCGCCTTCGGCCGCGGCGACGGCGGCGGCGTCGGCCCGTTCGTCCTCCAGCCACAGATACGCGGCGCTTGCGAGAGCGACGATCCCGAAAGCGAGAAACGTCGTCCAGGCGCCTGGCACATGGACGTAGAAGATACGTTGGACCACGCCCTGTGCCGCTTCGGTCGGGACCCAGAAGACAACCATCCAATGCATCAGCAGGATGGCTGCGACGCCTGCCCACACGAGCAGCAGGCCCGCGGTTCGCACCCTTGTCGACTCCATTCGCAACACCCCTACTCGTCGGTTACATGGCGAAAGAGGACGGCGCCGACCGTCACCGAGCCGATCGCGAACGCCCAGAGCAGGCGCACCAGGCCCGAAATCTCGTCCCAGGGCAGCGCCATGAAAACCCGGGCCGAGGCCGTGGCTCCGAAGAACACCAGGGGAGCCAGCAGCGGAAAGGTGAGCACCGGCAGGAGCGAGTCCCCCAGGTTGCTGTGCCGTGACATGCGCCCGAAGAAGGTCGCGGTCGCCGACAGGCCGATCGTGCCCGGCAGGAAGATCGCTGCGTGCGCCGCCAGCGAACCGGAAGTGCGCACTCCGAGAAAGCTGGTGAGGGCGACGAACGACAGTGCGGTGATCAGCCAGGTCAGCGCGAGATTCGCCAGGGTCTTGCCCAGGAAGACCGCCCTCCTCGAGACCGGCGTGAGGAGGACGTGGCGGAATGCGCCGTCCTCTTCCTCCATATCGAATATTCGTCCGGCCCCCGCCGTCGAGGCGAAGAGGACCGTGAGCCAGGTGAGACTTGCGACCACCGCACGGCCGGGGACCTGACCCTTGTCGAGCGCAAAGCCGAAAAGGAAACCGGCGAGGACCACGAACGCGATCATGGCAAGCAACCGGCCTCCGGCGCGGAACTCGAGGCTCAGGTCCTTGCGCGCGATCAGCCACGTCCAGCGCAGTTCGGTCATCACGGAGCGTCCGCTCCCGCGGTGAAGTGATCCAGAATCTCGGCGGCTCCATCCTCGGCCGCCTCCCCGTCGAAGACCTTGCGGCCCCGGCGCAAGACGGCGACTCGATCCGCCAGCCTGAGGCCGCGGCGGAGATCATGGGTCACGAGGACAACAACCGCACCGTCGTGCCGGCGAGCCGTCAGCGCCTGCTCCAGACCTGCCGCACCCTCCGGATCCAGCCCCGTGAACGGCTCGTCCAGGAAGAGGATCTCCGGGTCGTGAAGGAGAGACCTCGCCAGCGCGACCCTCTGGCGCTGGCCGTGCGAGAGCGCCTCGACGCGCCGCCTGGCCAGGTCGCTGGCACCAACGGCCTCGAGGATCGCAGTGAGCTTGTGGCCGTTCCCCCGGAGGCCGTGAAGGGCGGCAAAGAACCTGAGGTTTTCGATCGCGGTGAGCTTCTCGTAGAGACCCGTCCGGTGGGACACCAGCCCGATCCGCGCACGCCAGGCGGCGTCCGAGCCCGACACCCGGGTCCCGTTCAGGGTCACCTCGCCGCGGTCGGGCCTGCGCTCTCCGCTCAAGACCTTGAGGAGCGTCGTCTTACCCGCCCCGTTGGGCCCGACGATGGCCAGGATTTCCCGGCCCGCCGCGCACAGATCCACCCCGGCAAGGGCCCGCACCGGGCCATAGTCGCACACGATCCCCCGCCCTTCGAGGGTCAAGAGGCGGCTCCGCCGGAAGCGGTCCCGGCCGCCCCGGCCCCCGTGGCCAGCCGCTTGCCGCAATGGCCGCAGTACCTCGCCCCGATGCCGTTGACGTGGTCGCACGACGCACATTGCATGCCCTCGCGGATCGCGCGGCGGATCTGGGCAATCTCGTCCTCCAGCTGCCGCGCAACCCGGACCGCCTCGGTCTCCACGCCGTCGCCGGAGTCGTGGTCGGGCCCAAGGTGCATGAGTGCCTCCCGGGACAACTCGAGCTTCAGGGCGTCGTAGTCCGCCTCGTCGAGCTTGCCCGTCGCGCGGTCGTATTCGAGGTCCCGAAGCGCCGTCAGCGCGACCCGTCGCCGCGCCGCGCCTTCGTCGAAGTCGTCGTCACCCCCATACAGCGCCGCCCTTCTCCCGGAGAAGACGGGTTCGAGGATAAACAGCGCCACGCCGGCGGCCAGCAACACTCCGCCGATCAGAGCCGTCACGGCGCGATCGCCATCGGGAAGCTCAGCCGGCTGCCGCCGCCGGCAGGGGTCCCGGGCGTGATCTGCGGCGCGCGGCTGCCGGGGCGGCGACCCGCGCTGCCGGCCAGAGTCCGATCAGGGCGCCGACGGTCACCATCAGCCCGCCGTACCAGATCCAGGGGACCAGCGGCAGCGCCTTGGCTTCGAAGGTGACGCGCTCCGAGCCGCTCTCCAGGTCAACCTCCTTGGGAATCACGTACAGGTCCTCGAATGCGGTGCTCGCGATCCCCACCTCGGTGGATTGCTGCTCCATGACGGGATAGAACCGCCGCTCCGGGCGCAGGATGCCGACTCGCTCTCCGTCCCGATACACCGTCAGCAACGCCGTCCACCGCCAGTCGTTCTCGCGCTCTCCCTCGGCCACGCGCGGACGCGAGTGCGAAAGGCTCTCGTAGACCAGACGATACTCGGTGCCCAGGGCCGAGCGGACGCTCATGGCTTCGCCCGGCGCGAGTTCCTGCTCCATTCGCACATCGAAGGCGGCGCCGGCCAGACCGGTGAAGACGATCACGACCCCGGCGTGGACGATGTAGCCGCCCCACCGTCGCCGGTTTCTCCTGACCAGGCTGACCAGCGCGCTCCACATCCCTTCGCCGGCGATCCGCGCCCGTGCCCGCGTGCCCTTCCAGAACTCGGTGATCACGATCGTCATCACGAACGCGGCGATCGTGAAGGTCGCCAACGCCATGGAGTGCCGCACGCCGATCACGGCAAGGGCACCCAGCGCGCCTGCCGCGGCGAGCACCGGCACCGTGAAGTTCTTCAGCAGATTGCGTCGCGACGCGCGTCGCCACGCGATCACCGGCCCGATGCCCATCAATGCAAGGAGCATCAGCCCGATCGGGATATTCACGCTGTTGAAGTAGGGCGGTCCGACGTTCCGCGTCTCGCCGAAGAATCCCTCGGTGATGAGCGGGAAGAGGGTCCCCCAGGCGACGGCGAAGGTGACGCCCACCAGCAGGAAGTTGTTGAACAGAAAGGCCGACTCGCGCGAAAGGAACGACTGGAACTGGTTCTCGGACCTGAGCGACGGGAGCCGGTACACGATGAGCACGGCCGAAAGAGCCGCCATCCCACCCATGAAGCCGAGGAAGATGTACGCGATCCGCAGGTTCTCGGCGAAGCTGTGGACCGACTCGATAAGCCCGGAGCGCGTGAGGAAGGTCGCGAATATCGTCAGGAGGAACGTGGTCACCACGAGACCCATGTTCCACACCTTCAGCATCCCGCGGTTCTCCTGGATCTGGATCGAGTGGAGAAACGCGGTGGCCGTGAGCCACGGAAGCAGGGAGGCGTTTTCGACCGGATCCCAGAACCAGTACCCACCCCACCCCAGCTCCTCGTAGGCCCAGCGCATCCCGAAGATGATCCCGTTGGTCAGGAAGAACCAGCTGAGCAGGATCCAGCGCCGGGTGATGGCGATCCACCGGGAATCGAGGCGGTTGGTCAACAGCGCCGACACCGCAAACGCGAAGGGGACCGCGAATGCCGTAAAACCGAGGTACAGGGTCGGCGGATGAATGGTCATCCAGTAGTTCTGCAGCTGCGGATTCAGGCCCCGGCCGTTGACCGGCGTGAATCCCAGGCGTTCGAAGGGGTTGACGTCGGCGAACAGCAGCACGACCAGCAGAAACGAAAGCAGGCCGAGGAGCGTGCCGCTCACATAGGGCATGAACTCCCGGTTGCGCCGCCGGTTCTGGAAAACCGCGATCGACGCGAATACCGACAGCAGCAGCGTCCAGAAGACGAGCGAGCCCCGTTGTCCCGCCCACAGCCCGGACACCTTGAAATAGGTGTCCAGTTCGCGGTTCGAGTAGTTCGCGACATAGCTGTACTCGTAGTGGTTCCCCAGGAAGGCCGCGATGATGCCCGCCGAGACCACGAGCAACAGGAGCGTGAGCATGTAGACGGTGCGCTCTCCGCTCAGAACCAGATCGCTGCGGCGGAACCGTCCGCCGACGAACGAGACGACGGTTCCCCACAGGGCAACCGGAAGAGCGATCCAGAGGGCGACTTCGCCCAGGACCGTCACGCCGCCAGCTCCTCCTCGGCAGCCTCGAACCGGCTCCCGCACTTCGTCAGGACGGTGTGCGCGCGGAAGACGCCGTCGGTTCCGAAGACCCCCTCGACAACCACCTCGGCCTGATCATTGAAGGTGTCCGGCAAAATATCACCGTACCGGACGGCGAAGGCGACATCGGGATTCTCCTGGTCCGCGACCAGGAATTCATGCGTCCCCGCACCACTCTTGCGGCGGGCCCAGGACCCTTCGACCACCTGTCCTCCTACCTTCACGCCGAGTTCGTGGAACGCGGGATCGCCCTCTACGCGTTCCAGGAGTTCACTGGGGGTGAGGTAGTAAACCATGCTGTCGCTGATTCCCGTCCACATCAGCCACGCGACAACAGCCGCCACCCCGACCAGCCCGACGAAAAACCGTCCATTCTTCATTTGCCGTTCACTCCAGCCCCGAGACCGGGGCGATTCGCCTGCAGTGACTCCCGGCCGGACGACGACCGGTACATCCAATCTACGCACTGCAAGCCCCTGCCCGAAATCCCCACGCCCACCAGGTGCTTCACGCGACCCTCGATCCGGCGACGCGCAGGACCGCACCCGGGGCGAGTCATCGCTGCGCTTCCAGCGTTGCCAGCGTGCCTCGAACCGCCCGGGCCCAGCCCCCGATCAGGGCTTCGCGCTCGTCCTCCCCGAGGCTGGGAGCGAAGGTCCGGCCGGCGCCGAACGCGGCCGCAAAACTCTCCGGATCGGCCCACACGCCAGCGGCCAGTCCCGCCAATCCCGCGGCTCCGAGCGCCGTCGTCTCCACCATGTCCGGGCGGTGGACAGGGATCCCCAGGACCCCGGCCGTGAACTCCATCAGCCAGTCGTTCTTCGCGGCGCCGCCGTCAGCGCGCAGCGCGCGGGCCCGCATGCCGGCATCGAGTTCCATGGCGGCCACGACATCACGGGTGCCGTACGCCATCGCCTCCAGGGCGGCCCGGACCAGGTGGGCGCGCGTCGTGCCCCGGGTCAGGCCCGTGATGGAGCCGCGCGCGTCGGGGCGCCAGTGAGGCGCGCCCAGACCGACGAACGCCGGGACCAGGTAGACGCCGTCATTGCCGTCGAGCGAGCGGGCCATGCCCTCGCTGGCGGCAGCGTCGTCCAGCAGCCCCAGGCCGTCCCGCAGCCATTGGACGGCGGCGCCCGCCACGAAGATCGATCCCTCCAGGGCGTAGGCGCGGCCACCGTGCGCATCGCAGGCGGCCGTGGTGAGAAGCCCGTGAGTGGACAATACCCGCCGCCCCCCGGTATTCAGCAGCAGAAACGCCCCGGTACCGTACGTGCACTTGCCGACTCCGGCCTCCCAGCAGCCCTGTCCATAGAGCGCTGCCTGCTGGTCGCCCGCGATTCCTCCGATGGGGGCCTCGAGCCCGAAGGCGGCTCCGTCCGTGGTCCCGAAATCTCCCGAACTGGGCCGGACTTCCGGCAGGACCCGGCGGGGCACGCCGAGGAGTCGGAGCAGTTCATCGTTCCAGTCCCCGTCGTCGAGGTCGAAGAGGAGGGTGCGCGAGGCATTGGTGGGGTCGGTGGCGTGGACGGCCCCGCCGGTCATCCGCGCCACCAGCCACGAATCGATTGTGCCCACGGCCAGCTCGCCCGCCCGGGCCCGCGCATCGAGCTCCGGGTGCCGATCGAAGATCCACCGGAGCTTGGTACCGGAGAAATACGGGTCCAGGAGCAGCCCGGTCCTTCGGCGGATCATCCCCTCGTGGCCGGTATCCTTCAATTCGCGGCAGAGCGCGGCCGTGCGGCGGTCCTGCCAGACGATCGCCCGATGCAGCGGCTTCAAGGTCTCCGGATCCCACACGACGACCGTCTCGCGCTGGTTCGTCACCCCCACCGCGGCAATCTCCGTCCGCGCGGCGGCAACCGCCTCCCCGGCCACGCGCGCCGTGACGCGCCAGATCTCGTCCGCATCGTGCTCTACCCAGCCCGGCCGCGGAAAGTGCTGGGTGAATTCCGAATACGCCCTCGCCAGCACCGCCCCATCCGCGCCAATGACCAATGCGGCGGATCCGGTCGTCCCCTGGTCCAGAGCAAGCACCGCGCCGCGGCTCATGGTCTCCCGTCCTCCGGCAACGCAAGCGCGGCCAGCCCGCCCGGCAGGTATTCGAAGCCGACCGCAGGGATCAGATCGACAAAAGCCGCTACCGACAATCCCACCACCGTGTAGTAATCGCCCTCGATGCGCTCGACCAGCGAGGCACCGCTACCCTGAATGCCGTACGCCCCCGCCTTGTCGAGCGGCTCCCCGGTCGCCACGTAGGCTTCGATCACCTCGCGGGTGAGGGTGCGGAAGATCACGCGCGCGGTGGCCACATTCGACGCGATCCGGCCGTGAGCCGCCACGGCCAGCCCGCTGTACACCTCGTGCTCGCTTCCCGAAAGAGACGAGAGCATTCCCACCGCCTCGGCCCCGTGCCGCGGTTTCTCCAGAACGCCCCCGGCCGTCGCCACGACCGTGTCGCCCCCGATCACCAGCGCATCCGCGTGGGCGGCCGTTACGCGGCGCACCTTCGCACGCGACAGGCGCTCCACATACCGGCGCGGCGGCTCTCCCTGCTCGCGGCGCTCCTCCACGTCAGCCGGCACCACCGAAAAGGAGAGGCCCAGCATCCTGAGCACTGCCGCCCGCCGCGGCGACGCTGAAGCGAGCACGATGTCCGGCACGCGCGCGGTTCGCTTTGCCGCGTGGGGTGCCGCGGTTGGCAGTGCATCTCCCATCATCGTTTCATCATCGTGGCTGCCGTTTCATCATCGTTCCATCATCAGCGTGACCGGTCCGTCGTTGACAAGCGACACCTTCATTGCCGCGCCGAAGCGGCCGGTTTGCACCTGCCGCGGCACGACGCCGTCCAACGCCTCCACGAACGCCTCGTAGAGCGGCACGGCGACCTCGGGCCGGGCCGCCCGCACGAACGAGGGCCGGCGGCCCTTGCGCGCGTCACCGTACAGCGTGAACTGGCTGACTACGAGCACTTCGCCCCTCATGTCGAGCACCGAACGGTTCATCCGTCCCTCGGCGTCGGCGAAGACACGCAGATTCGCGATCTTGTCGGCCATCCACGACACCGTGTCCGGACCGTCTCCGTCGGTGAAGCCGGCGAGCACCACCAGACCGGGCCCGATCGAACCCGTGACCGCGCCGTCGATCTCCACCGAGGCTTCCGTCACGCGCTGCAGGACGACTCTCACTCGACGGTCACCGACTTGGCGAGGTTGCGGGGCTGGTCGACGTCACATCCGCGCATCACGGCAATATGGTAGGCGAGGAGCTGCAGCGGCACGGTGGCGAGCACGGGCATCAGGGCCGGGATCGTCGCCGGAATCACGATCCGCTCGTGCGCGAGATCGGTCACCTCGTCGTCCTCGTCGTTCACGACCGCGATGATCCGTCCGTGCCGCGCGCGCACTTCCTGGATGTTCGACAGCGTCTTGGAATACACCGCATCGCGGGGCGCGAGCACCACCACGGGCATGTTCTCGTCGATCAGCGCAATCGGTCCGTGCTTCATCTCCGCAGCCGGATAACCCTCTGCATGAATGTAGCTTACCTCCTTCAACTTCAAGGCGCCCTCGAGGGCCACCGGGAACTGGTAGCCCCGGCCCAGGTACAGGAAGTTGGGGGCGGCGTGGTACTTGCGGGAAAGCTCCTCGACCCGGTCGCCGACCTCCAGCACCTCCTCGACCAGCGCAGGCAGTCCCCGGAGCGCCCGCACGATCTCCCGCCCCTGCACGACCGACATGCCGCGCGCACGCGCCATGTGCAGAGTGAAAAGCGCCAGCGCCACGATCTGACTGGAGAAGGACTTGGTGGAAGCCACCCCGATCTCGGGGCCCGCGTGCAGGTAGACCCCGAAGTCGGTCTCGGCCGCAATGCTGGATCCCACGGCGTTGACGATCCCCATGGTGCGGCAGCCCCGCCTTCCGGCCTCCCGCAGCGCCGCCAGGGTGTCGGCCGTCTCTCCGGACTGGCTGATCCCCATGACGAGCGTCCCCCGATCAAGCACGGTGTTCCGGTAGCGGAACTCCGAAGCGTACTCGACCGTTACCGGAATCCGGGCCATTTCCTCGAGCATGTAGCCCCCGATCAGCCCGGCGTGCCAGCTCGTGCCGCAGGCCGTGATCACGATTCGGTTCACGCCGCGCAGATCCCGGTTCGCCATGGCAAGGCCGCCCAGCTTCGACGTGCCGTCCCGCTCCAGGAGCCGGCCACGCATCACATCGCGCAGCGACGACGGCTGTTCCCGGATCTCCTTGTACATGTAGTGGTCATGGCCACCCTTGCTGATCGAGTCCGCTCCCCAGCCGACGATCTGCGCCCCTCTCGTGACCGCCCGCCGCGCCGGATCGAAGGTCCGGTAGCCGTCACGGGCAAGCACCGCGGAGTCCCCGTCGCGCAGCCGGACGACCTTCTGCGTGTGCGCCACGACCGCCGTCGCATCGGAGGTGACGAAGTGCTCGCCCCCCTCGCCGACGCCGAGAAGAACCGGGCTGCCGTTGCGCGCGACGACGATCTTGCCCGGGTCACGGGAGCTGATCACGGCGATCCCGTAGGTCCCCTCGACGCGCGACACGGCATTCGCGACGGCATCCTCCAGCCGGCCGGTGTCGCGAAACGCCAGGTCGATGAGGTGGACGAGCACCTCCGTGTCGGTCTGGCTGCGGAACTCGTATCCCAGATCGCGCAGCCTCGGACGCAGGCGGCCCGCGCTCTCGATGATCCCGTTGTGAACCAGCGCGATGTCCCGGGCCGGAGAAAGCTGCGGATGCGCGTTCGCCTCGCTGGGAGGACCGTGGGTAGCCCAGCGCGTGTGCGCGATTCCGCAGGTGCCGGACGGGAATCGGCCGCCCAGCGCGTCCTCGAGTTCGGTGATCTTGCCGGAGCGCTTCTCGAACCGGAGCCGGCGGTCCGCGTCGAGCACGGCCAGTCCCGCCGAGTCGTAGCCCCGGTACTCGAGTCGCTTGAGGCCCTCCATGAGGATCGGACCCGCCCGCCCGGGTCCCACGTATCCGATGATTCCGCACATCTTACACGCTCGAGCCGATGCCCGCCGTGGCGGCCAGCGCGCGCCTCGCCCGGTCCACCAAACCGCGCGCGGACGCCTCCGCCGGCGCTTCGGCGATGAGGCGCACGACCGGTTCCGTGCCCGACGGCCGGACGTGCAGCCAACTCGCCTCCCGCCTCCACTCCAGGCGCATTCCGTCGCTGTCGTCCCGTTCACCGGCGGGGAGTTCGCGCTCCAGGGCCGCGTATGCGTCGTCGAGGAGGGCGCGCGGAAACGTCACCTTGTCCTTGACGATGTGATAGGAAGGCAGCCGGCCGACCCGGCCCGACAGGGTCGCGCCCGGCGCGTCGACCAGGTACTGCAGGAGCAGGGCCGCCCCGACCGGCGCATCGCGGGTGTGGTGCAGCGCGGGCAGGATCACGCCACCGTTGCCCTCCCCACCCACCACCGCTCCCTCGTCGATCATGCGCACAACAACGTTGATCTCACCCACAGGCGCGCGCACCACGCTGCACCCGTGCGTCCGCGCGACATCGTCGAGAATCCGGCTGGTCGACAGGTTGGTCACGGCGCATCCGCCGCCACGGCCCAGGACCACGTCCGCGGCCAGCGCCAGCGTCAGATCCTCGCCCAGCGGCACGCCACGCTCGTCCACAAGCGAAAGCCGGTCCGCGTCGGGATCCACGGCGAACCCGATCTCGGCACCGCTCGCGCGCACCAGTTCCGCCAGGTCGCCCAGGTTGGCCGCGGTGGGTTCGGGGTCCCGGGGAAAGCGGCCGTCCGGCTCCATGCCGATGGCGTGCACCCGGCACCCGAGACGGTCGAGCAGCGCGGGCATGATCACGCCCCCGGCCCCGTTGACGCAGTCGAGCGCAACGCGGATCCGCCGCGCGCGGATGGCGTCGACGTCGAGGAACGCCAGGTCCAGGATGTGCGCGATGTGACGCTCCACGGCGCCCTCGTCACCGCTCGCCTCGCCAAGCCGGTCCCACGGCGCCCGGACAGGGTCGAGCCGCTGGACCCGGGCCTGGAAGCGGTCCATGCGCTCGGGCGGCAGGAACGTCCCGCCCCGCACGGCGAACTTGAGCGCGTTCCACTCCGCGGGATTGTGACTGGCCGTGACGGCGATTCCCCCCGCCGCGTCGGCGTCGCGCACCGCGAGCATCAGCGTCGGCGTGGGGACGATTCCCAGCTCGACCACCTCGCACCCGGCAGAGAGAAGGCCCGCCACCGCCGCGCGCTCCAGCATCGGTCCCGATGTCCTGGAATCCCGCCCCACGACGACCTTCCCCCGATCGCCCTCCTCCCGCAGGAACGTCCCGTACGCCGCCCCCAGACCGGACACCATTTCGGGAGTCAGGGAGGCGCCCACTACCCCGCGAAAGCCGGACACGCTGACCATGAGGTCGGAAGGAAGCTGGATCGGCATGAGGTACGACTGGACGGTTTGAGGGAGCCCGGCCCGGCGGCCCCGAGCGAAGCCTGAAGCAAAGCTAGCAGTCCATGGAAGGAATCCCAGCCACACTCGCCTGGGCGTTGCGTCCGGGGCCGAAGCCCCCACCGCGCCCACTAATGCTAGATTGGGACGACAACCCGCCGCCCGAGCCTCAGCCGCGCCCATCTTCGAGGAGTTCCAGTTGTCCGATCCGCCGGTCCGCTTCGGCACCCGCTGCGTTCACGCCGGACAATCGCCGGAGCCCGTGACCGGTGCGATCACCACGCCGGTCTTCCAGACCTCCACGTACGTCCAGGAAGGGCCGGGCCGCCACCGGGGCTACGAGTACGCGCGCCTGCAGAATCCCACCCGTGAAGCCTCCGAGGCCAACATCGCCGACCTGGAAGGCGCCCGGCACGGGATATCCTTCTCGAGCGGACTCGCGGCGATCGAGTGTCTCGTCAAGACCGTCGCCGCGGGCGGCCACGTCGTGAGCGAGGAGAACACCTACGGCGGCACCACCCGCATGTTCACGCAGGTCCTCGATCGACTCGGGATCGAGGTTACCCTGGTCGACACCCGCGACGCGGCCGCAGTGCGCGCGGCGGTGCGTCCCGACACCGGGCTGATCCACCTGGAGACGCCATCGAACCCCCTCATGCGGATCGCCGACATCGAGGCCCTCGCCGGCACGGCCGAGGCAGCCGGCGCGCTCCTGTGCGTGGACAACACGTTCGCTTCTCCCGGCAACCAGAACCCGCTTGCGCTGGGCGCGGACGTCGTCATTCATTCGACCACCAAGTACCTGAGCGGCCACTCCGACGTGCTCGGCGGCGTCATCGTTCTCGACGACGACGCACTCGCGGACGAACTCTTGTTCGTGCGCAAGTCCACCGGACCGGTTCCCGGCCCCTTCGACTCCTGGCTGACCCTGCGCGGCACGAAGACGCTGCACCTGCGCATGGAGCGCCACAACGAGAACGGCATGCGGATCGCCGAATTCCTGGAATCCCATCCGCTCGTGCGCCGGGTGCACTACCCGGGACTGCCGTCGCACCCCCAGCACGAACTGGCGCGCCGGCAGATGACGGGCTTTTCCGGCATGGTCTCGGCGGAACTCGCCGAAACCGATGCCAGGCGCATGGCCGAAGGCACCAGGATCATCCGCCTCGCCGAGAGTCTGGGCGGCGTCGAGTCGATGATCTGCATCCCTTCGCTCATGACCCATGCTTCGGTGCCCGAGGAAGTGCGGCTGCGGATGGGGATTACCGACGGCCTGGTCCGCGTGTCGGCGGGAATCGAAGACGCGGCCGACCTCGTAGACGACATCGAACGGGCGCTATCACGCAAGGATTGAACATGACCGACGACTACAACTACACCCACGGCAGCAACTCGGACGGCGATACCCGCACGCGGCGCATCCTGACGGACATCTCCTCGCGAGCCTGGGAGCACAGCGCCGACCGTGCCGCGCTGGCCGCGCTGCGCAAGCTCCCCATGTTCGACCAGGTCCTGCGGGCGCTGTTCGGCATCTTCGGCGAAAAGCCGATTCGGCTCGCTTTCCAGGCGAACGCCGTGCGCGTGGGTCCCAACCAGTTCCCGAGGATCTGGGAGCTCTACTGCGACATGTGCGAGACGCTGGACGCTCCGCAGCGGTACCCGCTCTTCGTCTCGCAGAATCCGGTCGTGAACGCCGGGGCCTACGGGATGAAGGAGCCGTTCATCATTCTCAATTCGGGGACGCTGGAGCTCCTCACGGACCGCCAGGTTTCGTATGTGCTCGGCCACGAACTGGGCCACGTCATGAGCGACCACGTGCTCTACCGCACGATGACCCAGCTCCTCATCCAGCTGGCCGGGCTCGGCTTTCCCATCGTCGGGCTGGCCGCGCGCGCGATCCTCGTCGG
Source organism: uncultured Gemmatimonadaceae bacterium (assembly GCA_964602175.1). Taxonomy (GTDB): domain Bacteria; phylum Gemmatimonadota; class Gemmatimonadetes; order Longimicrobiales; family Gaopeijiaceae; genus Bin94. Next base: position 85,528 of record CAZRQE010000081.1, on the reverse strand, counting down.
GCTCCTGGAGTGGTCGCGCAAGAGCGAGCTTTCGGCCGACCGCGCGGGACTGCTCGCGATCCAGGATCCGGACGTGGTCATGGCCGGGATGCTGAAGATGGCCGGTGGCGGGTCCGACGACGAGACCTCCCTGCCCGAGTTCGTTCACCAGGCCGAGGAGTACCGGGAATCGGGGGATCTCGCCGACCAGGTCTTCAAGGTCCTCAACCTCCTGGGCCAGACGCACCCCTTCTGGGTCCTGCGCCTTTCCGAACTGCGCGGCTGGATCGAAGAGGGCGAATACGACAGGGTGCTGCGAGGCGAATACCAGCGCCGCGGCGAACCCGATCCCGCGTACCGCGAGGACGTGGCTGAAGCGGCCAACGCCTACAAGACCGGCGCAAAGGACCTGCTGGACCAGGTGGCGGGCGCTGCCAGACGGGTGGGGGGAAGCTTCATGGATTCCTTCAGGAAATGATCCGGTAGCGAAAATGCGTATCCTCATCGTCGGCAACGGTGGCCGCGAACACGCGCTGCTCTGGAAGCTGCGGCGCGACGCTCCGGCCGCCACTTTCTTCGCGACCCGCCCCAACGGGGGCATGGCAAACGAGTGTACTGCCCTCGACATCGCCCCCACCGACGTTGTGGCCCTGGCGGGCTGGGCCGCGGCGCGCCGCATCGACCTTGCGGTGATCGGTCCGGAAGGACCGCTTGCGGCGGGACTGTCCGACCGCATGCGCCAGTCCGGAGTCCCCGTGTTCGGCCCTTCGGCGGCGGCGGCCAGGATCGAATCCAGCAAGGCGTACGCGAAGGACCTGATGGCGGCGGCGGACGTGCCCACGGCGGCGTACGAGGTTCACACCGACCCGGACGGGGCCACCGCGTACATCGAGGCGTGTGGCGCCCCGGTGGTGGTCAAGGCGTCCGGACTCGCCGCGGGCAAGGGCGCCGTGGTGTGCGAGACCGTGGCGGAGGCGGTGAGCACTGCACGCAGCATGCTGGCCGGGGCCTTCGGCAACGCGGGCAGCAAGGTGGTGGTCGAGGAATACATGGAGGGGGAGGAGTTGTCCGTATTCTGCCTGGCCCACGGTGAGGATTTCGTCCCCCTGCTCTCCTCCCAGGACCACAAGCGCATCGGCGAAGGCGACACGGGCCCGAACACGGGAGGCATGGGCGCGTACGCACCGGTGGGCTTCGTCACGGACGCCCTCATCACCGAGGTGGGCGAGAGAATCGTCACGCCGGTGCTCGGCGCGATGGCCGAATCGGGCTGCCCGTTCAGCGGGCTTCTCTACGCGGGCCTGATGATCACCGCGGACGGACCCAGGGTGGTCGAATTCAACTGCCGCTTCGGGGACCCCGAAACGCAGGCCGTGCTTCCGCTCCTGGACTCCTCGCTCCTGGAGCCCATGATGGCGATCGCAGACGGCGGCGGGCTCGGCGGGCACGCGCCCGTCTTCCGCGATGGCGCCGCGGTCACGACGGTTCTCGCGGCCGAAGGCTATCCCGGCGCATATCCGAAGGGAGCGCCGATCTCGGTTCCCGCCTTGCCCGCGGGCGTGGAGGTATTCCATGCCGGCACCCGGTTGGAGGAGAACGGGCTCGTCACCTCGGGGGGGCGCGTCCTGGCGGTGACCGCGACCGCCAGGGACTTCCGGCGTGCGCGCCGGCGCAGTCGCGAGGCGGCCGAGGCGATCACGTTCGCAGGGCGGCAATTCCGCCGCGACATCGGATGGAGGGAAGCTGAGCGCCACGAGTGAGGCGCCGGCCGACCACCCCCCGGCCAACGACAACGACACACTGGAGTGACGCCTTGCCCGAGCTTCCCGAAGCCGAGACCATAGCACGCGGGCTGGATTCGGTTCTGCCGGGCCGGATCATCACCGGTGTGACCGTCCTGCGGGACGACGTCGTGAAGGGTTCGCCCGGCGGCTTTGCGGCTTCGCTGCCGGGGAAGCAGTTTCGGAATGTGGGCCGACGGGGCAAGAACGTGGTCTTCACCTTCGACGACGAGAGCCGCCTGGTGATCAACCTGGGAATGACCGGCCGGGTCCTGTCCGGACCAGGACCGGGACCAGCGCGCCTCGGCACGCACCCCGCGGTGCACTTTCACCTCGCCGACGGGGGCTGCGTGACCTACGACGACATACGCCGATTCGGCCTCCTCACCTTCGTTCCACGCGCGCAGTGGCGTGCCTGGTCCCGGAGGCTCGGGCCCGAACCGCTGGCACGCTCCTTCACCGCCAGGGTGCTGCGGAAAACGCTCTCCAGGTCCCGCGCGCCCATCCGCTCGCTTCTCCTCGACCAGAGAAAGGTCGCGGGCGTCGGCAACATCTATGCGGTGGAGGCCCTGTGGTTCGCGCGCATCCACCCCGCCACGCCCGCGAACGTGATCGGCACCGAGGCCGCCGCACGACTCCATCGTTCCGTACGGAAAGTGTTGCGACGCGCGATCCACGCGGGCGGCACCACCCTGCGCAACTACCGCAACGCGGAGGGGGACGTCGGGAGGTTCGGCCGCGCGCTCCACGCGTACGGTCGTGCGGACGAACCCTGCTTCCGGTGCCGCACTCCCATCGAGCGCATCGTCTTCGGCGGCCGCTCCGCCTTCTTCTGTCCGCGGTGTCAGGCGGCGCCTCCATGATGCGCGCACCCATAGTCCTCTCGCTGATCACCCTGACGGGGCTCGGACTGTCTGCGGTCACTTCGGCCGCGGCCCAGGCGGCACAAGCCGGCGCGGCGCCGGGTGAAGCCCTGCCCGTGGCCCGGCACACGCTGGACAACGGCATGACGTTCCTCATCCTGCCGCGCCGCCAGTCTCCAACCGTGTCCCTTGTGGTTCACTATCCGGTCGGGTCGGTCAACGAGCACCTGGGCAACACCGGAATCGCACATGTCCTCGAGCACATGCTCTTCAAGGGCAGCGAGGAGATCGGGACCCGGGACCGTGCCGGTGAATCGCCGCTGATGGCCGCGGCGGATGCGGCCAGGGACTCGATGATCGCTATGCTTGCCGGCCACGACGCCGACTCCGCCGAGGTCCGTCGGCTGAGTAGCCTGACAGCCGCGATCGAGTCCCAGGCGCACGCGCTTTCGATCCCGAACGAGTTCGACCGGATCCTCACGGCCCACGGCGCGAGGGGGCTCAACGCGACCACCTCACACGAAGCGACAAGGTATTTCGTCGAACTGCCGGCCAACCGCCTGGAGCTGTGGTTCGTCCTCGAAGCAGACCGAATGACGGACCCGGTCATGCGCGGCTTCTCCACGGAACTCGACGTCGTGCGCGAGGAACGGCGCATGCGGCTGGAGACCAGCCCGGGCGGAATCCTGGAGACCTCGCTGCTGGCGACGGCCTTTCAGGTCCACCCCTACGGTGTTCCGGTGATCGGCCACTCCGCGGATCTCGAATCGCTCACCCGCCGGCAGGTCCTGGAGTACTTCCGCGCCTACTACGGCGCGCGCAACGCCGTAGCGGCCATCGTCGGCGACGTGGATCCCGGCCAGGTCGTCGAGTGGGCCGAGGAGTACTTCGGTTCCGTTCCTCCCGGGGTTCCGCCCGCCCCGGTGACCGCCCGCGAACCGGAACAGGCGGGTGAACGCCGGATCACGGTCGAGTTCGACGCCGAACCCCGCGTCATGATCGGGTGGCGGGGCGTGTCCGGCCTTCACGAGGATGCCCCGGCCCTGTCCATGCTCGCATCGGTACTCACCGCCGGAAGGACCACGCGCCTGTACCAGCGTCTGATTGCCCGCGACCAGTCCGCGCTGCATGTGTCCGCGTACCAGGGCCCCGGTTTCGCCCACCCCCGCCTCTTCATCGTGAGCGCCGTGCCGAGATCGCCGCACACGCCGGCCGAGCTGGAAGCGGCCATCTACGAAGAGATCGAAGCGATCAAGCGGGAGCCGCCCGATGCCGCGGCACTGCTTCGCATCAGGAACCAGATCAGCGCGGGTGAGTTTCGCCGTCTCTCGTCGAATCTCGAGCTCGCCATGCAAATCGCCGACTCGCATGCCTCCTTCGGGGACTGGCGGGAGACGTTCCGTCTGTCGCGGCGCATTTCCGACGTCACGCCTGAGGACGTGCAGCGGGTCGCGGTGCGGTATCTCACGCCGCGCGGCCGGACCGTTGCCACGATGGTGCGAAGGGGATCCCCGTGAACTTGCGGGTCCGGAGCGCTTCGATGCGCGGCGCGGCGATGGCGGCCGTGACGTCGGCCGCCGTGGCCCTCCCGGCCGGCGAGGCCCTTGGGGCTCCCCCGCAGCAGTCCGTCCGGGAGCGGATCGCCGCCCTGGAGTTCCCCGAGTTGCGGTTCAGTCCCGTAAAGCCGCGCAAGGAGACGGTCAGGGGCGTCCCGGTCTACTTCGCCCAGGACCGCGAACTCCCGCTGGTGACCATCTATGCCACCTTCCGGGGCGGAGTCCGGCGATTCGCCCGGGAACACTTCGCCGCTGCGACCGCCGTGCCGGCGCTGATGCGCACGGGCGGCACCCGGGAACTACCCCCCGATTCCGTCGATGCGCGGATCGAACTGCTTGCGCTGGCGACCAGCTTCGGACAGGGAGGCGGCGGCTCCTCGTCGTGGATCAACACCCTCACCGGGCAGCTCGACGAAGCCGTGTCACTCTGGGCCGACATGCTGCGCTGGCCCCGTTTCGATTCGACGCAGGTCGAAGTCTGGCGAGGCGCGGAACTCGAGCGCGTGCGCCGGCGGCGCGACGATCCGGCTTCGCTGGCCTTCAGCCGCTTCAACAGGATCATGTACGGAGACCACCCCGTGGGTTGGGAGATGAGTCCCCTGGACCTCGAACCCGACGATCTCAGCGAGGAGAAGCTGCGGTACGTCCACGAGGCGGTCATCTGCCCCGGCAACATGGTGCTCGGCGTCGCCGGAGATGTCACCTGGAGCCGCGCGTCGCGGATGCTGGAGCGGATCCTGGCCGACTGGCAGCCATGCTCGGGGAACCTCCTGGAGGATCCACAGCCCGATATCCGGACCGAGCCGGGTGTTTTCGTGATCCAGAAGAACATCGAGCAGAGCGTCGTCGTGCTGGCCCATTCATCTTCGTTGCGCCAGGGTGACACCGGCGAGTACTTCGCGTCGCGGATCGCGAATTCCATTCTGGGGGCATCGGGGCTCTCCAGCCGGCTTGCCACGGAGCTGCGTACCCGGCAGGGGTTGTCGTACGGCGCGTCGTCGATCTGGACCGCCTCGCGGAGGGACGACGGCCTCGTCGGAGCGCTGACGCGAACCAGGCCCCAGCGCACGCTCGCGGCGGCGCGCCTGCTCCTGGCGGCTCTCGACTCCGTGCGGGCCACGGCGCCGGACGCCGACGAAGTGGATCACGCCGTGGGCGAGATCGTCAACGGGTTCGTATTCAACTTCCGCACGCCTCTTCAGGTCGTGGCGCGCGGCATGACCTACGAGAGCCTCGGACTGCCCGATGACTGGCTCGAGCGCTTCCTCGACGGGATACGCGACGTGACGGCCGACGACGTGCTGGAGGTCTTTCGGGCGGAGATGGATCCGGCCCGCATGACCATCCTGCTTGTCGGAGACACGACCCGCTTCGACGGTTCCCCCTCGGAGCTGGGGACGGTTACGGTGCTCTCCGAGGACCTGTCCCGCTCGGGCGACCGGCCTTCGACGCCACGTGAATGGCCGCGATCCCCCCGCTGACCAGACTCCACTCGACCGACGCGAAGCCGACGCTCCGAAGCTGTTCGGCCAGCGCACCGGGACCGGGAAAGTCCCGAACGGACCTGGGCAGGTAGGTATACGCCCACGGATGGCCCGAAACCAGCCGTCCGACCACCGGAAGGATGCGATTGAAGTAGATCAGGTACGCGGCACGCAGGAGGCGCCCGGGAGGCACCGTGAACTCCAGCACCACGAGGCGTCCACCGGGCTTGAGCACTCGATGAAGCTCGCGGAACCCGGCCGCCAGGTCGGACAGGTTGCGCACACCGAATCCTACGGTCGCCCCCGCGAACGTCGCCCCGGCAAACGGGAGCTTCTGCGTGTCGCCGCATATGGGCGCCACAGCGGCGTCCTGGATCTTGGGCAGCCCCCGGGCCAGCATGGGAAGCGCGAAATCGTTCCCCACCACACGGCCCGCAAAACCTTGCCGCGCCGCCAGTTCCAGTGCGAGATCGAAAGTGCCGGCGCACGCGTCCAGGTACGTCCCGCGCGGTGCAGCCTCCCACCCGAGGGCCCCTACGGCACGCCGGCGCCACCTCCGGTCGATGTTCAGGCTCAGGACGTGATTCAGCAGATCGTAGCGCGGTGCGATCTCGCTGAAGAGCGTTCTAACCTGTGCTGCGCGCTCATCCCCGGCTGCCGGGACCGTATGCCGCGAAGCGGCCAAGGCATCACCTCCCTGATGCGTGGAACGTGGACAAAGCGGGCACGAAACGTAGAATCCCGATGGGAGCCGAATCCACCCGCCCCGTGCCGACTGACGGGAATTCGCCCCTGAAACGTAGTCCGTCATCAAGTCCACCGGCGATCGTCGCAACGGTCCCCGAGAACCTGTGCCCCCTTCAAGGAACGGCCCACGGCCCGACCCACAGTCCTTGCAAGATCCCGCACCCGATGACAGAACCCTGGCCGCCCAGGCCGCGAATGGACGCCAGCGTGCGTTTCGGGAACTGCTGAAGCGCTACGAACGACCGGTCTTCTCGCTCGTGTACCGCATGGTCCGTGACCGGAGTCTGGCCGAGGATCTGTCTCAGGAGGCCTTCATCCGGGCCTTCAACGCGATCGGGAGCTACAACCCCAGGTACAAGTTCTCCAGCTGGGTCTTCAAGATCGCCAACAACGTCACCATCGACCACCTGCGCAAGAAGAGGCTCGATACCATCTCGCTGCAGGGGTCCCCCCACGCCCTGACGGAGGAGGCGCAGGCGCAGACCACACCGATCGTGGAGTCGCCGGACGAGCGCCCGGATGCCTACGTGGAGAATATGGAGCTCGGAAGCCAGATTGAAGTCGCGATCGGCAAGCTGCGGCCCGAGTACCGCGCCGTAACGCTGCTGCGGCACGTGGAAGGCTATTCCTACAAGGAAATCGCCGAGATCATGGGGTTGCCTCTGGGAACGGTGAAGACGTACATCCACAGAGCCCGTCTTGAGTTGAAGGAGTCGTTGGCCCACGTGGTCGATCCCGGCTAGCCGGAACCGCGACGGGTGGCGCGCGCAGTGAAACCAGCGGAATTCGGGGACCGTAGTGCCGACAAATCCCGGAGGATGTGCAAAGTGACCAAAACCGATCGCAGCATGAGGGGCCTGGACCCGGAGGCGAGACGGATATTCTCGTACCTGGACGGCGAATTGCGCTCCGGCGACGTCCTCGAGTTCGAACGGGAGATCGAGGTCAATCCGGGGCTCCGGGCCGAGGTCCGCGCCTTTCGCTCCGTCCTCGCGGCCCTCGATCAACTCGCGCTGTTCGCGCCCTCCCCGGACTTCAGGGTACGCGTGCTCGTCGCGCTGTACGCGGGAAGATCCTGGCGCGCCCGGGCGCGGGCATGGATCGGTGGAGGTTCCTTCGCCATCGTGCCGAATGCGCTCGCCACCCTCGTGGACGAGGGTCTGCCGAAGCGCCAGGCCAGGGCCCTGTCCGCCTTCGTTGCGAGTGACCCCGAGGCGGCCGGCGCCCTCGCCGGGTGGAAGCAGCTGCACGACAGGCTGGACCGCTTGCCCGCCCATGAGCCGACCGCGGGATTTGGCGATCGGGTCATGGCACGGGTGGACACGGTGTCCGCTGCATCCGCCCGGCACGACGGGTTCGCGCAGCGAATCGGGCGGGTCTGGTCTCGCCCGGCGGACCGTCTGGCGGCCGCGTCCGGCATCGCCTTCGGGCCGACCACCGCCATGCTGGCAACCGCGTACATGCTTTTTTCCAACAACCCCCTGGTTACAGCGTCGAACGTCGCGAGCTTCCTCTGGACCAGGACCGCCGACGCTCTTTCGGGCCTCGTCAATGGGGGCTTCGGGAGCGCGGCGGGCAGTGTGTTCGGATTCCTCGACGGTGTGGCGCCGCAGGGACCGGCCCTGGCCGTCAGTGCTATCGTCTTCGCATGTCTCACGCTGGTTTCGGCGTGGGTTCTCTACAGGAACATCGTCAAGGTTCCGGCTACGGAGCGTCGCTATGTACCGATTTGACCGAATGAACTGGCTGCTCGCCGCGGTCGCCGGAGGTGGAGGCATGCTCGCCGCCGCGGATGCCGCGGCCCAGGAGCGGCAGGTTGTCTCCAATCAGCTGGGAGTCTCGAGTTCAGAGGCGTCGCTGGAGCTCGAGTTCTCCGACGGCGCAACGTTCTCGATTTCCTTCGAGAACGGTCGCGTCACGGCCGACGGTGAGGTGCTCGGCACATACCAGTCCGGTGGCGCGGCCGAGCAGGAGTGGCGCAGTCTGCTCTCGGACGTCCTCTCCCTGTCGAACGGCCCGTTGGCCGAAGCGCTCGAGCAGTGGGAGCCGGGTCCGGATCTCACCGGGGGCGAGGCGGAACTGCTGCGCGCGGTCGACGGAGCCCTGGAGGGAGCGGTGGCGGGCGTCGGCGGCGGTGTGAGCCGTTCCATCGCCGGGCAGCGAATGGGGGAGCTCCTGGAGGCCGTGGCGCACAGCGAAAACGTCGAGGCGCTCGGGACCGCCCTGGAGGATGTCGACCTCGAGGCGCTGGGGATCTGGCTGCATCAGGACTACACCGTGCGCGAAGGAACTTCGCACTCGGGATCCGTGCTGGTCGTAGGAGGGCATCTCGACGTTCGTGGCGGCGTGGACGGCGACGTGATCGTGCTCGACGGCACCATCACGTTGCGGGAGGACGGAGAGGTCGATGGCGACGTCCATCTGATCCAGTCGGATCTGGTACGGCGGGGCGGTGAGGTCGACGGCGACGTAGTGGATGTGACGCGGCAGTTGCGGCGGGCGGAAAACCAGGTCCGCGAAGAGATCCGGGCCGAGGTCACCCGCGACCTGGGACGCACCCGGAACGACCGACGAGGGAGCGGGTTCGCGAGGGCCGGCCGTGCCATGGGCGATATCTTCGAAACCGGCATCGCCTTCGTCATTCTGGGTCTGTTGACGCTGCTCCTCACGCGCTTCTCGGCGGATCGCGTGGACGTGGTCACCCGGGCGGTCGGAAGCCAGCCGGCGCGCAGTGCCGTGGTCGGGTTTGCGGGCGGATTCCTGATCCTCCCGGTCTATGTCCTGGGGATGGTGGTGCTGGCCATCTCCGTGGTGGGTCTGCCGGTGCTGCTGGCCTGGGTGCCGCTCTTCCCGCTGGCGGTGGTCGTCGCGGGCTTCATGGGATACGTGGGGGTCGGCCAGCAAGTGGGGAGATGGGTGCTCGAGCACGATATCCCCTGGCTCGACTGGGTCGATGGCAACCGCACCACCCACCTCCGTCTCCTCGGACTCGCCACGCTGCTCGCCCCCTTCGTCATCGGCAACGCCCTGCAGGTGCTGCCGCTGGTGGGCTGGACCGGCTCGCTCGTCATCGGGATGGGGAGCATCGCGAGTGTCGCCGCAACGCTGACCGGCCTGGGCGCGGTCATCGTGACGCGCGGGGGCCGCCGTCCCGTCGAGTACGGATTCGAGGAACACGCCTACGAGCCGGTCGACTGGCACGAGGCCGAGGACGACGATGCTCCGGACGCCGACGATGACGTGGACCATGGGACGACCGCCGCCGGGGACGACGAGTCATGAGCCGGCCCGTAATGGCCGTCGCTAGCCGGCTCATGCTGGCCCTTGCCGCGGGTGTTGCGCTCGCCGCACCCCTGCCGCTCGGAGCCCAGAGCTGGAAGACCTTCACTTCCTCCAGGCTTGTCACGAACGAGGACCGCCTCAGTGTCTCGGTCGGCTATGGAGCCGGCGTACTCAAGTTGAGCAGGGGCGATGAGGGCTCCCTGTACAGAGCGCTGTTCCGCTTCGACGAAGAAACGGCTGACCCGGTTGCCGAGTACGGAAACCAGCGCCTCAGGGTCGGAATCTCCATCGACGACCACCGCGGACGGAGCTTTCGCGGCAGGTCGGAAAGCCCCTCACTGGATCTGCGACTCGGACCGGACATTCCAGCGGCCATTGAACTGGATTTCGGTGCGGGACGCGCGGATGTGGACCTCACCGGCATACCCGTATCGCGGCTCGAGCTGAATACGGGCGCCTCGGAATCGGTCCTGAGAATGCGGGAACTGAATCCGGAACCGATGGAGGAGGCCATCATCGCCGTGGGGGCGGCCGATCTGCGCGTAAGCGGTCTCGGGAACTTCCACACCAGCGAGATCGAGGTGAACGCCGGCCTGGGTTCGGTGGTGCTGGAACTGGATGGACGCTGGGTGGAGAACGCCATGCTGTCGGTCGATATGGGGTTGGGCGCTCTGGAAATCCGCGTACCTGAATCTCTGGGCATTCGCGTTCACCGCCAGAGCCGCTTCCTTTCCACGTTCGATGCGGAGCGGCTCGTCAGGAATGGAGACGTGTATCAGTCGGTGAACTGGGATGCTGCCGAACGGAGGGTGGAAATCGACATCTCCGCCGCGCTAGGGAGTGTCGACATCGTGTGGATCGGCTGACCGGCGTCACGGGTGGTGACAACCACCGCGCAACGAATAAGTATTACTTTTAGGCTGGCAATTCTTCCGTCCCTTGGGAGCGGGCCGACCGTTCGGCTGCCCCGAGAGGACCGGTTACGCAGGGGAAGGCATGATCGGAACGCTGTTGACATTCCTCGCGATGGGCATCGTCAGCATTGTGGTGGTGTGGATCGTCCTCTCGGTGATCGGCGCCCTTCTGGGTCTCACCGCCGGGATCGCCGGGTTCCTCCTCTGGAAGGTGGTCCCGGTCATGTTCGTGGGCTGGTTCGTGCTGAAGGTGCTCGCCCGCGTGCGGAGGGGTCCGGGGGCCCTCTCGGCGGCCGACCGTCAATGGCTGGAGGGCGAATAGACCCTCGGGCGCGTTTCGCGGGAACAGTCGCGGCCGGGCCCCAGGGGTGCCGCGGAGCGCGGCCCCCGACGACCTAACGGCGCGGCGGCAGGGTTTCGAGCGCCTGGAGCAGATTCGCGCCGATCTCCGCAAGCGATGCCGCCGCGGGAGAATCGGGCGCGGATAGCACGGTCGGCCGTCCTTCGTCCCCCGCCTTCCTCACCGCGATGTCGATCGGCACCCTGCCCAGGAACGGGATCGACAATTCCCGGGCCAGTTCCTCGCCGCCGCCCCGTCCGAACAAGTCCACCACCTCGTCCGATCCCGGGATCTGGAAGCCGCACATGTTCTCCACGACGCCGAGCACCCGGGTGTTGACCCGCTCGAACATCTTGATCCCGCGCCGCACGTCTCCGGTGGCCACCTTCTGGGGCGTAGTGACCATCACCGCGCCATCGAGATCCACCGTCTGTACCAGGGACAGCTGAGCGTCGCCGGTGCCGGGCGGCATGTCCACGATCATCAGGTCCAGATCGCCCCACGCGACCTGTTCCATGAACTGCTTGAGAATGCCCGCGATCAGCGGGCCCCGCATGATCGCGGGCTGGGCGCGGTCGAGCAGAAACCCGAGGCTCATGAGCCGCACGCCGTGCGACTCCAGAGGCACGATCATCTCCGACCCCTTGGCGCCGGACACGGGGGGGCGGCGGCGCTCTCCGAACATGAGCGGGATGTTCGGTCCGTAGATATCCGCGTCCAGCAGACCCGTGCTCAACCCGCGAGCGGCGGCGTGCGCCGCCAGGTTCGTGGCCACCATGGACTTGCCGACCCCGCCCTTCCCGGAGCTGATCGCGATGATTCGCTTGACGCCGGCCAGGATGCCGGGCTTCGGAGTGGGAGGCGGAACCGAGCCCGGCTGCAGTCCCTGCGGCCGCCGCCGGACATCCGGTTTGTGCTCCGCCTTGCCCTCACCATCCGGCGGTGTCTGGGGCAACTGGACATCCACCTTCACGGACATCACGCCCTCGACGGCCCCGGCGGCAGCTCTGGCCCGGCGCACCAGCACCCCGGGATCACCACGCCGCAGCGAAAACACGAAACGGGCGTTGCCCTGCGAGTCCACCGCCACGGCGCTGACCTGGCCGCCGTCCACCACGTTCTGGCCCGTCATCGGATTGACGATGCCCGTCAGCGCCGTCGTCACAGCGGCCGCTAGTCCGCCCTGGCTCATTTGAGGCTCAAATGGCATCTACCGTCAGCACCTCGGGCACGGACGCCCTGAGCCGCTGTTCGATCCCCTCCTTGAGGGTGAACATGGATATCGGACACGCTTCGCACGCACCCATCAGCCGGACTTCGACCCTCCCCCGCTCCTCGTCCCAGGCCACCAGTTCAACGTCGCCCCCGTCCAGGCGGATGGCGGGACGAATCGTCTCGAGGACCTCTTCGATCCGCTCTATGGTAGCCATTCTCCGTCCAGGTCACAGGCACGGGTCCGAACCGGTCCCGAGGATGGTAGCTGTGACGCCCACGGAAACTACCGAACGCGTTTCCCGGTCGTCAATGCCGGTTGCGCGCGCGGCCCGCTTTCGTGAAATTGCCTGCGATTCCGGCGTTGACGAGCACCCGGAAGATTGCGTTCGAAAAAGACCCTTGGCCAGTCCAACCGCAACCGTCGCACGACCGTTGCGAGAGGCGGAGGCTGCTCCGTGATGCGCCTCCCCCGAGGGCTCGAGCGCTCCCGCCAACCACCAATCTCGATCAGCCCATGTCCGGAACGTTCCGTGTGCCCGACCCCGTCAACGAACCCATCCACTCCTATGCGCCCGGCACCCCGGAGAGAGCGGAACTGAAAGCCGCCCTCGACAGGATCGGCGGCCAGCAGGTCGATATCCCGGTCATCATCGGGGGCAAACCGGTCCGGACCGGAAGAACACACGAAATCCGCGCGCCGCACGACCATGAACTGCTCCTGGGTGTCTGGCACGAGGCGGGCCCGGCGGAAGCGCGGAAAGCCATCGCCAACACGGTCGAAGCGCGCCGCGAATGGGCGTCGTGGCCCTGGGAGGACCGCGCCGCCGTGTTCCTGAAGGCGGCGGACCTTCTCGCGGAGACGTGGAGGTCCACGCTCAACGCCGCGACGATGCTCGGGCAGAGCAAGAACGCTTTCCAATCGGAGATCGACGCCGCCTGCGAGATCGTGGACTTCTACCGGTTCGGGGCCCACTTCGCGGACCGCATCTTCGCACAGCAGCCCATCTCGGACAGGGGCGTGTGGAACCGCATGGAGTACCGGCCTCTGGAAGGCTTCGTCTACGCGGTCAGCCCGTTCAACTTCACCGCGATCGGGGCCAATCTGGCCGGAACCCCGGCAATGGTGGGATGCGGGGTCCTGTGGAAACCGTCCAAGCACGCGGTACTGTCCGGCTACTACACGTACAAGCTGCTGGAAGAGGCCGGCCTTCCTCCCGGAGTGATCAACTTCGTGCCGGGCAACCCGGCCGGCATCACCGAAGCCGCCATGAGCCATCCGGACTTCGCCGGCCTGCACTTTACGGGATCGACCGAGGTATTCCAGTCCCTGTGGAACACCGTCGGCAAGAACATCGCAACCTACCGGTCCTACCCCCGGCTGGTCGGCGAAACCGGCGGCAAGGACTTCATCGTCGCTCATCCGTCGGCCGACCACGCCGCACTGCGCACCGCGATCATCCGCGGCTCGTTCGAGTACCAGGGCCAGAAGTGTTCCGCAGCCTCCAGGGCCTACGTCCCGCGCTCGGTGTGGAAGTCGATACGCGACGACCTCGTCGATGAGACGAACGAACTGCGGATGGGGGTGCCGACGGACTTTCGGAACTTTGTCAACGCGGTGATCGACCCGGGTGCCTTCAGCTCCATCACGGGCTACATCGACCGGGCCGCGGCCAGCGCCGACGCGGACGTGATCGCGGGCGGCGAATACTCGGACGCCGAGGGCTTCTTCATACGGCCGACCCTCATCGAGGCCCGGCGACCCGACCACGAGTCGATGTGCGACGAGATTTTCGGCCCCGTCATGTCCATCTACGTGTACCCCGACAACGAGTGGTCGGAGACGCTGGACACCGTCGACAAGACCTCGCCATACGCGCTTACGGGCGCGGTGTTCTCGCAGGACCGCACCGGGGTGCGCGACGCGCTGGACCGACTGCGGAACGCCGCCGGCAACTTCTATATCAACGACAAGCCCACGGGGGCAGTGGTGGGACAGCAGCCGTTCGGCGGCGGCCGTGCGTCCGGGACGAACGACAAGGCAGGCTCGGTGTTCAACATCATCCGCTGGCTGACCCCCAGGACGATCAAGGAGACGATGGTCCCGCCCACCAGCGTCGGCTACCCGTTCATGGAAGAGGCATAGGCACCCGCCCGAGTCCGGTCTTCGAGGGGCTCGAGAGGGCGCCCGCCGGATCAGGCCGCCGCCCGGGGTCAGGCCGTCGCGGCCGCGGCAGGACGGGTCGCGGCGGCGACCGCCCGGCTGAAGTCGGCCTTGAGGTCGGCGACGTCCTCGAGGCCCACGGAGATGCGCACGAATCCGTCCGGGATGCCCAGTTCGTCGCGCTCCGACGGGCTCAGGTCCACGTGGGAGGTGTGCCGCGGCTGGGAGACCAGGGTCTCCACACCACCCAGCGAGGGCGCCGGCGCGGCGAGGCGCAGGGCCGCAGAGAAGCGGTCGGCCGCCGCGCCGCCTCCATCCAGCACGATGGACACCATGCCCCCATAGCCGTTGAGCATGCGGGTCGCGAGCGCGTGGTCGGGATGGTCCGTCAGGCCGGGATGGATCACCCTGCGGATGCCGGGCACGCCCGTAAACCACTCGGCAAGCGCGAGCGCGGAGCGATTGTGCCGTTCCATCCTGGCGGGCAGCGTGCGGATGCCGCGCTCCAGTAACCACGCGGTCTGCGGGTCGATCGAGCCGCCGTAGAGCTTCATCATCTTCGCGACCCGCCGGATCAGTCCCGTGCGCCCGGCGACGACTCCGGCGATCAGGTCCGAGTGGCCGCCGAGGTACTTGGTGGCCGAGTGGATCACGGCGTCGACCCCGTGCTCGGCAGCGCGAATGTTCATGGGCGTCGCGAAGGTCATGTCGGCTGCGAGGATCGCGCCCACGCTGCGCGCGGCGAGGCGGGCCGGTTCGATGTCGAAGACGCGGAGCGCGGGATTGGTGGGCAGCTCGATCAGCACCACGCGGGTGGCCGGGGTGACCGCCCGGTCCCACGCGCCCGGATCGCCGGGATCCACGAACGTCGTCGTGATGCCGCGCCGCGGGAACTCCTTCGAGAGGAGGGCCCAGGTGGCGCCGTAGAGATGCCGGCTTGCGACGATGTGGTCCCCCTGCCCGGCGGCGGCGAGCAGGGTCATGGAGATGGCCGCCATCCCGCTGGCCAGCGCCAGCGCGTCCTCCGTCCCTTCCAGCGCCGCGACCCTGGCGGCCACGGACTCCTGGTTGGGGTTGTTGCCGTAGCGGCTGTACAGCAGATCGATGCCGTCTTCGGGGCCAGCCCAGTGAAAGGTCGAACTGCGCACGATCGGGGCCACGACCGGAGCGCCCGGCCGGGGTTCGGGCTGACCCGCGTGCACCGCCTGCGTGGCCGGACCGGGTCTTCCTTCCCTTGTCCCGTGATTTCTCATTGCCTGCCTCCAGAGTTGTCTACCGTGTGCGTGCCAGGGCGCTCAGAGCGGCCGCTCCGCCATTGCCGCTCCAATAGGCCAGCCGCCGCCGGGCCAATCCCCTGAGCAGCGGCTCGCCGAGTTCGCCGAGCGCCCCCGCCAGGTCGCGCGGACCGATCCGTTCGCACCGCTCCAGCGTGTCCCAGGCCTTGCGCTCCTCGGGTGTTGCCGGACCGAGCAACTGGAAGCCGCCGCCGACATCGCAGACCGCGGCCAGGCCATGGCGCTCGAGGACCTCCTCGACCGCGTGCCGGTGCATTTCGTCCACGGCCCGGAACAGGAAGAAGATGTTGCCCGGCCGGTCGGGGCCCTGATAGCGAAGGAGCAGCTTGGCCACCACTTCGTCCGCGCAACTGAAGTCGAGAATCCGGACGCGCGTGAAGTCGATCAGCATCACATGGGGGGACAAGGGCGTCCGGACCGGGGGCGGAGACGTTCGCGCCAGCCGTCGTTCGATAGCCTCCCGCACGGCCCGTCCGGTCGGGCGCGTCACAAGGTTGTGCCCGCGCGACGCCACGGTATCGGTGACGATCGCGGCCACGTCGATTGCGGCGGGCCGGGCCGGGCCGTCCCCGCGGCGACCGCGCGCCAGCCGCTCAGTCATCGATTCGCTCGGGAAGAACGAGGTTGATCTGCGCGCCCGGAAACCGGGGCAGGCCGTCCACGACCGGGGGACTCGGATGCCAGGAGGGGCTGTCCGCGATCCGGGCCGTGCCGCTGCGGATGGAGACCAGGCCCTGCCAGCGTGCGACCTGTTTTCGTATCTGCTGGATCCCCTGCCCCCGCCCCGTGTCCGGAAAACGGGTGAGGCCCATGAGAAACGCGGCTTCCAGGGCGGTCACATCTCCCCACCGATCGCCAAAACGCTCCGCGTGCTCCTCCGCCAGCGAATCCCGGAAGCCCCGTCCGACGTCCGAGACCCCGATCACCAGCACCTGGCGGCCCAGCCGGCGGGTCCAGTTGTAGCGCTGCGCCGCGACCCATCCCGGGCCGTCCGCGTGCTCCACGATGTTCTGGCAGACCTCGGACAGGATCACCGAGAACTGGACCACCGCGGCCAGCGGATAGCGGAGGGTCCGGGAGAGGATCGCCCCCGCCCGGGACTGGACACGGTCGACCACCTCGTGCACGTCGGAGTTGGTCGCAATCGATGTGATCTCGAGCAGCACGTCCGACGCATGGGAGGGAGTGCGGACCGCGCGCCGCGGTGACCCGCGGAATACACGCGCGGCCGCCGCGGGGAACCCCATCCGGTCCAGGTATCCCACGACGTCGCCTCCCGCGGGCAACGACAGACGGGCGGTGGCGCCGTTGGCGGACGCGACCTGTCCGGCGCAGAGAAGCGCCAGCATCCCGTTCGGGTCGATCCACCGCAGCCGCCGCGCGTCGAAGAGCACCGGTTCCGCCCCGGCGGCGGCCGCTTCCGCGAAGACGGTGTCGACGTTTCGGTAGTCCAGCGAGGACGGGATCTCCACAACCCGCATGTCAGTGCGAACTCCAGGGCGGACGCGGGCCCCTGTCGGCCAGGTGCCGCCGTGTCTCGTCGGCGCCGCGGCAGCGCACTTTGCACTCGGCGAGAGTATGCGCATAGGTGATCGCGGTGTTCCGGTCGGCCCCCGCGAGAATGCCCGAGAAGAAGGCGGCTCCCCACACGTCGCCGCACCCGGTGGGGTCGCCTGACGCCGGACCGGACGAGGTCGGGACTTCCCACACGGCGGGATCGCGATCCCGCCCGGGCGCGATCACCTTCACGCCCTCGCTGCCGCGCGTCACCGCCATCATGCGCACGCGTCCCTCGAAAGCCGGTGCGGCGGCGCGGGCCGGGTCGGCTGCATCGCGGGAGAACATGGCGAATTCATCTTCGTTCATCTGCACGGTATCGAAACACCCGGCCCATTCCTCGGAAGACCGAAGATAACGGGGCACGCGGCGTCCGTCGCTCTCGACACCCAGGAACAGCGAGTGCAGATCGGCGTGGGAGGGTCCCGCGAATCCGTCCCGGATGCGCTTCGCCCCTGACAGCGTCAATTCAATCCCGGAGATGAAATTGACGTACAGGGCGTCGAGGCCTGGCAGGAATTCCCCCACTTCGCGCGCGGCCCACCCCGGGACACCCCCGCTCAGGACTTCCAGGCGGTCGGCCTCGTTCGCGTAGACGAGCTCGACGCGGTTGTTCGGTTCCGGCACCAGGCGCAGGAAACGCGCGTCGCCGACCCGGGTGAAGGAGCGGATGAACGAGGTCGCCCGCGCGTGAAGGTCGGCGCCGATCTTGACGATCGGAACCGTGGTCCAGCCGTCGGGAAGGGCGACCTCGAAGGCCGCGAGCGCATACCCGATACCGCCCCATGCGCGCACCGGACCGGGCGCCGCCGGGTGTATGATCGTGTCGTGGACCAGCGTGCCCAGAACCCCAAGCCGCTTCATCGGAAGCGAGCGTGATGGGCGCGCCTGAAAACGCCGGCGGCGCCGATCACTCCGGCGTTGTCGCCCAGCTCGCCCCGCACGATCCGGCAGGCGCGCATGTGCGTGCCGAAGACCCGGCGCCGGACCTCGCGCCGAAGGGGCCGCAGCAGGCGGTCGCCCGCGTTCGCGACGCCACCTCCGATGACCACCGCGTCGGGGTTGAGAAGGTGGATCAGGTTGGCGACCGCGGCTGCGAGGATGCGCGCGGTATCCCTCAGAACCCCGTCGGCGTGCCGGTCACCGGCCGTGGCGGCCCTGCAGACGATTTCGGCCGTGACTTCGTCAAGGTCGCCGTCCACCATCGACGCCAGGATGGAGTCGCCGCCATCGGGGATCGCTTCGACCGCCCTTGCCGCAATCGCGGGCCCCGACGCGTACGCCTCGACACACCCCCGGGCGCCGCACGGGCAGCGCCGGCCGCGGAAATCGACCGACATGTGGCCCACCTCGCCCGCGGCACCGGAAGCGCCGTGATGGATCTCGCCGTCGATAACGATGCCTCCACCGATCCCGGTGCCGAGCGTGATGCCCACGAGGCGCCGGCAGCCCCGCCCCGCGCCCATCACCCATTCGCCGTAGGTGAAGCAATTGGCGTCGTTGTCCAGGGTCGCGGGCAGTCCGCAAGCCTCCGCGACGAGGTCGCGCAAGGGGTAGTCCCGCCAGCCGAGGTTGGGGGTCTCGGCGACAACGCCCGACTCGGTGTCCAGCGGGCCGGGTGCGCCGAGACCGATCCCGGCGACGTTGTCCCGTCCCACATCGGCCACCGATTCACGGATCATGGAGACGATGCGGTCCAGAACACGCTCCGCACCCCTCTCAGCCCGCGTACTGCAGCGCCGGACCGCCACGTGTGGTGCGCCGCCTTCGAGGGGCACCCTCCCGACCCGCAGGTTGGTGCCTCCGATGTCCACCCCCACGATCCAGGGCGGCCGCCCGTCCTTCACGACCGGTCGTCGTCCAGTTGCAGCACGGCCATGAACGCCTCCTGCGGGATCTCCACCGAGCCGACCTGCTTCATCCGTCTCTTGCCCTCGCGCTGGCGCTCCAGGAGCTTGCGCTTGCGGGTGATGTCGCCGCCGTAGCACTTGGCCGTCACATTCTTCCGGACCGCCTTCACGGTCTGCCGGGCGATGACCTGGCCCCCGATCGCCGCCTGCAGGGCCACCTCGAACTGCTGCCTGGGGATCAGTTCCTTGAGCTTCCGGACCAGTTGATTCCCGTGGCGATACGCGTTGTCGCGGTGGAGGATCACCGAAAAGGCGTCGACCGGTTCGCGGTTGACCAGAATGTCGAGCTTGACCAGGTCCCCCGCCCGATACTCCTGAAACTCGTAGTCCAGCGCCGCATATCCCTTCGTGCCGCCCTTCAGCCGGCCGTAGAAGTCCAGCACGATCTCGGCCAGCGGCAGCTCGAAGTCCATCTCCACCCGGCGGGGATCCAGGTAGCTCATTCCCTTGAACAGACCTCTGCGCTCGTGGCACAGCTTCTGCACGTTGCCGATGAAGGCCGACGGCGTCACGATGTGGGCCCGCACCACGGGTTCCGCGACCGAATCGACAAGCGCACGGTCCGGCAGGTCCGTAGGGTTCTCGATCGACAGGACGGATCCGTCCGCCATCGACACTCGGTACTTCACGTTGGGTACCGTGGTGACAAGCTTGACCCCGAATTCGCGGTCCAGCCGTTCCTGCACGATCTCCAGATGCAGGAGTCCGAGGAAGCCGCACCGGAAGCCGAAGCCCAGCGCCCGCGAGGTCTCGGGCTCGAACTGCAGAGAGGCGTCGTTGAGCTGAAGGCGGCGCAATGACTCCCGGAGTTCCTCGTAGTCGTCTGCGTCGGAGGGATAGAGGCCCGCGAACACCATCGGCTTGGCCTCCTGGTAGCCGGGGAGCAGCTCCCTGGCGGGGTTCGCGGCGTCGAGCACCGTGTCTCCCACGCGCGTGTCGGCCACAGCCTTGATCGCC
This sequence comes from uncultured Gemmatimonadaceae bacterium, assembly GCA_964602175.1. Taxonomy (GTDB): domain Bacteria; phylum Gemmatimonadota; class Gemmatimonadetes; order Longimicrobiales; family Gaopeijiaceae; genus Bin94. The sequence goes on along the minus strand of CAZRQE010000081.1, from coordinate 65,487 downwards.
GCCACCAGGTATCCGACCTCTCCCGGTCCGACCGATTGTGACGGGATCCGGCCGAGGCACAGGTGGCCCACGTCCGTCACCTCGTACGACGAGTCGACCGCGCCGAACGTGATGGACATGCCGGGCCGCAGCATGCCGTCGAAGACCCGGATGGTGGGAACGGCGCCGAGGTACTGGTCGTAGTACGAATCGAAGATCAGCGCCCTCAGGGGAGCATCCGGGTCGCCGCCGGGCGCCGGCACCCGCTCTACGACGGCCTCCAGCACGTCTTCGATGCCCAAACCCTCCTTTGCCGAAACGGCCAGCACCTGGTCGGGGTCGATTCCCATCAGCTCGGCAACTTCCCGGCGGCGGCGCTCCGGTTCCGCGCCAGGGAGGTCGATCTTGTTGAGGACCGGCACGATCTCGAGGTCGGCGTCCAGGGCCAGGAAGAGATTGGAAAGCGTCTGCGCCTGCACCCCCTGCGTGGCGTCCACGACCAGGATCGCTCCCTCGCACGCCGCCAGTGAGCGCGACACCTCGTAGGTGAAGTCGACGTGGCCGGGCGTGTCGATCAGGTTGAACTGCAGTTCCCGTCCGTCCCTCGCCCGGTACGACATGCGCACTGCGTGGAGCTTTATCGTGATGCCGCGTTCGCGTTCGAGCTCGTTGGAGTCGAGCACCTGTTCGCGCATCTGACGGCTGTCGAGCGTGGCGGTCGCTTCCAGGAGCCTGTCCGCCAGCGTGGACTTGCCGTGATCGATGTGGGCGATGATGCAGAAGTTGCGGATGAGGTCGGTTCTCACCGATCGCGACGCCCGGAGTGTGGGGTGCGGTGCCGCTCGTGCGCCATTCGGCCGGTTGGCGGGGCTCCGAGCGCGGACTTTCGAAGGTAACCGGGCCGATTTTGGACGGTCAATCGCGGAGCCGGAAAGTCCTGGGCGGACCGGGACCCGGGCGTCCGGCCGCGTCGGCACCAGGCTGTGCTCCGTTTCCGGCGATAACGACAAAAACGGTCACTTGTGCGACAAAATCGGCACAACAGGACGGATTTCAAGTTGCGCGCGGATAGCCGCATGGTTTTCATTAGGAGAAGGTGGTCCGGCGGTTTCCCACCGCACAAATACAGCCGAGGTGCGTCATGTTGCATTGCCCCGACCGGTCGAGGGTCTTCCGTCAGCCTGCTGTTCTCCTTTTCTGTCTCGCCCTGTACGGGATCGCCGCGAACACCGCGTCGGCCCAGGCAACCGGCTCCATTACCGGGATCGTGACCGACGCTGCGAGCGGACAGCCGATCGCGGGAGCGCAGGTTTCCATTCCGGCGCTGGGCACCGGCGTGTTGTCGCTGGAGGACGGGCGGTTCTCCCTCGTGGGCCTGACCGCCGGAACGCATGAGGTGCAGGCAGAGATGATCGGCCACCTCGCTACCTCCGAGAGCGTTGTCGTGCCGGAGGGCGGGGCCGTGTTCGTCGAACTGCGGATGCAGCCGACCGTCCTTCAACTGCAGGGGGTGGTCGTCACCGGGACGGCCTTCGAGGAATCGCCGGTCGACCTGCCGTACTCCGTTGCGGTTTCCGGCCGCCGCTCCCTGGCCGAACAGGGATCGCCGCAGGCGGTCGACTTCTTCCGGAACCTGGGGGCCAGCGCGGGCGTCCTCGGCGACCGCCAGGGCTGGTACACGACACGGCCGACCGCGGCGGTGCCCGAAACGGTGGCCAGCGTGAATCTCCGCGGCATCGGGCCGTCGCGCACCCTCGTCCTGCTCAACGGCAGGCGCCAGGTGTACGTTTCGGCGCGGCTGCTGGGGGGCCGGTTCGTGGACGTCAACGCCTTCCCGTCGATCGCCCTCGACCGAATCGAGGTCGTAAAGGAGGGCGCCTCGGCGATCTACGGCTCCGACGCCGTCGCGGGCGTGGCCAACTTCCTCACCCGCGGGGACTTCGAGGGCTTCGAGGTGTCGGGCTCCCACGAGTACCTCTCCGGCGCGGGCGACACCAACGCGGGCGCCATCTGGGGGTCGCGGCTCACCGAGAGCGCGCACGCGGTCGTGTCGGCGGAGGTGGCGCTCACCCAGGCGCTCGGCCCCCAGGATCGGGATTGGGCGCTGCGCCCGTTCACGTCCGGGGGCGGAGCCTGGTCGTATACGGGCAATCCCGGCGCATTCCTTTTCCCCAGACTGACTGGCGACGAAACGAAGGAGGAGTTCGTTGCGGCGCTGGCGGACGCGCAGTTCGGCGGCTGGGGCGGCGTCTTCATCGACCCGCAGTGTACGGCCTTCGGGGGCCACCTCGAGGGAGAGACCTGCCGCTTCCGCTACCAGCCCTGGGACAACCTGATCCAGGCGTCCCGCCATGTCCGGGTCTTCGGCGAACTGAACGGTGAACTGGGTAACCGGTCCCGGTACCACGTCGAGGCCCTGTGGGCCGAGGCCACCACACCCGACTGGGTGACGACGCCGTCGTTCCCTCCGATCTCGCCTTACAACGGGGCGCAGGTCATCACGCCGGGCAACCCGGGACGGCTGGCCTTCTGCCGGAGCCATGCGCAGGCAGCCGGCTTCGCGGGTCAGGATGCCTGCCTGCAGGACGACTGGTACTTCTACGGCCGCCTGGTGGGCAACAGCGGTCCCGGCCGTACCCTTGACCGCACGTCCCGCACCAGCCGAATCGCCGGTTCGCTGGAGCGCCACATCGAGTCGCTCGGCGGGAACGAGGCTTCTCTGGAGCTTTCCGCCTCGTTCTCCCGCACCGCCGGCAACGTCAACCTCCCGGCCGAGTACGCCTACCGGAAGTTCCTCGCGTTCCGCGGCTTCGGAGGCCCGAACTGCGGGGTCGACGTGGTACTCGATCCGTCCAGCCCGTCGGGCATGGCCCTGGGCGCGCTGAACGGGGCCGTGGCCGGTCAGGGGAACTGCATGTACTACAACCCCTTCAGCAACGCCCTCCAGTACTCCGCCCAACCCGGAGCGCGCTACCTGGATCAGGCGAACCCGGACTACGCGCCCGGGCTCGAAAACAGCCCCGCGCTGATCGACTGGATCAACGAAGAGGTCAATCTGGACAACGCCGCGAACCTGATGGTGGCCGATGCCATACTCAAGGGCACGCTGGGTGAGGAGGCCGCCGACTATGCCGTCGGGTACCAGTTCCGCTGGTTCGACGTGGAGGCGGAGCCGAACGCTCCCGGCAACCTTGAACTCAATCCCTGTTCCGTCCCCGGCGACCGGACCTGCCTGGAGAAGGCGGGCGCCTTCACCTTCACGACCGGTCACTACCCGTATCACGCGGCTCAGACCGTGCACCGCTTCTTCGTCGAGTCCCAACTGGGGCTCGGATCGAGGGTGCATGCCCAGGTGGCCGCCAACTACGAGTTCCACGGGTCCGTGAACAGCTTCGACCCCAAGCTGGCCTTGCGCGTCGACCTGGCCGAGTCGCTGGCGCTGCGCGCGTCCCTGCAGACGACCTTCCGCACGCCTTCGGTCGACGACCTCAACGTGGATCGCAACACCTCGCTCGAATACGTCGCCGAAGCGGGGATCTACAAGGCCCTGGACGCCTTCGGCAATCCGGACCTGGAGCCTGAACGCGCGTTCACCTACAACGTGGGGCTCACGCTCCAACTCCCGCGCCTGCGTGCCTCGCTGGACTACTGGGGCTACGACTTCCGTGACGTCATCGACATCATTCCCGCTACCGGAGTCACCCGCTTGTACGATCAGGGTGGCGCTTCGCGCGCGGCCGTGCAGCAGTTCGTGACCTGTCCCGACGGCCCCGGCACCGGCACATGTCCCACGGCCGCCCTCGAGCGGATCGCCGTACGCACCATCAACTGGCCCGGCATCGAGTTGTCGGGACTCGACTGGCACCTCAGCACCCGGCTGCCCGCTGCCCAGAGCGTCGTCTCGCTCGGAATGGACGGCACCTTCGTCGGCAGATTCTTCGTCCGGGCCCTCGATCTGAATGGCGTGGAGGTGTTCGGCGCCCAGGACGCCGCCGGAAAGCTGAACTGGAACAATCCCATCGCCCCGCCGCTGCCCCAGTGGAAGAGCCGGTTCTCCGCAGGCTATCACTTTGGGGACTACAGCGTGGTCAACTACGTCAACGCTGTCTCCGGGTACGCGAACGAGGTCTTCCCGGACACCGAATTCGCCGATATCGACCGATTCGTCACCTGGGACCTGAGCGTGCTTCGGCGGGCGTCCAGCAGGGCCGACGTGGCGTTGTCGGCTCTGAACCTCCTCGGCACGCCGCCTCCGCTGGTCAACTGGGAGCAGTCGTACGACGGATTCACCCACAGCCCCAAGGGGCGGCGGATCAAGCTCTCGCTGACCTATCGCATGGGCGGCTGATCCGCGGCCGCCCGCCGCCGGCGGCCCGCCACTTCCGCATGCCGTGGCGCCAGTCCACATTCAATGGACCATGGCCACCAACGAGACGACCACTCCGCACCGGGACCGGCGCACGGACCTGCTCGATCCGGCAACCCTGGCGCAACTCGGCGGGATCGACATCATCGCCCGGCAGGTGGTGCAGGGTTTTCTGCTGGGCCTGCATCGTTCGCCGAACCGGGGATTCTCGGCCGAATTCGCGGAACTGAGGCAGTACCAGCCGGGCGACGACCTGCGAACGCTGGACTGGCGGATGTTCGCGCGTTCGGACCGCTTCTACGTCAAGCAGTACGAGGAAGAGACGAACCTGAGGGCCTACATGCTGCTCGACATCAGCGAGTCCATGGCCTGGTCGTCGCAGGCCCGCCTCCCCTCGAAGCTCTGGTACGCGAAGCATCTGGCCGCCGCCTTGTCGCTGATCCTGATCCGGCAGGGGGACATCGTGGGACTGATCGCCTTCCACGAGAGGATCGTGCGGCAGACGCAGGCCCGCGGGGGCAAGGTGCACTGGCGGCTTCTGCTTCAGCACCTGCACGCGCTGCAGGGCAGCGGGCGCACGGAAGCCGAGTCCGCGCTGAAGAGCGTGGCCATGAGACTCAAGCGGAAGGGCCTCGTGATCCTGATCTCCGATCTCCTGGTCGACCCCGAAGGGACGGCCAAAGCCCTGATCTACCTGCAGCACACGGGCCACGAGGTGCTGGTCTTCCACCTGATCGACCCCGGGGAACGCGACCTGCCCACCACGGGCGAGACGCGGTTCGTGGACCCGGAGACGGGGGATTCGCTCCAGGTTTCGGTCGCGGACATGCGGCGCCAGTACCGCAACGCCGTGGAGGAGGCCGTAGCCGAGTGGACCACCGCCCTGACGAGTCGCGGGATCGCGTACTCGACGATCGGCACTGACGAACCCCTTTCGCGGGCGCTCCGGCTCTATCTGTGGAAGCGCCAGCGTCTTCCCTGACGTGGGCTTCCTCAACCCCCTTTTCCTTCTGGCCGGCGTCGCGGTGCTCGTGCCCGTGATCCTGCATCTCTTCTATCGGCAGGAAAGCAAGACCTTCACCTTCCCCGCCATTCGCTACCTGCTGCGGACCGAGAAGGACCACGCCCGCCAGATCCGCACCCAGCAGCTCCTGCTGCTCCTGCTCCGCATGGCCGCGATCCTGCTTCTGGTCGTGCTGGGAGCGCGCGTCCACATCCCCGGTCCCGGGGGGAGCCACGATCCGACCGCCCTGGCGCTGGTCCTCGACAATTCGCTCAGCGCGACGATCATCGAGGACGGGCGACGCCGGCTCGACACTCTGAAGGCCGTCGCGCAAATGAGCGTGGAGGCCGCGAGCTACGACGACGTCATCTGGGTCGTCCGGGCGGGCAGTCCGTGGGAGGTTGCGGTGCCGGTGGGCCTGACCCAGGCCGCCCAGGCCATCGAAGAGACGGGCCCCAGCCACGGGCGGGGCGACCTGAGCCACGCGATCGCACGGGCTCGGGCGCTGGTCGCCCAGAGCGACCTGCCGCGGCGGGAAGTGCATGTGTTTACGGATCTCCAGGCGACGGCGTTTTCGGGTGCGGCGGGCGGAGATCCCGATGTCCCGGTGATCGTCTTCGCCGCCCCCTCCGGCGAGCTGGAAAACCGCGGCATCGACCGGGTATCGATCGGCGGTGGACTGCCTCCGCTCCAGGGGCGGCGCGCCGAGGCCGCGGTCTCGATTTCGGGCGGATCGGCGGGCGACACCATCGGCGTGCGCCTCTACGTCGGCGACCAGGTGCGCGCCGCGGCAACAGCGCCTCCGGGCGCCACGATTCGCCTGCCCCTGGGCCCGTTCCCTTCCGGTCGCGTCGACGGCTATGCCGAGATCGATCCGGACCCCCTCACCGGTGACGACCGCCACTTCTTCTCCTTCATGGTCCGGGATCCCACGCCGGTGGCGGCCGTCGGTCCCACACCCTTCTTTCTCGCCGAGGCGCTCGCGGTCCTGGAGGAGAGTGAGCGCATCTCGCTCGGTGGCGCGGGTCGTGCGGCCACGCTCATCAACTTCGGTGGCGAGGGATTGCAGGAGCGCGCGACGTCGCAGAATGCGCTTGTGGTGCCTCTCGCCGATCCGGCCCGGCTCCCCGCGCTGAATCTCCGCCTCGCCGAAGCGGGCATTCCCTATCGCTATCAGACGGGGCCCGAAGAGGGAGCCCGCATCGTACGAAGCGACCTCCCCCTGGATCTGGAGGGGCTGGACATCCGCCGGTTCTACCGGGTGGTAGCCGCCGACTCGGCCGAAGACCCCGCCGGAACCGAGGCTGCCGCGGACGGCGGTGCAGGCACGAGCCCGGCTACCGGCGGCGACGGCTCCCTGGCCACGCTGTCGACAGGTGATCCATGGCTCCTGGCCGGAACCGCCGCGAGCGGACCCTACATCCTGCTCGCGTCACCCATGGACGAGCAGTCGACCAGCCTGCCCGTCTCCGCGGCCATGATTCCGTTGCTTGAGTGGGTGATCGAACGCCGGTTCGGGGACGCCACAGGTGTGTCCGGGGTTACCGCGGGGACGGGCTTTCGACCTTCGCCCCTCGCCAGCGCCGTCCGTGGTCCCGACGGCACGGTGCAAGCGGTCGACGGAGATCAGCCCTTCCTCGAGACCGCGGCGGCGGGCATCTACCACGTGCTCGCCGGCGACAGCATACTGCAAGCCATCCCGGTCAACCCGCCGGCGGCCGAGGGGCAACTGGCGCCCGCTTCGCGCGGCGAGGTCAGGCGCACTGTCCGTGGAGTGCGGGACATCGTCGATGACGCTTCCGCGTGGCCGCGTCACATCTTCCGGGCGGGACGCGGACCGGAGCCCTGGCGGCCCCTGGCGGCCATCCTCCTGGCGTTGCTGGTCCTGGAGACCGCCGTTGCCGCCTCGCGCGCGCTCCGCACCCGGCAACCCGGTGCCTAGCCGAGGTTCCCCCGCGGCCCCACACCCCGCCACGGCCGCGCTCGCGCGTACCCCCGCGTTTCGCGAACTGCTCCGAAGCATTCCCTCGGCCGGCGGTTCCATCAGGGTGGGAGGCGCGGCCGGTTCCCTGCCCGCCACGGCCGTCGCAGCGCTTGCCGGCCGCCTGCCCACCCGGCTCTGGGTTCTCACCGCGTCCGCGCCGGCCAAGGCCACCGAGTATCTCGGCGATCTGGAAGCCCTGACGGGCCCGGGGTCGGTGGTGCCGTATCCGCAAAACGAAGACCTTGCAGCGGACGGCGACCTCAACGACGAGGTCGAAGGACAGCGGGTCGAAGCGGTCGAAGCACTGCTCGCGGGCCAGGCGCGGGTGATGGTCGCGACCCATCGCGCGCTTCAGGAACTCGCCCCGATACCGGACGATCTGGCCGAACTGCGCTTCACGGTCGCGACCGGCGCCCGGTTGCGGCGCGATGCGCTGATCGAGGCCCTTGAAGCACGCGGGTTCGAGCGGTCCCCCATGGTGGAGGCCGCGGGCAGCTACACGGTGCGGGGCGGTCTCATCGATGTCTTCTCCTACGGCGCGGCCGGTCCCGTACGAATCGAATTCCTGGGGGACGAAATCGAATCCATCCGCCACTTCGGCGTATTGGACCAGCGGTCGACGGAGACGGTGGCCCGGGCAGACATCCTGCCCGTGAGGTTCGGCGCCGCGATCGATACCGCACGGCGGACGGACTGCTCCCTGCTGGACCGGTTGCCACAGGACACGGTGCTGGTACGAATCGGCGAGGACCAGGTGCGCGAGCAGGCCCAGGCGGCGTGGCGGCGCGCGGACACCCGCTATCGCGATGCCCTGCGCTACGGCAACCCGGCCACCGACCCGGCGACCATCCTCCTGACGCCCGAGGGGCTCGCCGAGCGAGTCGCCCGATACGGCCGCGTCGCCTTCGCCGAGGAGCACGTGGGAAGCGTCGTCTTCCAGGCGCGCAGGCCGCCGGCGATCGAAAGGCGGATCGGGCGGCTGCGGTCGTTCCTGTCCACCGCTGCCGCGGCGGGAGAAGAGACGTTCATCCTCTGCGACAACGAAGGCCAGGCCAGCCGGCTCGACGACCTGCTCGCGGACCGCCGGGGGACGCCTCCCGCAGGGTGTCACCTGGTCGTGGGCTCACTCGCCAATGGCTATCTTATAGCAGACTCAAACCCTCCTGTCAATATCTTCACGGATCACGAGGTGTTTCGCCGCGGCCGCAAACTGCGACGGCGACGGCGCTTCCGTGGATCCGCATCCCTGGAGAGCCTGGCCCAGCTCAGTCCCGGCGACCACGTCGTCCACATGGAACACGGTATCGGGCGCTTCCGCGGTCTGGAACGCGTGGAGATCGGCGGTGAGTCGATCGAGGCGCTCGTCATCGGCTACGCGGGGGGCGAAGTGCTCCGGGTCCCGGTCTACAGGCTCGACGAGGTGGAACGCTGGGTCGGGACCCACCCCGACGACAAGCCGGCGAGCCTGCACCGGATCGGCGGGAAGCGCTGGAAGCGGCTCAGGCGGAAGACCGAAGCCGCGATCCAGCAGATGACCGCCGAGTTGCTGGACCTCTACGCCGTGCGGCGGGCCCGTCCGGGCTACGCATTCTCCCCGGACACCCGCTGGCAGCGCGAGATGGAGGCGGCTTTCATATACGAGGACACGCCCGACCAGCGCACCGCAGTCGAGGACGTCAAGCGGGACATGGAGTCGTCGGGCGTGATGGACCGCCTGGTATGCGGCGACGCCGGCTACGGCAAGACGGAGGTCGCCATCCGGGCAGCCTTCAAGGCCGTTCAGGACGGAAAACAGGTGGCGGTGCTGGCCCCCACCACCGTGCTCGTCGCACAACACGCGAGGACCTTCGGCGACCGGCTCGCCGAATACCCGGTGGTGGTGCGCTCCCTTTCCCGCTTCGACCCTCCCCGGCGGCAGCGCAACGTGGCGGCCGGCCTCCAGGACGGCACGGTCGACATCGTGATCGGCACCCACCGCCTCCTCTCGGGCGACATCGCGTTTCGCGACCTGGGGCTCGTGATCATCGACGAGGAGCAGCGGCTCGGCGTGCGTCAGAAGGAGCGTCTGAAGAGGCTTCGCACAACGGTGGACGCCCTCACCCTGACGGCGACCCCCATCCCCCGCACCCTGTACCTCTCGCTTGCGGGCATTCGCGATCTGTCGCTCATGCGGACCCCGCCCAGGGACCGCATGGCCATCGTCACCCATGTCATCGCCTGGAGCGACCACCTGATCGCCGAAGCCTGCCAGCGCGAACTGGACCGAGGCGGACAGGTGTTCTTTCTCCACAATCGCGTGGAGACGATCGAGACGGCGGCCGAACGCGTGCGCCGCCTCCTGGGCGATGCGGCCGTCGACGTGGCCCACGGCCAGATGGGGACCGGTCCGCTGGACCGCGCCATGACCCGCTTCGTGGATGGGGAGACCCAGGTGCTCGTCTGCTCCTCGATCATCGAGAACGGACTGGACGTGGCCAACGCCAATACCCTGATCGTCGCCGGGGCGCACCGCTTCGGCCTCTCCCAGCTCTACCAGATTCGCGGGCGGGTCGGGCGCTGGGACCGCCGCGCGTACTGCTACCTGGTGGTGCCGGACAACATCACGGAGGAAGCCGAAAAGCGCCTGCGGGTGCTCGAGCACTTTACCGAGCTCGGGAGCGGCTACCAGATTGCGCTGAGGGACCTCGAGGTCCGCGGTGCGGGCAACCTCCTCGGCGAACACCAATCCGGGTTCGCGCACGCGGTCGGCCTCGACACCTACATGCGGCTCATGGAGGACGCGGTGCGCCGGGTGCGCGAAGGAGACCGGGGCGTCCGTCATCCGCGCCCGGAGATTACGATGGCGGACAGTGCGTACCTGCCGGACGACTATATTCAGGACCAGCACCAGAAGCTCCACCTGTACCGCCGTCTCGCAAAGGTCTCCGGAGCGTGCGAGGTGGAGGCCCTCGCCGATGAGATCACGGACCGGTTCGGACGGCCGCCCTCCGCGGTGCGACGGCTGCTGGACCAGTCGCTGCTGGGACTCGCCGGCCATGGCGCCGGGGTCGATCGCATTCTGGTACGGGGGAACAGGGCACGAGTCAACTTCCGTCCCGAAGTCGTCCCGCGCATTTCCGCTCTGGAGGGGACACTGAAGGGTGAAGCCGTGGCGATGGAGGTTCGCAGAATCGCTCCGCTCTCGGTAACCTTCGCCTGCGAGGAAGCGGACAGGCTTGCTCCTGTGCTGGTACGCGCGCTGGAAACGCTCGGAGGAGGCAGGAATGGAAATATATAGTGTGATCAATAGCAAATTGTCAAGTTATTGCTTGCTGTTGACGCTGACGCTCGCCGCCTGTGGTCCCGGACCCCTTGCCGAAGCGGACGGGCGCGCGCTTCGCATCGAAGACGCCGCCACCCTGATCGCCGACAACAGCCGCGTCCTGCCCGATTCCCAGATCGTGCGGGTGGTCGCAGAACTATGGGTGGACTATACGCTGCTGGCCTCGCGTCTCACGGAGGACTCGACCCTGCAGTCGCTCGATGTCGAGCTGGTGACGGAAGCGCCGCTGAACGAGTTGATGATCGCCCGCCTCAGGGACGAGGTGGTGGAGGTCGACACGATCGTCGGGGACGAGGAGCTGATGGCCCGGTTCGCCGCCGACATGCCCGGCGCCCGCGCCACCGCGTCGCAGATCCTGCTTCTCTTCCCCCGTGGCGCAACGACCCTCCAGCGCGACAGCATACGCGCCCTGGCGGGCGGCCTCATGTCCCAGCTGGACGCGGGCGCGGACTTCGCGGGGCTGGCTGCCCGCTACAGCGACGATCCGGGGAGCGGCGCGAGGGGCGGAAGCATGGGGACCTTCGGGCGCGGCGAGATGCTTGCGCCCGTCGACTCGGCCGTCTTCGGCCTGGACCCCGGGGAGACCGCCGGGCCCGTCGAGTCCGTCCTCGGCTACCATCTCCTGAGGCTCGACGCCCTCGATGTCCCGGAGCTGTCGGAGGTGGGCGCCGAATTCCGCCGGCAGATCCAGCTCGAGCGTCTGGCCCGGGCCGAGGCCGAATACGTCACGGCACTCGACTCCACCTCCGGACTGAGCCTTGCGGACGGAGCGGTGGAACTGGCCCGGGCGCTGGCTACGACAGCTCCCGCGCGCCTTTCGGGGCGCGCCACCGAGCGACTGCTGGTCATGTGGGACGGGGGCTCCTATTCGGCCGGGGACTTCCTCGCGCTCGTGCGCCTTTCCGGAGAGGGATTCGGCGAGAGCGTCGCCTCCGCATCGGATCAGGAGCTGGAAGCGGTGCTGCGGCGTCTCGGGCAGGAAGAAGTGCTGCTGGAACACGCCCGGTCGCTCGGATTCGCGCCGACGGAGGCCGAGATCGACTCGGTATCGGCCGAGGCGCGGGCCGCGATCCTGGAACGCGGCGCATTGATCGGGCTCACGGCAAAGGGGACTGAGCCAGACTCCGCCTCGGTCGCCGCCGAGGCCGGGAACGCGTCCGCGGAGGGACGGGTGGAGGCGGCGCTGGTCCGCGTCGTGTCCGGCCAGAGCGACATCATTCCGCTGGGCGGCGTTACATTGCTACTCCGGGACCAGGGTTCGTGGCGTATCAACGCCTCCGCCGTGGCGGCAACGCTGGAACGGATCCAACAACTCAGATAGGTGTCGGCCCCTGGGCGTACCTCGGATGTGCAGGACGATCATGAAACAGACGATTCCCCTCCCCACCCTGATGGCCCCTGTTGCGGCCGTCGTCGTGCTTCTCACGGCCGTGCCGGAGACCTTCGCGCAGGTGGAGCGCGAGGGACTGGTCGACGAGGTCGTGGCGATCGTCGGCGACTCGGTCATCGTTCTGTCGCAGGTCATTCAGCAGGAGAACCAGTGGCGGGCCCAGGGTCGGCCCGTGCCGGAGGAAGGCACGCGGGAGCGGGAGGAATTCCGGCAGGAAAGGCTGGAGGATATCGTACAGCAGCTGCTGGTGCTGCAGGCGGCGGCCCAGGATACGCTGCTCGAGGTGGAGGACGAACGCGTCGAGGATCAGCTCCAGGAGCGCATGGCCCAGATAGAGAACAACTTCGGCAGCCGAACCGCGATGGAGCAGGCACTGGAGATCGAGGGACTCACGATCCAGAGCTACCGGGAGATGATGCGGGAACAGATCGCCCAGGAACAGCTCGTGAACCTCTACATGGCCCGCCACGGGGATCAGGGGGCCGTCGAAGTCACGGAAGACGAGATGCGCGCGTTCTACGAGGAGGGGCGGGCGACTCTGGAAGAGCGTCCCGCCACGGTGACATTCAAGCAGGTGATGCTCAGCGTCGCTCCTTCCGATTCCTCACGACAGGCCGCGCGCGACACGCTCGAGGGTCTGCTGGAGCGGGCCCGCGCGGGCGAGGACTTCGCCGCACTCGCGACGGAGTACTCTCAGGATCCCGGCTCGGCGACCGCGGGGGGGGATCTGGGCTGGTTCCGCCGGGGCGACATGGTCGACGAGTTCGAAGAAGCTGCCTTCACGATGCTGGAAGGCGGCATCAGCGAAGTGGTCGAAACGATTCACGGCTTCCACATCATCCTGCTGGAACGCATGCGCGTCGCCGAGCGGAAGGCCCGGCACATACTGATCCGGCCGGAGACCGGTCCGCAGGACAATTCGCGGACGCGCCGAGTAGCCGAGGAAGTCGTGGCGCGCGCCGCCACGGAGGACTTCCAGGTACTGATCGACGAGTACCACGACAGCAGTCTGCCCGATTCGGCGACGGTACCGCTGCGGCAGATCGCGCAAATCCTGCCCGCCGCTTACCTGGCCGCCCTGAGCGGACGGGAGGAGGGCGAAGTCGTGGGTCCCCTGCAGTTCGGCTATCTGGGTCAGGAGCGGTTCGCCGTCCTGAAGATCGTCGAACAGAGAGAAGCGGGCGAGTTCACCTACGCGGACCTCGAGCCCCAGATCCGTGCCACGCTGATGCGGCAGAAGCGGGTCGAGGCGCTGATGGCGAACCTGCGCGCCAGGACCTACGTCGAGTACGTAAACTGAACAGCCTGGCCATCACCCTGGGCGACCCCCGGGGCATCGGGCCGGAGGTGACCGCCAAGGCCCTGGCCACCGCCGATCTGCACGATGTCACGGTGCGCGTCACCGGACCGGTCGAGTTCGCGGCCGACTTCCAGGAGTTGGGCCGGTACGAGGCGCTGGAGGGAGGGGCCGCGGCCCTTGCGCCGGGCCGCGCGGCCGGGCTCGCGGTCGAACGGGCGGTGCATTGGGCGCTCGCCGGCGAGGTGGACGCCGTGGTGACCGCGCCCGTGCACAAGCCGGCGCTCGAGGACGCGGGGTATCATCCGGGCCACACCGAGATGCTGATGGCGCTGTCCGGTGCTCCGCGCGTGGGCATGCTGATGTGCGACGAGGGGCCGGGCGGCGAAGGCGCCCGGCCCGCGAAGCGCGTGCTTCTCGCGACGACGCACATTCCGCTGGCCAGGGTTCCGGACGCGGTCACGGCGGAGTTGCTCGTGGCCCAGACGCGCCTGCTCGCGGCGGCGCTTCATTCCGACTGGCGCCTCCCGACGCCGCGCATCGCCCTGTGCGCCCTGAACCCGCACGCCTCGGACGAGGGACTGTTCGGCTCCGAGGAGCGCGACGTGTACGGGCCCGCCCTGGCGACCCTCGCCCACGGCCCCTGGTCCGTGACCGGACCGGTACCCGCCGACACCGTCTTCGGCCGCGCGTTTGCAGGCGAATTCGACGCCGTGGTCGCCCCGTACCATGACGTGGGCATGGCCGCGTTCAAGACTGCGGCATTCGGCCAGGGGGTCAACGTCACGATCGGCCTGCCGTTCGTGCGCACATCGCCCGATCACGGCACCGCGTTCGACATCGCGGGAAAGGGGGTGGCGGACGCTTCATCGATGGTCGAAGCCATCCGGCTCGCGATCAGGCTCGCCCGGGGCCGCCACGGGATGGCCTGACGGCCTGGCCCGGTGTCCCGGCATCCGCGCGGCCGGACGTCGCGCGGATGACCTGACCGTGATCGGGGCAGTGTTTCCGCGGGGCCCATTGCACGTTTTTGCCCTGAGAACTGTCATATATATGTAAGGGCCGATCTACGGTCCGCCGATTCCAACCAGGAGCAACGCCGTTGATCTCAGCCACAAGCACCAGGACCGCCGCCGCGCTGGCCACCCTGGCAGCCGTCCAGTTCACGCTGCTCGCCGACCGGCTGGAGACCGGGAGTGCCGGGCATGTCGCGGTGGGCGACGACCTCTCGGGCGTCCGGGTCGCCGGCGATCACGGCCCGGGCAGCCTGCTCGGCGAGTTCCAGCTGGTGCTGGTGTTCGATCCCGAGTGCGCGCATTCCCGGCAGGCCGCCCGCAAGTGGCGAGCACTCCTGCGGGACCCCGACCGGCCGGGCGGAATCGTCGCGGTCGCCCCGGGGTCGTTCGAAGCGGCCGCCCGGCATGCCGAGGCCTACGGCTGGCAGGTCACCGTGGCGACCGTAGACGGCTACCGCCCCGGAAGCCCGGGACACGCGCTGGTCAGCCGCACCCCGTGGGTCTTCGCGCTGAAGGACGGCCGCGTGGTCGCTCAGGGACACGGAGACGAGCTGGCCGAAGTCGTCGCGGCGCTGTCGCCCGCCACACGCACACCAGGCGCAGCGCGGCCACAACTCGCGATGGTCCACCTGCCATGAAACTCCGGCTCCTGATGTCCGGCATCGCCTGCGCGGTCGCGAGCGCCTGCGCGAACTCGGACGCCGCGATCGAGTTTCGCGAGGTACCGGCCGAGGCGCTCACGACGCCCTTCCCCGCTGTGGAATTCACCGCCATCCGGGATATCGCGGCCGCGCAGGACGCGGTCTGGGTCCTCGACACCTCCCCGCCGTTCCTCACGCGGATCGAGTATGCCGGCGGTGGCGCCGTTCGCGGTGGCGAACGCGGTGAGGGTCCGGAGGATCTTCTCTTTCCCATCGCCCTCCAGGTCGACCCGGACAGCGGCCTGGCGCACGTGTGGGACCTCGGCGCCCGGGCGCACAAGGTCTTCGACGCGACGATGTCGCTGGTCCGGTCGGATCGCCTGCGGGGCGCGGACTGGATGCGCCGGACGGACTTCACCGACGTCTCCTACGCGGACCCCTACCGTGTCCGTCTGGATGGACGGGGCGCGGTCGTCGTGGATACGCCCACCAATCTCGACGTCACCGCCGACTTCCGGCGAGCGTCTCTCGTGCGGGCTGATCTCGCGCTGGAGACGCGGCGGGAAGTCGTCGCCTTTTCGGATCACATGCGGTTGACGCGGGAGGATCCCGGAGAATTCGCGCCCGTCCCGCTGTGGGACGCCTGCGGAAGCGATCTGGTCCTGTGGCGCCCCGCCTCGCATGATGCGGCCTGGCTGAGCGACGACGGATCGATCGCAGCCCAGGTCCCGATTCCAGGACGCCCTGCCCCGATCCGGCAGGCGGACATCGTGCTCTACCTGGAGAAGATGATCCGCCTCGAACTGGGTCCGAACTACGCCGAAGCCGGGATCGACCTGGAGGTCATGGCCCGGGATGTGCGAGCACAATTCTCGGATGAATTGCCGTTCGTGACCACGGTGCGGTGCCAGGCCGGGGGGCCGGCGTGGCTCCGTGTGTTCGACAACCGGAACGATCCGCTGGGACACGGCCGCCGCTGGCTGCGGGTGACCAGCGCGGGATCTGTCGACGCACTCGAATTCCCCCCCTCGTTCGAGCCTCTGACCGCGACGCCGCGAGGAGTGCTCGGTTCCTTCGAATCCTCCGACGGGATACAGCGGCTTGCCGAATGGACAAGGTAGCCCGTACCGCGTCGCGTCACCCTCACGGGAGGCATGGCCCATGCGCAAGCTGGTCATAGCGGGTCTGATCGTTCTCAACGTTGTGCTGGCCGTCGCTCTGTTCGCGACGCCCGCACGCACGCTCGTCACCCGTTTCACGCGTGCCGACTGCTGCTGGGGCGAGGGCACGGCGGCATACTGCTGCCGCGAGTGTTGCTGGCTCGTCAAGAACTGTGACCGCCACAGCGAATGCAAGCCCGATCCATGAGCGCGCCGTCCAGACGCCGCAGGGCTGCCACCGGAATGACCGGGATGGGCCAGGCACTGAAGGCGGCGAGCATCTGCGCCCTCGGACTGTTGGCCGCAATCGTCGTGTTCGTCACCGTGGCCGTGGACCAGCCGCAACCATGGTCGGGCTGGGCGTGGCTCGAGTACCTGGCGGGCCGGCTTGGCTTCATCCTGCCCTTCGCCGCATTTGCCGGAGGGGTCGCGATTTGGCGGCGAGGTCCAGCAGCGGGAAGCACCTGGGTGGCCGTATGGGCCGGGCTGGTCATCGGGCTGGCGAGCTATGCTTCGTCCGAGGTCGTGGGCCCGCTCGCGAACTACGCCGCCCTGGCGGACGAGCCCGATCTGGCCGATTTGAGACCCTTCGGGCCAAGCACCCCGGCGGGCAAGCTTCGCCAGCTCCGCTTCGTCGAAGCGAATCCTCCGGAGCAGTACAGTCTGGGCGACGCGGCGCGGACCCCACCCAACTATGTCCGGCTCCTGCTGCACCTTCCGGTGGCCTTTGTGGTGTTCTCGGTCCTCAACTGCATGCTGGGCCTCTACGCAAGACGAATGACGTTAACGCTGCGGTCCGCAACTCGCCGAAACGCGTGCCTCGCGATCGGTCTGGCCGGTGGCCTGGGGCTCTTTGCCGCGGCCTTTGTGGCCAGCCACCCGAATCGCGACTGGGTCTCGGTCTCAGGTGTGGCGGCCGCCTGGCTCCCCCTGGCGATACCGCTCCTCGAAGCCATGGTGTTCGGCGCGATAATCCTCTACCACGAGGACCGCCTCGACTGGTTGTACCGCGGATATGCCCTCCTTACGCGAGGACCCCGAGGCATGCCCTGTCCCGACATAATTGGCGTCACCGACGACCGACCTGGTGCCGGGGTAGACGCGGATGTGCGCGAACACGTCAGGACCTGCCCGGCGTGCCAACTCGATCTGGACGTGGTCCGGGCGGCAAGGAAGGCATTCGAGCCGGACCCGGAAACCCGGGCGCGCCTCCACAGTCTCAATGAGCGTGTCCTGCGGAAGATTGCGGACAGGCGGATCCAGCGGGCAGTCGTTCGTCCCGCCGACAACGGTGTGACCGCATTGCTGGGGGCCCTGGCAGCCGCCGCCGCGATCCTGACAACCGGGGGACACCTGCAGCCGGGGGCCACCACCCTCGAGCTGGCACTTGCCGCTGCGGGCGTGGGCGTGGCGGCCGCATGGGCTCACCGTGTGGCCGGCAGAAGGGAACACACGCTGGCGCTTCAGGCCGCACGGACCTGACCTCGCGGATTCGCCCGCGCAATCCATGACCGGTCCCCGGGACAGAGACGCGAAGCGCTTGCCGTTCGATGCCGCGAGGTTCGTGGCCGGCGGCGACTACGCACGCCGCATCGTGCAGGAGAACGGCCCCCTGGTAAGGACCATATGCAAGGGATACGCGCGCGACCACCACCACCTGGATGACCTGTACCAGGAGACCTGGTTGAAGGTGTACGCGACCGCGGGGTCCTTTCGGGCAACCGGGACCTTCCGGGGCTGGCTCTCGCGGCTGGCCCGAAGCGTTTGCGTCAGCGACTATCGTGCCCGGACGGCCGCCGCCAGGAACCTTGAACGCTACGCCGGCGAACTGGCCGTCACCGACACGGCCGGAACGGACCCCGATCGGCTCGAGCTCACCGAAAGACAGTTCCTCCATCACGTTATCCGCGAAGCGATCGACGACCTGCCTTCGCGGGAGAGGCAGGCACTGACCCTCCGACTGATCGACGAAAGGAGCCCGTCCGAGGTGGCTCGCCTGATGCGCATCCGGCCTGCGACCGTGCGCTCCCACATCCGCCATGCCCTCGGCCGGCTCAGGAAGCGGATCGAGGATCCGCAAGACCCATTGCACGTCCTTATGCGCTTCCGGGACGACAGCTGACGAGCGACCTGTCGGCCAGGCCCCCGCCTTGTGAAGGACACGGGCTCAATCGATACTTCGGTTGCCATGCCGCCGACCAACCAGCAACCGCAGGTCCCGCCCCGTTTCCGGGGACATGAGGGGCTCCGCGCGTCACTCACCCGCGCCCTCGACCGCGACGCCCTGCCCGCCACGGTCTTGATCCACGGCATGCCGGGCTGCGGCAAACAATCCCTGGCACTCTGGCTGGCTCGCGCCCGGCTGTGCAACGCAGACGCCGCGCGCCCGTGCGATCGCTGTGGAAGCTGTCGGCTGGCCCTGCGTCTCGAGCACCCGGACATACACTGGTACTTTCCGCTGCCGCGCCCGAAGCGCGTTCACGGGCCCGGCAAGCTGGCGGAAGCGCTGGAAGCCGCGCGGCACGAACGGCTTGCGGAGTTCCGGAGACAGCCGCTGCGGGCCGAGGGAGGCAACGAAGTCAAGGGTATCTATCTGGCCGCGGTATTCACGCTCCGCAGCCAGGCTCACCGGCGGCCGGCCATGAGCGACGAGCAGTTCTTCGTCGTGGGCGACGCGGAGCACCTTGTCCCCCAGGAGGCCAGCCCTGAAGCGGCCAACGCGCTCCTCAAGCTTCTGGAGGAGCCCCCCGACGGCACCCGGTTCATTCTGACGTCCGGGAAGCCGGGAAGCCTGCTGGAGACCGTTCGTTCCCGCGCTCTCCCGATCCATCTCCCCCCGCTCCCCGCGAATGACGTTGCCGGCTTCCTGGAAGAGGAATGCGCGGCCGACCGGAACTCGGCACGGCGCGCGGCGGTCCTTTCGCAGGGGTCGATCGGCGCGGCCCTGGGCTATCTGGACCAGGAGGGCTTCCAGGCGGGCCAGCGAAGCGGCGCGCTCAAGCTCCTCCGGACCGTGACGGGCGGGAAGCGTGCGGAGATCTTCAGGGTGGCCCTCGACTTCGGGCCCGCAGGGGCCAGGGGCCTCCTGGACCTCCTGGGCGCGTTGCAACTCTGGATCCGTGACCTCGGGGCGGCCGGCCTCGGTCAGGACAGGCGAGTGATCAACGCCGACGAGTTGCCCTATCTGCGTGAAACCGCCGAGCGCCTGAAGCTCACGCCCGCGCGGGTCGCGCGAGCCGTCGATCAGGTGGAACGGGCCCGCATGCTCGCGCTCGGGAACGTGAACCCACAGCTCTTCGTCGGTACACTTCTCCTGGAGCTGGAAGAAACACTAAACACAATGGTTTAGTAATGTCGGATTCGAGCCCTGCAGACAGGAATCGGCCGGTGCAGGCCGCCGCTGGAGACAAGGGCGACACGGGCGCCTCCCCGGTGCGCCGGACGCTCACCCACCTTGGTCCGGACGGCGAGGCAACGATGGTCGACGTGACGGAAAAGTCTTCGACAGCCCGCCAGGCCGTCGCGCGAGGCCTGCTCAGGTGCTCGCCACGTGCCTTCCGGCTCCTCACGGAGGGGGGCAATCCCAAAGGAGATGTCGAACACGTCGCCCGTCTCGCGGGCATCATGGCGGGCAAGCGCGCGGGCGAACTCATTCCCCTTTGCCACGTGCTGCCGGCGGCCAGCGTCGCTGTAGAGCTGGAACCGGACCCGTCGCTGCCCGGTCTGAGGGTTACCGCGAGCGCAAGCATCAAGGGACGGACCGGCGTGGAGATGGAGGCCCTGACCGCCGTCTCCGTGACCTTGCTGACCGCATACGACATGCTCAAGTCCGTCGACCGCGGCATGACCATCGATTCGATCGAACTGGTGCGAAAATCCGGCGGACGTTCGGGGTCCTGGGAGCGCGGTGAAGGCTGACGCCGAGCGCAGCCGTCTTCAGCCCGGGAGAGGCGTGCGGGTCCGGTTCCCGGATGCCCGCGGAATCACCAGAACAGTGCCGATCTGAAGCAGCCTGGGCTCCACCTCCGGATTTGCGGCGCGGAGGTCCCCCAGCGAGACGCGATAGTTGCGCGCGATGCCCGAAAGCGTTTCGCCCTGATTGACACGGTGGTGCGTGAACGTCACCCGGTCGTGCTCCGGAATCGCGGCAAAACGGGCTTCGAAGCTGGTCCCGGAACCCCGCGGGACACGGACGGCCGTCGTCGTTCCCGCCGGAGTGAGTCCCAGTACCAGGTGGGGATTCAGCAGCCGCACCTCGTCTTCGCCGGACCCCGCGGCCGCCGCGATCACATCGATCGAAGCAGGACCCGCCACGGCCACAACATCGAAGGACAGCGGCGGTTCCCTCGTATGTTCCGCAAGGCCGAACGCGGCCGGATCCCGGGCCAGGCGCACGGCCGCCAGGTACTTGGGGATGAAGTCGCGTGTTTCGGACGGGAGGCGGTGCCGAATCCGATGAAACACGTCATCGGTCCACGGACGCTCGGGTCCGTATTCCGCCAGTATGCGCTGCATGCGTCCCGGTCCGCCGTTGTAAGCCGCAAGGGCGAGGAACCACGATCCGAACTGCTCATGCAGGCTGGCCAGGTAGTCCAGTGCTCTGGGGGTTGCCATGTACGGGTCGTAACGCTGATCCACCAGTGGGCCGACTTCGATGCCCAGCCAGCGCGCCGTGGCCGGCATGAACTGCCAGAGCCCTCCTGCGCCGGCCGGCGAATCGGCCCTCGGGTAGTAGCTCGCTTCGATGACGGGCAGGTACCGCAGCGAGGGCGGCAAACCCCGGACGGCCAGCTCGGCGTCGATGTAGTCCTCGTACCTCCCCATGCGTATGAGTGCGCGCACAAAGGCGTCGGGGGCACGTGTCCGCCAGTAGTCCAGCCACCAGTCGACACGTTCCCTGATCCCGTCCTCCTGCGCCGAGGGCGAAGTGAGGATCGGGTCGGTCTCGGTTTCGCCGAGCCTCAGGGCGCGAGGCCGCCCGGACGGTCGGCGGCGAGTGGGGATATCAGGCGTCGGGGTCCGCACGATTTCCGGTTGCGGAGCTTCGGGAACGGGTTGCGGAGAACCCGCACCGGGTGCCGGGGGCGGCGGAGTTCCCGCGCACGCCGCGCCCAACATGCAGAGCAGAGCCGGGAGCCCGGGTCCCGAAGCCGGCAGTCCGGCGGCTCGCTGCAGGGAGGCGCGGTCAGTGACTGTAGTTCGGCGCCTCACGTGTGATCGTGACGTCGTGGGGATGGGACTCCCGAAGACCGCCGGCCGTGATTCGGACGAAGCGGGCGTCGGCCCGCAACTCCGCGAGCGAGGCGGCTCCGCAGTAGCCCATGCCGCTGCGGAGGCCCCCGGCGAGCTGGAAGACGGTGTCCGAAACCGGCCCCTTGTAGGCCACCCGCGCTTCGATCCCCTCCGGGACGAGCTTCCGCACGTCCCGCGTGTCCTGAAAGTACCGGTCGCCCGACCCTTCTTCCATCGCGGACAGCGACCCCATGCCGCGCACCGTCTTGAAGCGGCGCCCTTCGAGGAGGAACGCTTCCCCCGGGGACTCCTCCGTGCCCGCGAGGATCGATCCCATCATGACGCTGTGGGCACCCGCGGCCAGCGCCTTGACGACATCGCCCGAGTAGCGCACGCCTCCGTCGGCGATCACGGGCACGCGCCCGGCCACGCCGTCGACGGCGTCCATCACGGCGGTCAGCTGTGGAAGACCGACTCCTGTCACAACCCGCGTCGTGCAGATGGAGCCGGGCCCGACACCGACCTTCACGGCATCCGCGCCCCGCTCGACCAGCGCCGCCGCGCCCTCGGCGGTTCCCACGTTTCCCGCCACCAGATCCTGGTCCGGAAACGCCTCGCGCATCCGCGCAACCGCCTCCAGAACGCCTTCAGAGTGGCCGTGCGCGGTGTCGATCACCAGAAAGTCCACGCCGGATTCCACCAGCGCCCGCGCGCGCTCCATATCCGGCACACCCGCCCCGACGGCCGCCCCGACCCGCAGACGGCCGTGCTCGTCCTTGCACGCGTTCGGGAACTGGCGGCGCTTGAAGATGTCCTTGACCGTGATGAGGCCCTTCAGCCTCCCTTCCCTGTTCACGACGGGCAGCTTCTCGATGCGGTGGCGGTGCAGGATCTCCTGGGCCGCATCCAGGTTGGTCCCAACGGGGGCGGTTACCAGGCCTTCCGACGTCATCAGGGCCGCGACGGGGCGGTCGAGGTCGCTCTCGAACTGTAGATCCCGGTTGGTGATGATCCCCACCAGGCGGCCGTCCGGCTCCACGATCGGGACCCCGCTGATGGAGAAGCGCGCCATGAGCCGGTGCGCCTCGCGCAGCGATGCGTCGGGGCCCAGCGTGATCGGGTTCAGGATCATGCCGCTTTCGGAGCGCTTGACGCGATCCACCTCGCGGGCCTGCCGCTCGATGGGCATGTTCTTGTGGATGACCCCGACGCCCCCTTCACGCGCGACGGCGATGGCCATCCGGGCTTCGGTGACGGTATCCATCGCGGCCGATACCAGCGGAACCTGCAGGGAGATGCGGTTGGTGAGGCGGGTCGAGACGTCGGTGTCCTTCGGGTGGACCCGGGAATGACCCGGCACAAGCAGGACATCGTCGAAGGTGAGGGCTTCCTTGATCACCGTGCCGCGCCACGGGACCGTGCGCTCGCTGCCGCTGTCCATCAGCAAAGCTAGAAGGCCGGCGAACGGCTAGTCAACGGTCGTGCGGCTCATCCCGCCCGGGCCCGGGATCCGCGCCGTCCGTTGACGCGGTCGTGCGCTCCGGGTCCTTGTGGTCGGTCGACCCGTCTGATGCCGCCGAGTTCTCGTCGCCGGTCGAATCGGCCGCCCGCTCCTGGTCCTCTCCGTCCGCCGCCCCGCCCGCGAGTTCGTCCATGAGTTGCCGGCCCGCCCTGGCGACACCGCTGAGCGCGCGGTCGGCGGCGGCGACGACCTGGAACGCCTCACGCAGATTCGATGGGTTGAAGGACGAACCGCGAAGCCGGTCCTCAATACCCTCCGCAAGCCGCTGGAGTCCGCTCGGACCCTTGTCCACCTCGTCGGAGGCGTACCTGGATTCGAGAAACTCGATGTAGTCCAGCACCTGATAGACCTGCGCCTCGGGGAGGCTCTCGATCTTCCGCACCAAACGGGCTCTGAGGACATCGTGCATCTTTCTAAGAAGCCGCTGCCGGATCATTAACGCAAGCCGGGGTTATCTTCCGGCACACCCCGTGGGCCGCGGGCATCGTTCGGTCGCCCTGCGGGCTCCCGATGACCCCCGATTGCCCCGGCATGTCAAACACGACGGACTACCGATTCCTCCCGCTGCGCAACGTTTCCCTCGGAGAGGGGTGCGAGGCCCGATACGACCGCTGGCTGGCATCGCTGGAGGAGGAACTCTCCGATCCCGGCACCGACCGGTACGATTTCTGCCGCAGAGTCCTGGGTGAGCTCTACTTCCCCGGCGGACTCGGAGCGGCCCACCCGGTTCTCCGCGATCAGCTGGACCCGCACAACATTACGTTGGAGCCCGAGTACTACATCGACACCGACCTCGACCGGTACGACCGCGTGAAGCCGTTGATCTGGCTCTGGGAGATGTTCGACAAGAGCCTGCTGGGTGAAAACGTGCACCTCGGCGTGAAGTTCCGGCGGATGCTCGCTCAGCGCATCTTCGCGCGGTGCGGGAGGAACTTCAAGGCCTTCCACTTCGTGAAGCTGTCCTTCGGCTACGGGATCGAGGTCGGCGACGACGTGGTCGTGCATCGGCACGTCCTCCTGGACGACCGCGGCGGCATCCGGATCGGGAACCGGGTTTCGATCTCCGACTACGCGAACGTGTACTCGCACAGTCATCACATCAGCGAGCCGTGCGACGTGCGTACTCCGGCCACCGTGATCGGCGACGGCGTGCGGATCGCCTATCACGCCACGGTCCTGGCCGGCACGCACCTGGCGCCCAACTCGATGGTCGGTGCGGGGGCGCTCGTCACCAGGGACACGGAGCCCGACACGGTGCATGTCGGCATCCCTGCCAAGCCCGTGACCCGGAAGCCGAAGCGGAAGCGCCGACCGCCGACGCCGGATCCGCTCGGCGAAGGATAGCCGCCGCAGGCATCCGCAACGGCCGCCTGGCTAGCCCTCCTGCGCCTCGTAGCGCTCCTTCAGGCCCTGCACCACCGCCGGGTCGGCGAGGGTGGTGGTGTCGCCCAGGGCACGGCCGGCCGCGATGTCGCCGAGGAGCCTCCGCATGATCTTGCCGGAGCGCGTCTTGGGGAGATCGGCGGTGAACAGAATGTCCTCGGGCCGCGCGATCGGCCCGATGGCACGCGCAACATGGGCGCGCAATTCGGCGCCGAGGGCATCGCTTGCCTCGAAGTCCTGCATCAGGGTCACGAAGGCGGAGACCGCCTGACCCTTCACCGCATGCTCCTTGCCCACGACCGCGGCCTCGGCCACGGCGGGGTGCTCGACCAGGGCGCTTTCGACCTCCATGGTGCCAATCCGGTGGCCCGCAACGTTCAGGACGTCGTCGACCCGTCCGAGGATCCACAGGTAGCCGTCCTCGTCCACCTTGGCGCCGTCTCCCGGGAAGTAGACCCCGTCCCACTTGGACCAGTACGTGTCGCGGAAGCGCTGGTCGTCGCCCCAGATCGTCCTGAGCATCGACGGCCACGGCCGCGTGACGGCCAGGTATCCCGCGTCGACCTGTTCGCCCGCGTCGTTCAGCAGCGTTGCCTGAATGCCCGGAAAGGGTCGGCACGCGCTCCCCGGACGGGTGTGCGTAACCCCGGGGAGCGGGGTGATCATGATCCCGCCGGTCTCCGTCTGCCACCAGGTGTCGACGATCGGGCACCGCTCGCCGCCGATCACCCGGTGGTACCACATCCAGGCTTCCGGATTGATCGGCTCTCCCACTGTCCCGAGCAGGCGCAGTCGCCGCAGATCGTATCCGGCGGGCCAGGCCTCGCCCCATTGCATGAAGGCCCGGATCGCGGTGGGCGCCGTGTAGAAGATGGTGACGCCGTACGACTCGCACATCTGCCAGAAGCGCCCCTTGTCCGGCCAGTCGGGGGCGCCCTCGTAGATGACCACCGTCGCCCCGGCGGCAAGCGGCCCGTACACGATGTAGCTGTGCCCGGTCACCCAGCCGACGTCGGCAGTGCACCAGTAGACGTCGTCCTCCTTGAGGTCGAACACGGCCCGCGTCGTCGCGTGCACCTGGGTGAGGTATCCGCCGGTCGTGTGGACCACGCCCTTGGGCTTACCCGTGGTGCCCGACGTGTAGAGGATGTAGAGGAGGTCCTCGGAGTCCATGACCTCCGGTTCGCACGCGGCGTCGACACCGGTGGCGAGGTCGTGGTACCAGTGGTCGCGGCCAGGGGTCATCGAGGCGTCGAGGCGGGCGTCCGGCGCGCCACGCGCGACGACCAGCACGTGCTCGATTCCGGGGCAACGCGCCACGGCCCGGTCAGCGTTGGCCTTGAGCGGCACGACGGACCCGCGCCGGTATCCCCCGTCCGCAGTGACGAGCACCCTGGCCTCCGCGTCGTTGATCCGATCCGCGAGCGAGTCCGGGCTGAATCCGCCGAAGACCACCGAGTGGGCAGCCCCGATCCTCGCGCAGGCGAGCATGGCGAAGGCGGCCTCGGGGATCATGGGGAGGTAGATTGCGACGCGGTCGCCCTTCTTCGCTCCCAATCCCTTGAGCACATTGGCAAAAATTGCCACTTCCGCGGCGAGTTCCGCGTAGGTATACGTGCGCCTGTCCCCCGGTTCGCCCTCCCAGATCAGTGCCAGCTTGTCACGTCTGGGGCCGTCGAGGTGCCGGTCGACGCAGTTGTGGCAGACGTTGAGCTTTCCACCGACAAACCACCGCGCGTGCGGCGGTTCCCACTCCAGGACCGTGTCCCACGTGCGGAACCAGTCGAGTTCGCCGGCCCAGCGTGCCCAAAAGTCCTCGTAGGCCTCCGCTTCGCCGTAGATGGAGTCGTCGGGCACGACTGCCGCCGCGGCGAATTCCGGCGGCGGTGCGAAGAGTCGTTTTTCGGTGAGCAGCGCGTCGAGAGCGGCGGGGTCCTGTTTCATTCTCGGAGTATGTAAGGCGGTCCCTGAACGGGCAACCGTTGACACTGGGCCACCGGCCATACATGCTAGTCAGAGCGCTCAGGCCGGTTCCAGCGAGGAGGCTGCGAAGTGCCCCAGGTCAGTCCATCCGTATCCGCGGATCGCCTCAGAGAGACCCTGGAGGCGCACGGCCACCGGTTTACCGAACAAAGGGGTGCCGTCTACCGGTTTCTCTCGGGCACCGACACGCATCCGACGGCCGAAGATGTTTTCAACGGCGTTCGCGAACTGGTCCCGGCGATTTCGCTCGCAACCGTCTACAAGAACCTGGAGACCCTGGTCGGGTGCGGCATGGCGCTGAAGCTCACCTACTCGGACGGTTCGGCCAGGTACGATGGGCGGACGGATCCCCACCACCACGCTCGCTGCACGCAATGCGGCACCGTTCGGGACGTGCCCGGAAGCCTGCCGCGCGAACTGGTGGCAGGCCCCGAAGGCTGTACCGACTTTCACGTGACGGGATACCGGCTGGAGCTGACGGGCTACTGCGCTGACTGCGCCTGAGCCGCGGCTACGAAACCGGGGCCGGAACCCCCGCCCGACCCAGCGCCGAGCGCAGACGCCGCCGCAGTTCCACGCCCGACATCGTCGCCAGCGTGCGCTCCGCCGTTCGGGTCGAGTTCCAGCGAACGTCGGTCAGCGCCACGGATTCGCCACCGCCGTCGCCGGCCCGCCGCATCACGAGATAGAAGGCCCCCTTGTAGTCTCCGCCGTCCTCGCGGGCGACGAACGCCACCCAGGGATCACTTCTGTCGTCAACGAACTGTCGCATGCATGCCTCGCTGAACGCTGGAGGAACGGGGAACCGGATCAATATAACGCGGGCCCAGGCAGTCCGTGGACAGAGCCGCCGGCGCAGTGGGGGTGGCGAGGCTAGTCGGCGTCGCCGGACCCGAGCTTGCCCCGGTGCCTCACCTCGGGGAACTCGTAGTACAGCACCCCGTCGTCCGTGATCTCCGAGCGCACCCGAAACCCGTCGTCCATCGCGACCATGATCTTTTCAGCAGCGGGAATGGTGAGGTCCAGCTCCGCCGCGACGTCGGTGACCGTGAGGACCCCCTCGCGACGGGTGGCCAGCATCAGCACCCTGCGATTCAGGGCGTTCAGCACCGATTCCCGCCGCTGCTGAAGGGCCTTCCATCCCCACAGGAAGAGTCCGGAGCCCGCCATGCCGATCGCGGAACCGATGACGACAGGCTCGAAGACGCTCGTGGAGATGCCGGCCGTGATCATGATCGTGGCCAGCACCGCCAACGACCCCCCGAATACGCGCCGGCCGATTCCGCTGGGCGGCAGCGGCGCCTCCCGTGCGGGCGCGGCCGCCGTGGACCGAGCCTTGACGGGCGCAAGCTCCTCCGTCGAGAACCCCTCGCCCGGTTCCCGGCTGTGTTCCCAGCCGAGCCCGCAGTTGGGGCAAACGCGGCGGCGGCGGCGAAGGGCGTAGTAGACCACCCCGCCGACTCCGTAGGTGAACACGCTGAGGCCGACCAGCAATCCGACATGGCTGGCCTTGCGGAAGTAGGATATGCCGTCGCCCCGGTAGGCGCACCGCGGGCACTGGCGGACATGGCGTTGCGACACGGGGACCCTTGAAGCCACCGCGGCGCCGCAGGTGGGGCACCGCGCCTCTCCAGCCCGCAGGGTCTCGCCGCAGGTCGAACACCGCATCAAATCCATGGTCCTTTCGCCGGGGCGGGCAGGGGCAACCATTCTGCGCCCACGGAACACCTCTTCATACGAAACCGCAACCAGCAGGATTCACTCCGGCCGGGAGCGGTCGGTACACGTCGATGAATCAGATTACATTCACTGCAGTTCCGCGTAAACCACGATACACAACCGAATCGATGACCGTATCCGGTATCTCCCGCGCCGCCGCGCTGTTCACCCTTTTTGCGCTATTGACCAGGGCTCCGGTCCAGGGCCAGTCCATTCCCTCCCCCTACCGCAATATCGAGCACGGCCAGGAGGCGTCCGCACTGTGGGGCACGCTCTACCTGTCCACGGGATCGCTCGATCTGGGGCCCAGGACGGCGCCGTTCATGGGCGGTCGCTACGTGGTCGAGGCCAGCGGTCCGCTGTTCATCGAGGGAATGCTCACCTACCTGCCGACCGCCCGGGACGTGATCGATCCGCGGAGGGCCGAGGGGGACCGCTCGATCGGAGAGACGGACGTGCACCTTTTCATGCTGGACGCGCGCCTGGGCTTCAGCCTGACCGGACGGCGAACCTGGAACCGGATCAGCCCCCACCTGTTCGTGGGCGGCGGCATCGCCTACGACGCCGCGGGCCTGAGCGGGCTGGAGGAGGTCCTGCTCCCGGAGGACGTCTTCGATTTCGGCACCGCGTTCACGGCAAGCGCGGGCACCGGAGTCAAGCTGGCCATCTCTTCCAGGCTCATGCTTCGCGCGGACGCCAGCCTGAAGCTGTGGCAGCTGACGACCCCTTCCGGCTTCGACGACGCCGCGAAGCAGCTGGACTCGATCGAGCAGAGCGAGTGGGCCAGCGGATACGGTGTCTCGGTCAGCCTGGCGCTGCGCTTCTGACAGATCGCCGAAATGGGTGACTTCGAGAGCCTCGCGGCCGATTGGCTGTCCTACGAGGAGGCCCTCTCACACATCCTTGACGAAGCCTCGCCGATGCCGGCCGCGCGCGTGCCGGCGTGGAGCGCCTTCGGGCGATCGCTGGCGGAGCCCGTCCGGGCGCGCGCGGATCTTCCCGCCTGGCCCAACAGCGCGATGGACGGCTTCGCGGTGCGAAGCGAGGACCTGGCCGCGGCCGCTGCCACCCCGGTCACCCTGCCCGTCCACGGAGCATCGTATCCCGGTTCCGTGCCGCTCGATAATGTCCCGCGCGGCGCCGTGGTGCGCATCATGACGGGTGGAGCCGTGCCGGCGGGCTTCGACACGGTGATCCGCGTCGAGCACACCGACGGCGAGGCGTCGCAGGGATGGGTGGTCATTCAGCGCACCGACGACCTGGGCAGGCACGTGCGCTCCGCGGGCAAGGACATGACCGCCGGCGAAGAGACCGTTCCCGCGGGAACGATCGTACACTCGGGTTCCGTGCCGGTGATCCTCGCGAGCGGGCAGGATCCGGTAGCCGTGTACCGGAGACCTCGGGTCGGAGTGCTGTCCAGCGGAGACGAGCTGGTGGGTCCGGAGCGGTTCGACCGCGTGGTGGAAGGCCGTGCGGTGCCCGACACGAACCGGGCCATGATTGCCGCGGGTGTCCGCGAGGCCGGAGGCGTCCCGGTCGATCTGGGCGTGGTCGACGACGATCCCGACTCGCTGGGAGACAGTCTGGATGCCCTCCCTGACATGGATGTGCTGGTGACGACCGGGGGCGCTTCGATGGGCGAGAAGGACCTCCTCAAGCGAATCCTGCTGGACATGCCGTTCCGCCTCGGCTTCTGGCGGGCCCGCGTGCGGCCGGGCAGTCCGATCTCGTTCGGACACCTGCAGCGCAAAGGCCAGGATCTGCCGGTTTTTGGACTCCCCGGGAACCCGGCGTCGGCATTCGTGACCTTTCATGTCTTCGTGGCCCCCTACATGCGCGCCTGTCTGGGGTCGCCCCGCCCAGGCGGGACAGTGGTGGCCGCGCGCACGGACGCCACTCTCGCCTCTCCGCAGCGCCTGACCCAGTTCTACCGCGTCACCCTGCATGGGCCGCCGCGAGACGGGGGGTCCCGCTGGGCGAGCTGCTCGCTGACCGGGCCGCAGGGAAGCGGGCTCGTCCGCTCGCTCCGGGATGCCGAAGGGCTCGCCGTCATACCCGAGGGCGTGGCCATGATCCGCAAGGACGATCCCGTGTCGGTGATGCTGCTCCCCGGTCCCCGATGAAGCGCGGCTTCGCGGCACTGCTGGTCCTTGTCTCGATCTCGTGCCAGACGCCGCAGTGGCCGGTCGAGGGTCCGCTGAGCTCCGCCTACGGCATGCGGATGCAGGGCGTCGTGGGCGGTCTTCATCGTGGCGTGGACATTGCCGCGCCGCACGGAACCCCGGTTCGGCCCGTCCTGTCCGGCAGGGTCCGCTTCGCGGGCACGATGAGCGGCTACGGCCAGGTGATCTGGATCGACCATCCGGATGATGTGATTACGGTATACGCGCACCTCTCCGAGATCTCCGTCCAGGCGGGTCAGGAGGTGTCCAGGGGAACGGTGATCGGGCTGACGGGGCAGTCCGGGAACGCGCGCGGGCCGCACCTTCACCTGGAGATCTGGCGATGGGGCCGCGAGGTGGACCCGGTCGCGATGCTCGGCCGTCCCGGAGGAAGCTGAAAACCGGAAACGTGGTGACCGGCGTCGTGCGCTGGGCCGGGATTCTGGCGGGCCGACTTAGCTAGCTAAGTAATCTAGCCAGGTCAGCCGTCGCGCAACTCGCGAATCGCCGCCGCCAACGCGGGGACGACTTCAAACGCGTCACCCACGATTCCGTAGTCGGCAACACCGAAGATCGGCGCGTCCGCATCGCGGTTCACGGCCACGATCACTCCCGAGGTGCGCATGCCGGCCAGGTGCTGAATCGCCCCCGAGATCGCGACCGCAAAGTACAGTTTGGGCGTCACGGTCTTGCCCGTCTGGCCCACCTGCTCGGAATGCGGCCGCCAGCCGGCATCGACCACGGCCCGCGACGCGCCAAGTGCGGCGGACTCGCCGAGCGCGTCCCTGAGGTCCTCGACGACATGCCAGTTCTCCGGACCCTTCAGGCCACGTCCGCCCGACACGACGATCGTGGCTTCACTGACGTCGATGGATGCTCCACGGGACGCCTCGAAGCCAACGACCCTGTAGCCGGGAGACCGATCCGAGGTGTCCGCAGCGACCGTCTCCATGATCGCATCGCGCGGTGATTCGGCCGCGGGGAAGACGTTGGGCCGAATGGAAAGCAGCGCCGGGGAGGCGACCGCCCGCACCTGTGCCAGCGCCTTGCCGGCGAACACGGGACGGGTGACCAGGATGCCGCCTGCGTCGACCGCAACGTCCGTGACGTCCGTGAGCAGCGATGTGCCCAGCTTTGCGGCCACGCGGGGCGCGAGGTCCTTGCCTGCCGCGGTGGCCGCGATGACCACGGCCGCATAGTCGCCTGCGCGGATCCGGCCCGCGAGCGCGGCGGCCCACGCGTCGACCTGGCCGGGCAGGAGATCGTCACCGGCCATCCGCACGATCCGGTCGGCGCCGTAACGCGCCAGCTCGTCGGCAGATGCGCCCGTGACGGCAACCTCTACCCGGCAGCCCAGTTCGTCCGCCATCCGGCGGGCGACGGCAACCACTTCGCGGGACACTCCCGCGAGCACCTCCTGCTTCGACTCGGCTACCGCAAGCACGTCCGCCATCAGAGGACTCTCGCCTCCTCGCGCAGAAGCCGCACCAGCTCGCGAACCGCCGGCGGCCCCTCTCCCACGATCCGCCCCTCGGGCCGTTGGGGCGGATGACTCAGCACCTCGACCGCGAGGCCCGGCTCCACGCCCGGCGCCGCCTTCTCGGTCAGCGGCTTGCGCTTGGCCATCATGATCCCGCGCAGAGACGCATAGCGCGGTTCATACCGGCCCTTGGTCACCGTGGCCACGGCGGGGAGGTCCATCTCCACGACTTCCTGTCCCCCCTCCACCGCCCTGCGACAGGTCGCCACCCCGTCGGCCAGATCGATCGCCGTGACCGAGGTCGCACACGGCCGTTTCAGCAGTTCGGCCACCATGGGACCCACCTGCTGCTGATCGTCGTCCACCGCCTTGATCCCGAAGAGCACAAGTCCCGCATCGCCGTCCTTCAGCTCGGTGGCCAGCACGCGCGCGGTCGCCCACCCGTCCATCGAGGGATTGCCGGTCAGGAGCACCGCACGGTGAGCGCCCAGGGCGAGGCCCGCGCGCAGCGACTCGGTCGTGGCCGCGTCGCCGTAGCTGAGCAACGTGACCTCCCCTGCACCGGCCTGTTCGACCAGTTGCAGCGCCGCCTCGACCGCGAATTCATCGTAGGGACTGAGCACGTATTTCACGCCGTCCCGCGAGATGTCCTTGCCATCGTCCGTGATCCGGATACGGGTCTCCGTGTCGGGAACCCGCTTGACGCAGACGGTGATGTTCACGCTTCCTCGCTACAGAAACGCCCCCGCGAGCGCGAAACACACCGTGGCCACGGCACCGCCGGCGAGCGCATAGGGAAGCTGGGTACGCACATGATCGACATGGTCCGTCGCCGCGGCCATCGACGAGATGATCGTGGTGTCGCTGATCGGCGAACAGTGGTCGCCGAAGATCCCTCCGGAGAGTGCCGCGGCCAGGAACGGCGCCAGGTCCAGTCCGAGGCCGCCCGCCGCCGGGACGATGATGGGGATCATGATCGCGAAGGTTCCCCAGCTCGATCCGATCGAGAACGCGATTGCGGACGCGACCACGAAGACCAGCGGGAGGAAGATCCCGGGCGAAAGAGTCCCCTGCACCACCGCAGCAACGTAGTCGCCCGTGCCCAGCGTTCTGGTCACGCTGCCCAGCGCGAGCGCCAGGAGAAGGATCACCGCGAGCGGCACCAGGCCGCCGGCTCCGCGCAGCGCGATGCGGGTGAGCTCGTCCAGGGAATACGCCCTCTGGAACAACAGCAGGATCCAGGCCACGGTCAGCGCGGCCAGGGAGGCCCACAGCACCGATGTTGAACCGTTGCCCGCGGCGAGGTCTCCGTTGCCGGTGATCCACAGCCCGACCGGCATCATCGCGACGAGCACGACGATCGGCACCACCATGTTGAGCGCGCGGGGAGCAATCGGCGCCTCGACATTCTGCCCGAGCACCTCCTCATCCATCATGGGGGTGGCTCCGGGCCAGAGGACTTCGCCCTTCGCCGCCCGGGCCTCCGCGCGTTTCATCGGCCCCCAGTCCATTGTGAAAAGCACCACCCCGAGCGCGAGCGCAACGGCGGCGAACGAGTAGAAGTTGAACAGGATCGACCGCAGGAAGACGGACAGCGTTTCGGTTTGGGGCACGCCCGCCTCGGCAAGCAGGCGCAGATTGGTCGCGCCCCACGCGTTCAGCGGAATGAGGATGCAGATCGGCGCGCTGGTGGAATCGATCAGGTACGCCAGCTTCTCGCGGGAATTGCGGTAGCGGTCGAAGAGCGGCCGCGATACGGATCCGGCCACCAGCACCGTAATGTTCGACTCGATGAAGATGATCACGCCGATCACCCACGCCAGCAGTTGCGCGCGGCGGCCGTTGGTGACCCAGCGCTTGCGTTCGAGCCAGCCCACGAACCCCGCAACGCCCCCCGACGATCCCACCGTGGAAATAAGAGCGCCCATCACAAGCGTGAACATGATGACCTGCGCGTTGCCGGCATCTCCCAACACGCCCACGGTGGACGCCACGGCGTCCATCAGGCCCGCGCCGAAGTCCCAGCCGGCAAGGATCGACCAGGCCAGCCACAACCCTCCCGCAAGCGACAGATACACCTGGCGCGTACCGATCGCCAGACCGATCGCGAGGAGGGGCGGCAACAGGGTAATCCAGGTTGGATCGTTCATGTCCCTAAACTACCACCTCGGCGCCTTGACCGCCGGATGCCCCCGGACAAAGAACCTGAGGGGCCAGTCCGCGGCCCTGGACACCCCGATGCGGCCCGAACTGCCGACATCGGCGTCCGCCACGGCCGACCCCCTCACCAGCTGGACCGGCGGCCCGGCGAGGTCGTGGTAGTTGTGGCTCAGCGTGATGCCGAGCGCCTGCGCGAGCCGCCCGGGTCCACTGCACAGGTCGCTGGCCCGTCCGCGCCGCTCGGCCATCACGTCCAGGCCCGTGGAGGGATCGAGGGCCCGCACGAGAACCGCGGCCGGGTCGCCCACCTCGCCGGTCACTACGTTGATGCAGTGATGGATCCCGTAGGACACGTACACGTACAGCGTGCCGAGACCCCCGAACATGGCGTCGTTGCGCGCCGTGCGTCCCCTGGAGGCGTGTGCGTGCGAGGCTGGATCGCTCAGCCCGAGGTACGCCTCGGTCTCCACGATCACGCCACCGGTCTCCACGCCGTCCACCGCCGAGACCAGGGCACAGCCGAGCAGCCGCCGAGCCGCCGCGACGGTGTCGCCCGCAAGATACCCCCAGTCCGCGTGGTGGAGGCCTGACGTGCGGGCGTCAGCGCTGCCGGCCCGCACCTTCTCGGGAACGGCGGCCGCGACGGAAGAGCCCCATCAGACCGGATCGCGCCGGTTTCCCGTCATCGGAAGCAGCGTTCTTGCGATCAACCATTGCCGCAGCCCGATCCGCACCACCGGACGGGGCGTCGGGCGATCCCCGTGTCGCGCGTCTGGACGACCCGGAGGACGATGAAGAGCCTGACCGGGTTGCGGGAGCCTGCCCGGTCGAGGCTCCCGTCGCGCCGCCGGGCTTGCGGCCCGACGTCGGGGAGGTGTTCGCCGACTGTCCGGGCCCGTCGGCCGCCCTTGAGCGCGCCAGAGCGGCGCTTCTCCGCTTGTAGTCGCCCTCCCAGGCGGCCATGACGCTGTTGGCGCGGGCGCGAACGGCTTTTCTTACGCGGTCGGGCTCGCGGTGCAGGACCGAGAAGACCTCGGCGCCAAACGCTTCGATCAGCCGCTCGGCCGTCTTGACTCCCACGCCCTTGTATCGGTTGGAGAGGTAGCTTTTGATGGATCCTTCCGTCACCGGAAGCCCCAGGGCCTTCGGATCAAAGGGCATGGCGACGGGTTCACGCCCGGGGTCCACTTCCACCAATGCGACACCGTAGCTCCCGTCCTTCGCCCGGTCGAGCCTCACAATGCCTTGCTTCTCCGCATAGCGCAGGAACTTGCTGAACTTGCCGAAGCCGTGCGCCCCCTCGGAGAAGTTCCTGTCGATTGCCAGCATTCGGCGCTTGACATCGGAGTCGCGCACACGCTCCTGCTGCTTGCCACCCACTTCCACCACCGCCCGTTTCAACAGATCCAGCGCAGGGGCGGGGTCCTTTACGGGGCGGCCCGGCTGGGTCGCCGGCGGCTCTCGCACCGCCTGGGCGCGATTCCCTCCACGCGGGTCCGGGCCGCGGCCTCCCCGGCCGGCCTGGCGGCGTGCCGGGGACGACCGCCTCGCCCGTCTCCGGTCCTGCTCCCCATTCCCGGCCGCCTCACTCGCTTGTTCAACCGGGCCCTTCTGCGCCGCTGCGTCTCCGCGGGGGGCGATATGGTATTGGCCGTTCTCTCCCCGCTCGATGCTCAGCAACCCCCTGTTCGCCGCTTCCACGAGGAACTTGGAAAATTTCTTGTAGCCCAGATTCCGCTCGTCGAACGATGGCGACATCTCCATGATGACCTGCTTCAGCCGGTCGGAGCGCATCACGTCACCACGCGAGGCCATTTGCGCGACCGCCTCTTCCACGCATTGCCACGCGTCGGGTGCGCCGGTCGCGTGCTCGGAAGTGCGGCTCAGGCCCGTGAGCGCCGTGTACGAGTAGTACTCGTCGCAGTTCTGTACCAGGATGTCCGAACTGGACTCCTGGATCCCGATCCCGATGACGTATTTCCCGTACTCCTTCAACTTGAGGACCAGGCTGGAGAAGTCGGAGTCACCGGTGAGAAGGATGAAGGTGCCGATCTCGGGCCGGATGAAGACCAGCTCGATGCCGTCGATAGCCATCCGGATGTCGGTCGCGTTTTTCTTCGAACTGCCGTAGGCGGGCGCGAAGATGAGGTCGATCGAGGCTTCCGAAAGGGGAACGATGTACTGCGGATACCGGCGCCAGTCCGCATAGGCCCGCTGGACCGTCACCTTGCCCTTGATGATGTCCGAGTCGAGGAGGTTCTTGAGTTCCTTGGCCAGATCACTGCGCATGCCCATCGTGACGTTGTCGAAGTCGATGAGCAGCGCCGCATTGGGAGCCTCCCGGGACACCTGTCGACCCGGGTCGGCATGAGGGGTCTTCATATACGGATTCCGCATCCTCAGTCTGCCGTCAAGCGTGGTTTCGCGTTCGCCTCTGGCGGGCCGGTCCGTGCGGAGGACACCTGGCGGGCCAGTTCCTGCCGCCATATGCTGCCGGAGGCAGTACGCGGAAAGTCGTCCATGAAACTAACAAAGTCGGGCACCTTGTACGCCGAGAGCGTCGCCGCGGCCCACTCCCTGACTTCGTTTTCCGAAACCACACCGCCCTCGACGCGGATCACACAAGCGCAGATCGCCTCCCCCAGAATCTCGTCCGATACTCCGACAACCACGGCTCGGGCAATGGCGGGGTGGGCCATCAGGCGATCCTCCAGTTCCCTGGGATACACATTGAATCCGCCGCGGATCATCACGTCTTCCCTGCGGCCGATCAGGTGGAGGCACCCCTCATCGTCCAGCATGCCCAGGTCGCCGGTCTTCAGGAACCCCTCTTCGTCGAACGACGCGGCCGTCTCTCGCGGCTGGCGATGATACCCGCACATAACGCCCGGTCCCCGCACACGAATCTCCCCGACGCTCTCGCCGGGGAGCAGCGTCCCGTCGTCCTCGGTCACGCGTACGGTCGTGCCCTCCAGGGGCCGCCCCACCGTGAACCACCGAGTCGCAGCGGCCTCCTGGTGCCGCCCGATGGCGAGGGTGGACGCCGCTTCGGTCAGCGAATACGCGATGATCAACGGCACTCCGAAGAACTCCTCCACGCGGCGGGCCAGCGACTCGCGCACCGGTGCGCCGGCCGCGATGCACAGCCTGAGCGACTCGGGCGCCCGCGAGCGATCCTCGACGTCCCCGAGTGCCGCGGCAAAGAGCGTCGGGACCGCGCTGACGACAGTCGCGCCATGCCGCGCCGCCAATGCAAACGTCTCGGCTGGATCGCGGTCACCCTGCAGAATCAGACTGGCTCCCTCGAGGGCCGTGCCCAGGAGCCCGGGTCCCAGACCGAAGGCGTGATGCAGCGCGCCGACTCCGGCCACGACGTCACGGGCGTTCATCCCGGTAGCCACCGCCGTCCCGGCTGCCGCGTACAGCAGGTTGCCGTGCGACAGTTCGATCCCCTTCGGCTTGCCCGTCGTTGCAAGGGTGTACACGATCGCGAAGGGCGTCCGCGGGTCGACCTCCGGTTCCGCGAAGTCGCGCCCCCGCCCCGGCGAAACGAGGTCTTCCCACTGGAAGATCCGGTCGTCGTACCACAGGTCCTCCTCACCCACCGTGACCAGATGGCGGAGTCCCGGCAACTCCTGGAGCAAGTCCTCGAACATCTGCAGGTAGTCGATCCCGTATGCATCCTCTGCCGAGACCACGCACACCGCGCCCGAGTGCCTCAGCATGTAACGGAGATCCGGCGGCGTCAGCCGCGGATCCAGTGGGACCACCCGGGCCCCAAGCTTCGCCACGGCAAACACCGCGACTGCAAACTCGGGCCATGCCGGAAGCACCAGCGCCACGCGGTCACCTTCGCCGATGCCCAGATTCTTCAGCGAAGCGGCGAGAGACAGCGCCTGAGACTCGACTTCCCCGTACGACCACGTCACGTCACCGAAGTGCAGGAACGGCGACCCCGGGGCATCGGCTGCACGCCGGGACAGGACTGCGGAGACGGATAGCGGCGATCCTTCACGCACGCTCCTGCGGCTCATCGCCACTGCTCCATCATTCTCACCAGGTCATCGACCTCCACCGGGATGGTCACCTCATTCCCTCTTGCCACGCGTCCCAACTCCTCGAGCCGGACCAGGTGCACGACCCCCGACCGTGTCTTCTTGTCTCTCGTCATCCGGTCAGCGAGCCGCCGGGGCCGCGCCAGCCCGTCATGCGTATCGGGCAGCCCGAAGGCGCGCACCAGACGCCGGACATGGTCGGCGGTACCCCCGGCCGTGACGGACAGTTCCTCACCGACCCTTGCTTCCGCCACCATCCCTACGGCCACCGCGTGGCCATGTGACAGGCTGTAGCCCGACTCGGCCTCGAGCGCGTGCCCCACGGTATGGCCAAAGTTGAGCACCTGGCGGTGGCCGGCCTCGAATTCGTCGGCCGACACGACCCCGGCCTTGATCTCCACCGAGCGGACCACCGCGCGCTCCACATCCTCGCCGCGTCCATCCAGCAGCGACACGGCCCGGCTCGCGAGCCACTGTCCGTAGTCCGCGTCCACGATGACGCCGTGCTTGACCGCCTCGGCAAACCCCTCCGCCCTGACGCCGCGTCCGAGCGTGGCCAGGAAGTCGGGATCGGCCAGCACCGTTTCGGGGGCGTGGAACGCTCCCACGAGGTTCTTGCCCAGCGCGTGGTCCACACCCGTCTTCCCCCCGACGGAGGCGTCGATCATGGCCAGGGTTGTGGTCGGAACCTGGATGAAGGGGATTCCACGCAGATACGTGGCCGCAACGAAGCCCGCGACATCGCCTACCACGCCCCCTCCGAGCGAAACCACGCAACTGTCCCGACCCACGCGGGCCTCGAGGAGCGAATCGGTGAGATGCGCCCACGTTTCCCGGGTCTTGTGGGCTTCCCCGGCTGGAAACGAGACGGTCACAACGTCGATTCCGGCCGAAGCCAGGTGCGCGTGCACCTCGGCGCCCCAAAGTCCCTTCACGTTGTGGTCGGAGATCAGGGCGCACCGTCCCGATGGTGCCGCGTCGGCCACCGCCGATTCGAGCAACCGGCGGACGCCCCCGCCCACGCACACGCGGTAGCCGCCGGAAGCGGAACGAACGGACACCTCGCTGTGCTTTACCAGGGACCGCTCCAATTGCCTGACATACCGCGGATGGCTTCACGAATGAAGCATCATCGCCGGCTGGCCCCCGGTCAACCCGTGTGCGGGCACCACGCGCCTTTCGGGCAACGGTCCGCAACCGGCGGACGATTACGACCGCGCTGGCGGTCCGTCATGATCCAAATGGTGATAAATTGGAGCGGGCGGGCCAGGTCTCGGATTCGGCCGAAAGCGGTCGTGGCGACGGAGAAACCGGAACGGGGATGGGCGCGTCCGGAGCGGAGACTCGCACGGGCGGGAGGAGTGACAAGCGTGCTGCGTGGCGTCTTGCAGAGGATTCGAAGCATCCCTCGGACCGTGTGGTTCGTGGGCCTGTTCTTCTGTGCCGCAGGGCTTGGGCTGGCCGCGGGCTCCTGGCGGAACCTGTGCGCCGATTGTCCTTCGATCGCCCAGATCTACACGTACGAGCCGCAGCAGACGTCCAAGGTCTTCGCGCGCGATTCGACGTTGGTGAGCGAGATCGGTCTGCAGCGACGCACCCCCGTCGCGCTGGCCAGTCTGCCGGCGCACGTGCCCCAGGCGTTCATCGCGATCGAGGATCGGCGGTTCTATTCGCATGGCGGTCTCGACTGGAGAGGCATCGCCCGAGCGGGTCTGGAGGCGATAAGGAACCTGTCCCTGTCCGGCGCCGGCGGCAGCACGATCACACAACAACTGGCGCGACACATGTTCACGGATCGCATCGGCTTCGAGAAGAGGGTGTTGCGCAAGCTCAAGGAATGGCAGGTCGCGCTCGCATTGGAGGAGGCGTATTCCAAAGACCAGATCATCGAGGCATACATGAATCAAATCGGGTATGCCCATGGCTGGTATGGACTTCAGACTGCTTCGCGAAACTACTTCGGCAAGAATGCCATCGACATGAACCCGGCGGAAGCCGCTCTGCTTGCGGCGATTGCCAATCTGCCGGAAGTCTACAGTCCCTTCAACAACCCCGACGCCGGGCTCGGACGCCGCAATCTCGTTCTGGATCTGATGACGCGCGAGGGGTACCTGACCGGGGAAGAGGCGGAGCGCTGGAAGGCCGAGCCACTCCCCACCGAGAGAGCCCGCAACGTGCATGTTCAGGCTCCGTACTTCGTGGAATGGGTGCGGGGAATCCTCGCCGACCGGTTCGGGGGCAAGCTCTACACCGGAGGGCTGAGGATCTACACGACGCTCGATCTCGAAATGCAGGCGGCAGCGCGAACCGCCATGGAGAACGGATGGGAAAGGATCGAACAGCGCCCCGGATTCGACCACATGACCTATCGGGAGTTCGCCGACCAGACGGACGAGGCGGATGTTCCGGAAATCCCTTACGTGCAGGGAATGTTCATCGCAGCCGACCCTGCGACGGGTCACGTTCGCGCGATGATCGGTGGGCGGGACTTCGTGCACTCCAAGTTCAACCGGGCAATCCAGGCGAGGCGGCAGGCCGGGTCGTCCTTCAAGCCGTTCGTCTATACGGCGGCGCTGGAAAGCGGCATCCCGGCCTCCGAAGTCTTCACGGACAGCCCGGTCATAATTGACCAGGTGGACGGGACGACGTGGGCCCCCAGCAACTACGAGCCGGAGTTCCTCGGGTCCATCACAATGCGCGAGGCCATGAGCAAGTCGATCAACATGATCGCCATCAAGGTCGGCATGCAGGTGGGACTCGAGAGCGTCGGCCAGATGGCCCGCCGCCTGGGCATCCGAACGGAGGTCGAACGGTATCCGTCGAGCGCGATCGGTGCCGCCGAGGTGATCCCCATCCAGATGCTGGAAGCGTATTCGGTGTTCGCGACGCTCGGAGAGAGGGTTCGTGCGTTCCCGATCCTGAGGGTCGAAAGCGCAGATGGCGAGGTGCTCTGGGAGCCCAGGCCCGAGCGCACCCGGGTGCTGGATCCGCTCGTGGCCCGACTCTCCGTGTCCATGCTGGAAGAGGTCGTTGCGCGGGGAACCGGGAACATCGGCATCCGCCAGGTCGCGGGACTGCCGGCGGCCGTGCCGGCGGCGGGCAAGACCGGTACGACCAACGAGGGCAGAAACGTCTGGTTCCTTGGCTTCACCCCGACGCTGGCTGCCGCGGTCTGGTTCGGGATGGACCAGCCCGTCCCGATTGTTCCCCGTGCTACCGGCGGCGGCCTCGCGTCGCCCGTCTGGGGCGAATTCATGAAGCGGGTGTACTACGGGGACGCGTTGTCGGACGGCAGCGTGGGCACACTCGCCGGCGAGTCGGGCGCGCTCCTGCCAGTTCCCGAACCGTGGCCCATACCCGTTGCGCTGGTCACTCGCAGGGTCGACAGCCGGACCGGCTTGCTGGCGTCGCGGTGGTGTCCACCGGATGACGCCTACGACGAGTTGTATCTCCCGGGTACCGAACCTGTGCAGCCCTGCGACCGTCCCGATCAGTCGGTCATCCCGAACCGCGAGCCCTGACTCCCTATCGACCCGACTCCCCATCGAACCGCGCCATGACCGAAGATTCAACTCCCCACATCTTCATCTTCGAGACCACCCACCACGCGATGTGGGCCGAGGACGTCGCCCGCGAGCAGGCGATACCCGTGGAGGTCGTACCCGCGCCACCCGAGGGCGGCGCCAAGTGCGGCATCGCCCTGCGCATTCCCGAGCAACACGCATCCGAGCTGACGAGCGCACTGGACGAGGAACGGATTCTCTATCGGGTTCTGCAGGCCTGAACCCGCCGGGGAGGCGACGCTCAACCCCGGACGCCGTCCGACACGCGTGCGCGGCGGCGCTCTCGGTCAACCGCCGACCACGCGCTCGAGCACAAGCGGCAATGGATCGTCTCCCAGCCGTTCGGCGATCTCGACGGCTTCTTCCAACACCCTGGCTCCAACGAGCAGGTCGTCCGGCGAGGCGCCGTGAACGACCGCAAGAGGATCACCGCGCGACACCTGGTCACCCACCCTGGCACACAGTTCGAAACCGACCCTGGGATCGATGTCCTGATCCTGGCGTGTCCGGCCGCCGCCCATTGGAATCACCCCATACCCGAGCGCGCGCGGATCGATTCTCGAGACTACCCCCTCCCTGTTCGCTGTGACGACTCTGGTCATCGGCGCAACCGGCAAACCGTAGTCGTCCCTCGAAAACCGCAACGTGCCCCCCTGTGCTTTCACGAGCCGCCGAAACCGCTCAAACGCGCCTCCGCCCGCCAGCACATCGGCCGCACGCCTGCGCCCCTCCTCCATAGCCGGGACCAGGCCCGCGCAGAGCGCCATTTCCCCGGCCAGCTCGCGGACCAGATCGCGAAGGTCGTCCGGCCCTTCGCCAGCAAGACACGCCACCGCTTCACGCACCTCGAGGGCGTTGCCGACCAAACGCCCGAGCGGACGATCCATCGCCGACAGAACTGCGGTCACGGTGAGGCCGCGAGCGCGCCCGACGCCCACCATCGCCCGTGCGAGCCCCCTGGCGTCTGCGATTCGAGACAGGAAGGCACCCGAGCCCACCTTGACGTCCAGGACGAGGCCGTCCAGGCTCTCCGCCAGCTTCTTGGACATGATCGACGCGGTGATCAGCGGGAGCGAGGGCACGGTAGCCGTGACGTCACGCAGCGCGTACAGGCGTCGGTCCAGCGGCGCAATCTCCTCCGTCTGGCCGATCATCGCGCACCCGACGGATTGGAGTATCGCGTTGAATCGCTCCAGCGAAATGCCTGTCCGAAAGCCGGGTATCGATTCGAGCTTGTCCAGGGTACCGCCCGTGTGTCCCAGGCTCCGCCCCGACATCATGGGCACAACCATGCCCATCTCCGCCGCCAGCGGAGCCAGCACGATCGACACCTTGTCCCCCACGCCCCCCGTCGAGTGCTTGTCTACCCGCGGACCCGGGGACCGGCCCCTGTCGAGGACTTCGCCGGAGCGCAGCATGACCTCGACCAGCGTCTCCAGCTCGGAGTCGTCGAGCCCCCTGAAGTACACGGCCATGAGGAACGCGGCCATCTGGTCGTCCCCCACGTCACCCTGGAGGTAGCCCTTGAGCAGCCCCCCCAACTCCCCCCGCGACAGGGCATGCCCGTCCCGCTTGCGGGCTATCAGTTGCTGAGGGATCATCGTTCCACGCTCAGCGCTGCGCCGGCCAGGCGGCCGATGGAGGGCAGCCTCAGCACGGCTTCCCTCTGTTGCTCACGAGATCGTCGCCACGTCCTTCTCCACAGATTCGTCGGGACGTGCCGGCGGCTCCCAGTCCATGCCCCTGACGTACCGCTGCAACCAGCGCATTTCCTCTACGAGCAGGGTGCGGCGGTGCCTGGGTTCCCGGATTCCGTGACCCTCGCGAGGGAACAGGATGAAACGCGCTTCCACGCCCAGGTGACGAAGCCCGGCGAAGAAGTTCATGGATTGCTCCATGGTATCGGTGCGATCCTCGGTGCCGTGGAACAGGATGGTCGGCGTGGTCACCTTGTCGAGGTGACTGTACGCCGAGCGCTCGGTCCAGTGGTCGCGGTTCGACCACGGGTCGCCACCCAGATACCACCGCACGACGTCGAAGTTAAATCCGGCGCCGAACTCGCTCCGCCAATCCGCCACCATCGCGCCCAGGCTCGCCGCCTTGAAGCGCTCAGTGCGGGTGATCGTCCACCCGCCCAGAATGCCCCCA
The DNA here is from genome assembly GCA_964602175.1 of uncultured Gemmatimonadaceae bacterium. Lineage (GTDB taxonomy): Bacteria > Gemmatimonadota > Gemmatimonadetes > Longimicrobiales > Gaopeijiaceae > Bin94. The sequence goes on along the minus strand of CAZRQE010000081.1, from coordinate 21,922 downwards.
TAGCTCCAGCCCTTGACGGCCAGAGAGTCCGGATGCGCCACACCCCGCTCGATGATCGCGTCGACCCCCGTCATGAGGTCATGGTAGTCCCCGCCGCCGATGTCGTTCATGTTGCCGCGCAGCAGTTCGTCTCCATAGCCGGACGAACCGCGAACGTTGGGCTGCAGCACGGCGTACCCCTGCGCGACCAGGATCTGCGCGTCGGCGTCGAACCCCCGGGTGAACACGCCCGCCGGGCCCCCGTGGATCTCGAGGACCGCCGCACCGGGGGCCGTCCTTCCCGCAGGCCGATAGAGAATCCCTTCGATCTCGAGACCGTCGGTGCTCTCCCAGCGAACCACCTCCGGTTCGGCCAGATTCCGGCCCGCCAGCCCCGGGTTGGCCTCCGTGAGCCTCACCCTGGAGTCGTCCGAGAGGTCGGCGAGCCACAGGTCGCCGGGTTCGCGCGGGCTCGCGTGCGCGAACGCCACCTTGCGGTGCAGCGCATCGAACGAAGCCCCCGATATGATGCCGTTCCCGTGCGTTAGCTGCTCCACCTCGCCCGACCTGACGTCCACGCTGAAGATGTTCGCGTCGGTCCGGTCGAGGGCCACGATCTCGATGGACCGTCCCCCGGGGTTCCACCGATAGCTATGTATGTCGATGTCGGTATCCGCCGCGAGCTGGCGGACGTTGCCGGTCGGGATGTCGTAGTGGTAGAGATTGCCCTGGTCCAGCTCCCACGTCTCCAGGTCCGGGGCCCCGAAGGTGATCGCGCGACCATCCGGGGACCATGCCAATTGCGCCTCGGGTGCATCGTTGTCGGTGATCTGCACCTCCTCGCCGGTGGAGATCGTGTGCAGCACCACCTCCGTGAGATGGCCCGCGTTGCGGCGGTTCTCCTCCCGGTAGACGTACACGAGGAAGTTGCCGTCCGGCGAGGGGGCATAGTCCCCGATACGGCGGGGACCGGGCGTCACGCGCGTCGCGTCCAGCGGAGCGTCGGCCAACGAAACGGTCACGCGCCACACCCCGTTCCAGGATCCCCGCGTCTGGCCGTTGGGACCCTCGTCGATGAACACCGCGTCGTCGCCCTTCTTGCGCTCCTGCTCCAGGTCATCCGGGAGCGAGTCGTTGGCCAGGAAGAAGACCGAGGTCCCGTCCTGCGACCAGCGGTAGCTGCCGACCGCCGTGGGGTGCCTGGTCAGCTGTACGGCCTCCCCGCCGTCGACCGGAAGCACGAAGAGTTGCCGCACCCTGTCACTGTCCCCGACCGGGCGGGTGAAAGAAACCCAGCGCCCGTCGGGAGACCATTCAGGGTTGCTGTCGTCGGTGGAGCCCGTAAACGGGCGCGCGCCTTCGCCATCGGCCCCGACCACCCAGATCCGACTCTTGCGTTCGTTCTCGTCCCAGTCCAGTTCGTCCTTCACGAAGAGAATCCGTGTGCCGTCCGGTGCCAGCTTCGGCCCCGATACCCTCACCATGTCGATCGCGTCGTCAACCGTGAAGGCCGCGGCATCGGCCGCCTGACCGGCCGCCGTGGACGGGCCGAGGCAGCCGAGGAGGGCGAGAAGGGTCCATTTGCACGAGTGGATACGCATGTTGATGCTCCCGAAAAGCGTGTGCCTGGTGTCAGCCCTCTGAAAATAGGCAGGCAGCGCCGCAGGGGCATCCGGGCGCGTCCAGGGCGGCGCGCCGTTCCAGACCGCTATCTGGCCAGGATCGTCAACTCAAGGAGTTCTCCCGGCCCCACCGGCATCGTCTCGGTGAGGAAGTCGGATCCCGCCAGGAACTTGACGCGCAGTTGAATATCCGGAAGCGGCCAACGGGTCCGGAAGGTCGCCTTGCCTTTCCCCGGAACGATCCCGAGGCGTATCGACGCGCCCCCGCGCGCGGTGTACACGGTGGCCTGGCTGAAGTGGTTGTTATGCACCAGGATCTCGATCTCCTCCGAATCCCGCGGGTCCCCCTCCATGGGGTTCGTCCTCGCGCCGTTCGCAGTCGCGCACGCGCCCAGAAGCGCCAGCGCCGTCGCGGCAAGCGCGTGACGACGAAAACGATGTCCTGTCCGTGTTGAACGCCTGTTCCACATTGTCGACTCCTTCCGTCCCCGAACCCCCGGAACCGGCGGGCTCGCGACTCCTCGCCTTTGCCGGCCCCCACAGGTATTGTAGTCTCCGCTGCCCCATCCACCATACGCACACAGCCCCAGGAGGTAACCGTGCGGCCCTTCCTCGTGTACCCCGCTGTCGCCCTGTTGGTTGCATCTCCGCTCGCGGCCCAGTCCGACCGCCTGACCGAAATCGATGTCTTCGACCTCGAATACGCCAGCGACCCCAGGATCTCCCCCGACGGGGAGCAGGTCGTGTATGTGCGGCAATACGCCGACGTCATGACGGACATGAACTACTCCAACCTGTGGCTGATCGGGTCCGACGGCAGCGAACATCGCCCCCTCACGTCCGGCAAGTTCATCGACCACAGCCCCCGCTGGTCTCCGGACGGGTCGAGAATCGCGTACATGTCGAACCGGGACGGCATGCCGCAGATCTACATGCACTGGCTGGAGACCGGACAGACGGCGGCCATCACCAACCTCACGGACCCCGCAACCGGCCTCTCGTGGTCTCCGGACGGATCGCTCCTGGCATTCCACAAGCTGGTGCCCGAAGCCCCCCTGGTCATCGGACAGCTGCCCGCGCCCCCCGCCGGCGCCCAGTGGGCCGAGCCGGCGAAGTACACGGACAAGCTGGTCTTCCGCTTCGACGGACTCGGCGACCTGCCATCCGGCTACTGGCATCTCTTCGTGGTCCCCTCGGAAGGCGGTACGCCGAGACAGCTGACCTCGGGAGACAGACACTACAACAGTGGTTTCTTCGGTGGCCAGGGAGGCGCGCCGGAGTGGGCGCCGGCCTCCGACGCGATCGTGCTCTCGGCCAATCTGCGTGACGACTGGGAGCTGGAGTGGGGGGACTCCGAGGTCTACGAGGTCTCGGTCGCGGACGCCGGTGTCCGGGCACTGACCGATCGGCGGGGCCCCGACACATCGCCGACGGTGTCGCCGGACGGCGAGCAGGTGGCCTATCTCGGCTACGACGAACGGTACCAGGGGTACCAGGTCACGCGGCTCCACGTCATGGACCGCGACGGCTCGAATTCGCGGGTCGTGAGCGGCGGGCTGGACCGGTCCGTCTACGGGGTCCGCTGGGCACCGGGAGGCGAGGGCATCCATGGGCTCTACGACGACGAGGGGAACACGAAGCTCGCGCTCTTCCAGCTCGATGGCACCCACGAAGTCCTTGCCGAGGACGGCGGCAGCGGCTTCATGGCCTACGGCGGCTTCGGCGTGTCGTACACGGTGGCCCGGGACGGCACGTTCGCCTTCACCACCAGCCGCCCGGACCGGCCCGGCGACGTGATGGTCGGCGGCGACGGCCCCGGCAGGGTCGTCACCGCCGTCAACGCCGATCTCTTCGCGGCGAAGAAGCTGGGCGCCGTCGAGGAGATCTGGTGGGAGTCCTCGCACGACGGGCGACCGGTCCAGGGCTGGATCATGAAGCCGCCCGATTTCGACCCGAGCAACAGGTATCCCCTCATCCTCGAGATACACGGGGGCCCGTTCGCGAACTACGGCGACCGCTTTGACGTCGAGAAGCAGCTGATGGCCTCGCACGGATTCGTGGTCTTCTACGCCAACCCCCGCGGCAGCACCAGTTACGGCGAGGAGTTCGGCAACCTCATCCACCACGCGTATCCCGGCGACGACTTTTACGACCTCGATTCGGGCGTCGACGCCGTCATCGCGCTGGGCTACATCGACGAGGACAACCTGTTCGTCACCGGCGGCAGCGGCGGCGGTGTGCTGACCTCCTGGATGATCGGGAACACGGACCGGTTCAGGGCCGCCGTATCCTTCTACCCCGTGATCAACTGGTACAGCTTCGCACTGACCGCCGACATGGCCCCGATGGCCGTCAGCCATTGGTTCCCCGGGCTGCCCTGGGACAACGTCGAGCACTACGAGAACCGGTCGCTGCTCTCGGTGGTGAAAAACGTGACCACGCCCACGCTGATCATGACCGGCGAGGAGGACTGGCGGACGCCGATGTCGGAGTCGGAACAGTACTACAAGGCGCTCAAGCTGCTGGGCGTCGAAGCGGTTCTCGTTCGCGTGCCGGGCGAGGCCCACGGCATCTGGGGGCGGCCTTCACACGGCATGGCGAAGATCACGACCGTGAAGGGATGGTTCGACAGGTACGCGACGGAGCGCAGGCCGGTCTCGTAGCGGGGAGCCGGACGGCGCGTCAGGGTACTGCGGGATTCGCGGGCCATCCCCCTGGTGCCGCGCCAGCGTTCGTTTCCGCTAACCCTGACGTTACGTCAGGGCGCCTGGTGTCCCAACGGGGACGTCCCTATGCCCCGGCTTGCTCAGCGCGACTCCATCGGGACGTAGTCGCGGCGGGGCTGGCCGCGGAACACCTGACGCGGCCGCGCGATCCGCTGCTCGCGGTCCACGACCATCTCCTCCCACTGCGCGAGCCAGCCGACGGTGCGCGGTATCGCGAACAGCACCGGGAAGAGCTCGACCGGGAAGCCCATGGCCTGGTAGATCAGACCCGAATAGAAGTCCACGTTCGGATAGAGGTTGCGCTTGACGAAGTACTCCTCCTGCAGCGCGATCCTCTCCAGCTCCAGGGCAATGTCCAGCAGCGGGTTGCGCCCGGTCACCTCGAAGACCTCGTCGGCGGCGCGCTTGATGATCGTCGCGCGGGGGTCGTACGCCTTGTAGACGCGGTGCCCGAACCCCATCAGGCGCCGCTCTCCCCTGCGCACGCTGTCCATGAAGGCGGGAATGTTGTCGGTGGTGCCGATCTCGGTGAGCATGCGGAGCACGGCCTCGTTCGCCCCACCGTGCAGCGGTCCGTAAAGGGCCGCCATCGCTCCCGACATGGCGCAGTAAGGGTCCCCCCGTGAGCTGCCGATCACCCGCATCGCGGTCGTTGAACAGTTCTGTTCGTGATCGGCGTGCAGGATGAAGAGAATGTCAAGCGCCCGCACCAGCGCGGGGTCCGGCCGGTACTCCCGCCCACCGATCCGGAAGAGCATGTTCAGGAAATTGGCCGTGTAGGAGAGTCCGTTCTCGGGGTAGACGTACGGCAGGCCCTTGTGATGCCGGTAGGTGAACGCCGCCAGAGTTGGCATCTTCGCGAGGAGCCGGATGATCTGAGCCTTGCGATTGGCCGGATCCTCGATGTTCTTGGCCTCGGGGTAGAAGGTGGACAGCGCGGCCACGGTGGAGATCATCATCCCCATGGCGTGGGCGTCGTACCGAAAGCCCTGGAGGATCGTGAGGACGTTTTCGTGCACGTAGGTGTGATAGGTCACTTCGTGCACGAAATCGTCGAGCTCGCTCCTGCCCGGAAGCTCCCCGTTCAGGATCAGGTAGGCGACCTCCAGGAAGCTGGACTGCTCGGCAAGCTGCTCGATCGGGTACCCGCGGTACTCCAGGATACCCTTGCCCCCCTTGACCTCGGTGATGCGGCTGGTGGTGAAGGCCGTGTTCGTGAAGCCGGGATCGTATGCCATCATCCCGAAATCGCCTTCGTTGACCTTGATCTGGCGCAGATCCATCGCACGGATCACGTCGCCGTCGCGGACGTCCACCTCGTACTGGCGTCCGGTGCGGTTGTCGGTAATGGAAAGGGTGTTCTTCGCGGTGTGCTGAGACATCGGGTCTCCGGGCCGGAGCGGTGCCGGGTCGGGGGATAGGGTCGTATATGCGACCCTTATTCTACCACCGAACGCAAATCCGCGAAATCGTGGTGATCGCTATCACGGGCTCCTATGGCTCGACGCGCTCGAACACCCCCCGATTGCCGTTCCTGTCGAACGCGAGCACATCGTAAGGACGCGGATTCGCCCCTTCCATCCCCGGCGATCCTATGGGCATTCCCGGCACGGCGATCCCCAGGACCTCGGGGGCCTCGGCGAGAAACGCCCGTACGACGCGGGCCGGAACGTGCCCCTCGATCACGTAGTCGCCGACCACGGCAGTATGACACGATCCCAGGTCCAGCGGCACCCCGGTCCGGCGCTTCACGGCGTTGATGTCCATCACGTTCTCGACGCTCACCGTGAAGCCCGCAGCCCTCATGTGGTCGACCCACTTGGCACAGCATCCGCACGTGGCGGTCTTGTAGACGTGCATGTCGGCGTCCGCGTCCGGTCCTGCCGGCCGGAACGACATGACCAGTACCACGCCCCCCAGGAGCAGGATGCCGGCCGCCAGCTTCTTGATGTTCATGTTCCGCTTCCCTCCGTACGAGGGGCCGTGTCATCCGGCCCCGCTCGATTGTCGGCTTGCACAGAAAGATACTCCGCGTTCGGCCTCCCCTGAAAGCGTCGTGGCCGCCAACTCCGGCTTTTCGTCCCACACGGGCATGGCCGTGACCCGCATCGACGCCAAGCGCGCCGAGAGAGGTCCCCCACCAGTGCCGAGGGAGGGACTCGAACCCTCACGCCCGCAAGGGCAAAGGTTTTTGAGACCTTCGCGTCTACCGGTTCCGCCACCTCGGCCCGGGTACGGCGCCCAAAAGCGTGATCGCACCGGAACTATGTTAGTCCCGTGACCCCCGTTGTTGAACCCTCCGGGAGTCGCCATGCTACGTGTACGGCCCCGACCAACCCGAGAAGAGGACGCGAACATACCCATGCCCCGCCCCACCGACCCGTTCGGCGCTCTCGCCACCGTCGATCTGAGCGAAGGCGCCACTTCCTTCTACCGCCTCGCGCGGCTCGAGGAAGAGGGCCTTGTCCGGCTCGACCGCCTTCCCTTCTCCATTCGCGTGCTCCTGGAAAACGTGCTGCGCAACGCCGGCGACGGATACGTGTCGACAGACCATGTCGCGGCGGTCGCGGCGTGGAGTCCGAGCAACGCCGGCACCGATTTCCCCTTCATGCCCACCCGGGTGGTGCTGCAGGACTTCACCGGCGTTCCCGCGATCGTCGACCTCGCGTCGATGCGCGACGGGATCCGCGAGATGGGGGGCGACCCCGCGCGGATCAACCCGCTCGTTCCCGCCGACCTCGTCATCGACCACTCCGTGCAGGTCGACTTCTTCGGCACCGGTTACGCCTTCGAGAAGAACGTGGCCCGCGAATACGAACGGAACCGGGAGCGCTACGCCCTGCTCCGCTGGGCCCAGGAGGCGTTCGAGAACTACAGCGTCGTGCCGCCCGGAACGGGCATCGTGCACCAGGTCAACCTGGAATACCTGGCGTCGGTGATTCATCGGCGCGAACACGCCGGGACCCATCTGGCGTATCCCGACACGGTAGTGGGGACCGATTCGCACACCACGATGATCAACGGCCTGGGTGTGGTCGGCTGGGGAGTCGGGGGGATCGAAGCCGAGGCAGTACTCCTGGGACAGCCCTATTACATGCTGCTGCCCGAGGTGGTCGGCGTGAAGCTCACCGGAGCGCTGCCCGAAGGGGCCACGGCGACCGACCTCGTGTTGCGCGTGACCGAACTGCTGCGCGGGCACGGGGTCGTGGGCAGGTTCGTCGAGTACTACGGCGCCGGACTGTCCGGCCTGAGCCTTCCCGACAAGGCGACGCTCGCCAACATGTCCCCGGAGTACGGCGCGACGGTGGGCTTCTTCCCGGTCGACGAAGAGACGCTGCGGTACCTGCACGGGACCGGCCGGAGTCCGGAACTGGTGGAACGCGTCGACCGGGTTGCCCGTGAACAGGGGCTCTTCCGCACCGACGACACGCCCGATCCCGAGTACACCTCCACCCTGGACCTGGATCTCTCCTCGATCGAGCCCTCCGTGGCAGGACCGAAGCGGCCGCAGGACCGGATCGACCTGACCGACGTGCGCCGCGCCTTCGCGCGTGACCTCCCTACCCTCGTGCCGAGCGGCTTCACGTCAAATGGCGACGCGGGCGGTGCGGCAGGCGGCACGGCGGTGGCCGCACATACCCGCCGAACGGTCGACATCGAGATCGACGGCCAAGGGGTCCAGATCGGCGACGGCACGATCGTGGTGGCCGCGATCACCAGCTGCACCAACACCTCCAACCCGTCCGTGATGGTGGGTGCCGGACTGATGGCCAGGAAGGCGCGCGAGCTCGGCCTGCAGGTGCAGCCCTGGGTCAAGACGAGCATGGCTCCGGGGTCCCAGGTCGTCACCGATTACCTGGAGGCTGCCGGCCTGATGAAGTACCTGGAGGAGCTGCGCTTCAACCTCGTGGGATACGGCTGCACGACCTGCATCGGCAACAGCGGGCCCCTTCCCGAGCCCGTGGCCGAAGCCGTCTCCAAACACGGGCTCGTGGTCGCGTCGATCCTGTCGGGCAACCGCAACTACGAGGCCCGTATCCACACCCTGGTCCGCGCCAATTACCTCGCTTCACCGATGCTGGTGGTGGCCTTCGCGCTGGCCGGGCGCATCGACATCGACGTGTACAACGAACCGCTCGGCCGCGCGCGTGACGGCCGTCCCGTGTTCCTGGCGGACATCTGGCCCTCGCCGGAGGAGGTGCGCGACACCATCGCCACGTCGCTCAGGCCCGAGATGTACCGCGAACGCTACCGCAGTGTATTCGACGGCGACGAGCACTGGCGCGCGCTCCCCCTCCCCGACGAGGGAGACCTCTACGCCTGGGACCCGGAGTCCACCTACATCCGCAACCCGCCCTTCTTCCAGGGGATGGGCGACGAACCGCCTCCGCTGGATGACGTCCGCGGCGCACGGGTGCTCGCCCTGCTCGGCCAGACCGTCACCACCGACCACATCTCGCCCGCCGGAGCGATTCCGCGCGACGAACCCGCCGGCCGCTACCTGCAGGACCATGGCGTCGCCCCGATCCGCTTCAACACCTTCGGCTCCCGCCGCGGCAACCACGAGGTGATGATGCGCGGGACCTTCGGCAACGTCCGCCTCCGGAACCTCATGCTCGCCGACAAGGAAGGCGGCTACACCGTACACGTGCCGACCGGCGAGATGACCACGATCTTCGAAGCCTCCGAGCGCTACCGGAGTGCCGGCACGCCCCTGATCGTGATCGCCGGCCGCGAATACGGCACCGGCAGCTCGCGTGACTGGGCCGCAAAGGGAACGCAGCTGCTCGGCGTAAAGGCCGTGATCGCGGAGAGCTACGAACGCATCCACCGCTCCAACCTGGTGGGGATGGGTGTGCTGCCGCTCCAGTTCGCAGACGGGGACGGAGCCGAGCGTCTGGGGTTGACGGGGTTTGAAGAGTACGACCTGACCGGTATCGCCGAGGGTCTGGCGCCGGGCGGGACGGTCAAGGTGCGGGCCACGAGGAAGGACGGCGCTACCGTCGACTTCCAGGCCGTCGTGCGCCTCGACTCGGATGTCGAGTTGGAGTACTACAGAAACGGCGGCATCCTGCACACCGTGCTGCGGAAGCTGGCCAGGGGAGCCATGTAGCCCGGCGCCTGCATCGGGAGCCCACGGTTTTGGAGTAACCCCGCAACCGGGGCTTGCCGGGTGGTCCGCCGCCGCCCGCCCGGGAGGCGCCTACTGCCGCCGCTCTTCGTCCCGCAGGGCCAGTGGCGGGCCGAGCACTTCCCGCGCCACGACAAGTCTGCGCAGCCCCTCCCTCGACCCAAGTCCCAGCCGGCCGCCGGACCCCGCCGCTCCGGCGCGCCCGGCCGATGGCACGCGCGCCGGCGGCTCCCGCAAGCGCCTGCGCAATGCCTCCGTGCCCGCTGCAACAAGCTCGGCGACCCGCGGATCCTCGGCCGGCGGCTTGCGCTCCCGGCGCCGCGGCTCGATCGGACGCGGCTCGCGGGAGCGGACCACGACCGGCCGCGGAGCACGGTCCCGGTATCCGTCCGGCGGCACCGCGGGGCGCGTCGGACGCGGCGGCGCGCGAAGCGGTTCCGGCTCCCGCACCCTCGTGGGCTCCAGCACTCGCGTTGGCCCGGGGCCCGGCGCCGATTCCTCCAGCGCAAAAGGCTCCCGGCCCGCCCGCCGCTCGTCCTCCTCTTCGTGAACGCCGGGCAGCCATTCCAGGTCCTCCAGGCGCGGCATCGACGGGTCGGCCGTGTCCGCGCCGGGCACGCGGGGCGCGTCCGCGCCGGCGCCTCTCCGCGCCAGCCTGCCCAGGATCTCCATGATCGCGGCGACCACCGCGAGGATCAGGAGGAATCTGATGTCCACGCCCGGGTCCTCAGCTCGTGGGTGCCTGCTGGTCGGGTTCGCCCTCGGCGATCGCCCGCCTCATGTGCGTGTCCGACTCGATGTTGCGATACCTCGCGTAGTCCATGATGCCCATGTTGCCGGTGCGGAAGGCGTCGGCCATCGCCAGCGGAATCTGCGCCTCGGCCGCGATGACCTCGGCCCGCATCTCCTCCACACGCGCCTTCATCTCCTGCTCATGGGCCATGGCCATTGCCCGGCGCTCCTCGGCACGTGCCTGGGCGACGCGCTTGTCGGCCTCGGCCTGATCCGTCTGCAGTTCGGCGCCGATGTTCTTGCCCACGTCCACGTCCGCGATGTCGATGGACAGGATCTCGAATGCGGTGCCCGAGTCCAGCCCCTTCTGCAGCACGGTCTTGGAGATCACGTCGGGGTTCTCGAGCACACTCTTGTGCGTGTCCGCGGACCCGATGGTCGAGACGATCCCCTCGCCGACCCGCGCCAGGATCGTCTCCTCCCCGGCGCCGCCGACGAGGCGGTTGATGTTGGCGCGCACGGTCACGCGGGCAACCGCGATGAGCTGGATCCCGTCCTTCGCCATCGCGGCCACGCGAGGCGTCTGGACCACCTTCGGGTTCACGGACACCTGTACCGCTTCGAAGACGTCCCGCCCCGCCAGGTCGATCGCCGCCGCCTGCTGGAACGGCAGGTCGATGGTCGCCTTGTCAGCGCTGATCAGGGCCCGCACCACCCGGTCCACGCTGCCCCCTGCCAGGTAGTGGGCCTCGAGATGCGAGACGTCCAGCGGGAGGCCCGCTTTCGTCGACGCGATGAGCGGCCGCACCACTGCCGGCGGGCTGACCTTTCGCAGTCGCATGCCGACCAGACTGCCGAGCCCCAGCCTGACACCGGAGAAGATCGCCTCGATCCACAGGCGGACCGGTACCGCCCAGGTAAGCACGAGAATCCCGATGAAGACCAGGAAGACAATGAGAGCGGGCATGATGAATGGGTTCATTTGCTGTTCCGTTTCTTACGTTGACTTGACGGCACGTACGATGTGCCGGTATCCCTCTGCGCTGATGATCCGGATCCTTGTGCCCTCCTCGATCCACTCGCTCTCCGAGACGACATCCATGCGCTCGTCCGTGAAGAGCCCCACGCCGGCGGGCCGCAGGTCGGTGATCGCCACTCCGACGGCGCCTTCCAGGTCCGACCGCACGTCTGCCGACGTGTAGCCCTCCTCGCGGTCCGTGGACTCGGGAAGCAGGACGCCGCTGCGCTTCAGCCGCCAGCTTCCCGGTATCGAGCGCAGGATGAGCCAGGCGGCGACCCCGACCAGGATGGTTGACACGGTCAGCACGGTACCCGCCTGGGCAAAGTCGGCACCGGTCGGGTAGGCGCCCACCTGGGCGAGGACAAGTCCTCCGACGAGAGCAAGTCCCCCGAGGACTCCGAATATCCCGAAGCCGGGGATGACGAACACTTCGACAAGGATGAGCACGATGCCCGCCAGGACGAGAATGAGGTCCTCGGCACCGGCAAGGCCCAGCAGCAGATGGGCCCCGAAGAACATGGCCAGCGACAGCAGTCCCGCGATCCCCGCAAGGCCGAAGCCCGCGGTCTTGATTTCCACGATCAGGCCCAGAAAGCCCAGGGAGAGAAGGAAGGGGGCGATCACCGGGTTGGTCAGAAACCGGACCAGGCGCTCGGCCCAGTTGACGGTGGCCCGGTTGACCGGAGCCTCCCCCAGTTCGAGCACCGCCAACAGGTCGGCCCAATCGTCCACGGCCGTCGCATAGCCGAGCGCAACCGCCTCGCTGGTGGTGAGTGTGAGCAGTCTTCCTTCGTCGACAACACCCTCGATCGCGATCTGCTCGTCCACCATGGCCTCGGCGACGGCCGGGTCGAGATCACGCGCCTCGGCGAGTGCGCGCATCCGCGCCCGCATGGCCGACACGATCTTCTCCGAACCCTTGGTGCCGCTGCCGTCCACGGGCGTCGCCGCGCCCATGACGCCCCCGTCCCTCATGAACACGCGCTCGGTCGCCAGCGCGATCATCGCCCCCGCCGAGTACGCGTGCAGGTTTACGTAGGCGTAGACCGGCAACTCCGCGCGGCTGATCGCGCTGGTAATCCGTTCCGCGGCGTCGACACGCCCGCCCGGGGTTTCGATTTCGAGGATGACGGCGGCGGCTCCAGCCGCCTCGGCCTCCTCGATCGTGCGCTCGATGAAAGGAGCAAGTCCCATCTCGACGGTGCCCGACACCGGCACCCGGACCACGTGGTCCTGGGCGGCGGCTGTGGTGGCAACGGCGGAAAGGCAAAGCAGGACGATAGCGGACGCGGCGGCCCGTCCAGGTCTTTCCGTATAGAAGGTGTCCATGGCGCTCATTCCATCGCGGTCGGTGCGACTCTCCATTCGGGGATGGTCCATGCGCCCCGCTGCTCCGGGCGTTCCCGGCCCGGAACTTTCGGCACACACGCGTTCATCATGGGTTACGTGCGGCGCGCGCGGAACAATCTACGTCCGGTGCGCGGCTCGCGCTCCCTCCACCATCGGCAATCGCCCCGGTTACGCGCCGTCACCTAATGTCGACACCCAGTAGCCGACACGCATAGTAGCCGCGCTGAATAGCCTTCTCGTAGTCCCCCGTATCGACCGCCGAGCGCGCCCACTCCGTGAGCCGGCGTGCACGCGCGTGGCCCGTCGGCGCCGAGTCCGGCGCATCCTGCGCCGCGGCTGCGAGCGCGCGCTCCGCCGACTCCACCAGGCCGAGCGCGACCATGCGCGGTGTCATCCCGCGGAGAGCATCCGCGGATCGCAACGTCGCCAGCACCGATTCGGTCACATCCGCTTCGTCCCGCGCAGTCTCGGCCGCACCGAGCAGACGCCGGGCTTCCGCAAGCTGCCGCGAGAGGTGAGGTGGCAACGGATGCGCCACGCCTTCGATTTCGGTGATCGTTGCGCGAATCGCCTCGAGCGCGGTCCGAGCCGAGATCGTGTCGAACGCCAGGTCCCATCCCGCGGCTGAACCGTAGATCCCGGCCCGCAGACGGCCGCCCGCAGTCAGGGCCATGCTCCAGGAGTCGTCCCAGCGACCCAACACCGCCTCGTTGGCACCCCGCGTTTCCTCAGTCACCAGATCGGCGAGGCGCGGAAGGCTGCCCGCGATGTCCAGCGCCGGTCGGGTGGCGGGCGCCACCACGCGCGAATCGACCTGCGTCAGGCTTTCGTGACACGCGCTCGAAAGGCCCGCGAGCGCCGCGGTCCCGACGCCGAACACCACGACGCGCAAGCCCCGGCGAATGCCGCGCCAACCACACGGCCTGGCACCCAGTCCGGCGCCCGCAGGAAGGTCCGTTTCATTCATGAGCCTAATCTAACGGGCAGGCGGGAATTCCTTGAGTCCCGTGTTATCTTTGCTCCACTCTTCAGACCCTCCACAGGATCGATCTCGATGTCCGAAAAGACCCTTGTTCGCTACGCCGCCGCTGCGGACGGCGTCGCCCTGATCACCCTGGACGACCCCCCCGCCAACACCTATACCCATGAGATGATGCGCCAGCTGGACGACGCGATCCTGCGCGCGCGTTTCGACGACGACGTCCACGTGATCGTCCTGACCGGAGCTGGCGAGAAGTTCTTTTCGGCGGGCGCGAACATCGGCATGCTCTCGAAGGTGACGACGGGCTTCAAGTACTGCTTCTGCCTCCACGCCAACGAGACGCTGAACCGTCTTGAGCACACGCCGAAGCTCACCATCGCCGCGCTGAACGGTCACACCGTGGGCGGCGGCCTGGAAATCGCGATGGCCGCCGACCTGCGGATCGCACGCGCCGGCCGCAGCATGTGCGGACTGCCGGAGGTCAATCTCGGCGTCCTGCCCGGTACCGGCGGAACCCAGCGGCTCGCCCGGCTCGTGGGGAAGTCCTCCGCGATCGAACTGATGACGACCGGCAGCACGTTCGGGTTTGACCGCGCGCTGGAGCTCGGCATCGTCAACCAGGTGTGGGAAACGGACACGCACGACGACTTCATGGCGAAGGTGGTCGACTACGCACGCACCTTCTGTCCTCCCAACCGCGCCTCGAAGGCGGTCGGGCTGATCAAGCGGTCGGTGCAGACCGGCGCCGAGATCCCCTTCGAGACCGCACTGGCGCTCGAGCGTGAGTTGCAGCAGCAGCTGTTCGCCAGCAGCGACGCCACCGAGGGGCTGAACGCGTACGTCGAGAAGCGGAAGCCCGACTTCTCCGGAAGCTGACGTTCGGTGTCCGCAACGCAGACGGCCGAGGGGATCCGCACGCGGCTCTGGATCGGGAACGAGTGGGTAGACGCGCAGGGGGGCGGCACCTTCGCCACGACCAACCCGGCCACCGAGGAGGTTATCGCCGAGGTCGCGGAAGCGCGCGCAGAAGATATCGATCGTGCCGTCCGGGCGGCCCGGGCGGCATTCGCGGACAACCGCTGGCGCCGCATGAACCCGCACAAGCGCTCACGGCTGCTGTGGAAGCTCGCGGATCTCGTGGACGCGAACGCGGACGAACTCGGGCTGCTGGAGACGCGGGACAACGGCAAACCCTACTTCGAGGCCCGCCGGATCGATGTTCCGAGCGTGGCCCAGACCCTGCGCTACTACGCTGGTCTTGCCGATAAGGTGCAGGGCGACACCGTGCCCGTGCCCGGGCCCTTCCTCAACTACACGCTGCGCGAGCCGGTCGGCGTCGTGGGGGCGATTATCCCGTGGAACTTCCCGCTGTCGATGGCGGCGTGGAAGGTCGCTCCGGCGCTGGCGTGCGGGAACACGGTGGTGCTGAAGCCCGCCGAGGAGACTCCGCTGACCGCATTGCGCCTGGGGGAGCTGGCAGCCGAGGCCGGTTTCCCCGCGGGCGTGCTCAACGTCGTGCCCGGGTTCGGAGAGACCGCTGGCGCGGCCCTGGTGCGCCACCCGGGCGTGGACGCGATCTCGTTCACCGGATCGACAGAGGTGGGCAAGGTCATCATGCGCGAGGCCGCGGACACGCTGAAAAAGGTGTCGCTCGAGCTGGGCGGCAAGTCCCCCAACATCGTTTTCGCGGACGCCGACCTCCGGGGTGCGCTCAAGGGCGCGTCGTCGGGGATCTTCTACGGAAAGGGCGAGGTGTGCGCGGCGGGCAGCCGTATCCTCGTCGAGTCGCGGATCCATGACGAATTCGTCGCGGGGCTCCAGGCGGGCGCCGCCCGCGCCACCGTGGGCGACCCCATGGACTCCTCGACGCGCCTGGGAGCCATCGTGAGCGAGGCGCAGCTGGACCGCGTCATGGGGTACATCGAGGCCGGGAGGCGGGACGGCGCCTCCGTGGTTGCGGGAGGTGAGCGGACGAGGGTCAACGGCCGCGGGCACTTCGTGCATGCCACCGTGTTCCGCGATGTCGACCCCGGGATGTCGATCGCGCGCGAGGAGATCTTCGGGCCGGTGGCCGCGGTCATCCCCTTCGACGATGTCGACGACGCGATCCGGAAGGCCAACGACTCGCTGTATGGCCTCGCGGCGGGCATCTGGACCCGCGACATCGGCAAGGCCCATCGCCTGGCCGGAGCAATCGATGCCGGCACCGTCTGGGTGAACACCTACAACCAGTACTCGCCTGCCTCGCCGTTCGGGGGATACAAGCAGAGCGGCTTCGGACGCGACCTCGGTTTCCATTCCGCGCTCGAGAAGTACACGCACCTCAAGAGCGTCTGGGTGGCGCTGGACGGCTAGGCGGCCCGTGGACGGAATCCCCCCGGCATTGTCTGCGGACGGCTAGTCGCCCGGCATGCGCGAGGCTTGGATCGTCGACGCGGTGCGCACGCCGATCGGCCGGCATGGGGGCACGCTCGCGCCCGTCCGTCCCGACGACCTGGCCGCGACCACCATCCAGGCGCTGCTGGACCGCAACCGCTTCCCCACCTCGGATCTGGCCGACGTGATCTTCGGGTGCACCAACCAGGCCGGCGAGGACAACCGCAACATCGCCCGCATGGCGCTCCTGCGCGCTGGTCTGCCCGTCGAGGTTCCGGGGCAGACGGTCAACCGTCTCTGCGGATCGGGGCTGCAAGCGGTCGTCAGCGCCGCCCACGCGATTCGGGCGGGCGAAGGCACTGCGTTCATCGCCGGCGGCGTGGAATCCATGAGCAGGGCCCCCTTCGTGATGTTGAAGCCGGAGCGCGGCTTCGCGCGGGGCGCGCCCGAGGTGGCCGACACGGTCCTGGGGTGGCGCTTCGCCAACCCGTGCCTCCCCGACCAATGGACCATCAGCCTGGGGCGGACGGCGGAAGTGGTCGCGCGCGAGTTCGGCGTGAGCCGGGCAGAGCAGGACGCTTTTGCCGCGAACAGCCAAACGAGGGCGGCGGCCGCCATCGGCGCCGGCCGCTTCGACCCGGAGATCGTGCCGGTCACCGTGCCAGCGCGGCGTGGGGAGCCGGTGGTCATGGTTAGCGACGAGCACCCCCGGCCGGGAACCACCGTCGAGGCCCTGGCGCGGCTGCGGCCTGTATTCGACCGGGACGGCACCGTGACCGCGGGTAATTCGTCGGGGATCAACGACGGGGCGGCCGCGATGCTGGTTGTAGAGGGCGAGGCCGCGCGCGCCCGGGGGCTGCGGCCCATGGCAGTCATTCGCGGGGCCGCCGTCGCGGGAGTCGAGCCCGATCGGATGGGAATCGGCCCGGTTCCGGCGACACGCCGGTGCCTGGAGAGGGTGGGCGCGTCGGCGCGAGATCTGGACCTCGTGGAGCTGAACGAGGCCTTCGCGGCCCAGGCGATCCCGTGCATGCGGGAGCTGGCGCTCCACCCCGAGACCGTGAACGTGAATGGGGGAGCCATCGCGCTGGGCCACCCGGTCGGCTGCTCGGGAGCCCGCATTCTGACCACGCTGGTCCACGAGATGGTCCGCCGCGACGCGCAGCTGGGACTGGCCACGATGTGCATCGGCGTGGGCCAGGGGATCGCGGCCGTGGTGGAGCGGAACTGAATGTCGGACCACGGGATTCGGAAGGTGGCAGTCATCGGGGCTGGCACCATGGGGCACGGAATCGCCCAGGTCTGCGCTTTGGCGGGCCACGACACCGTGCTCCAGGATGTCGATCCGGGGCAGCTCGATCGCGCCCTCACCCGGATCGGGACCACCCTGGACAAGGGGGTGCGCCTGGGCAAGGTGGCGGCGGCCAGCCGCGACGCGGCGTGGAAGCGCCTGACCGGAACCGCCGGACTGACCGAAGCGGTCAACGGCGCGGACCTGGTGATCGAGGCCGTGCCGGAGGTAATGGAGCTGAAGCGGGGGGTTTTCCGCGAGGTGTCGGAAGCCGTGTCCGGCGAGGTCATCCTGGCCAGCAACACCTCCTCCCTTTCCGTGACCCGGATCGCCGCGGGACTGCCCTCGCCGGGACGCTTCCTCGGGCTCCATTTCTTCAACCCGGTGCACATCATGGCGCTCGTCGAGGTGGTGCGGGGCGACGATACCGAAGCCGCCGTCGTGGATAGCTGTCGCGCGTTCGCGAAGGGACTGGGGAAGGAGCCGATCGTCGTGGCGGACTCGCCGGGCTTCGCGTCGTCGCGGCTGGGCGTTGTCCTGGGACTCGAAGCCATGCGCATGGTGGAAGCTGGAGTCGCGTCTCCGGCCGACATCGACAAGGCGATGGTGCTCGGATACCGCCACCCCATGGGCCCGCTTCGGCTGACGGATCTCGTGGGACTGGACGTGCGCCTTGGAATCGCCCGCTACCTCCACGAAACCCTGAGCTCCGAGGCATTCCGGCCACCCGCCCTCCTGGAGCGGATGGTGGCGGAAGGCAGGCTCGGAAAGAAGACGGGAAAGGGGTTCTACGATTGGGACACCGAACAATGATGCACCACGGTCCCGCATGAACCACGCACACGTCCTGCTCTCCGTGGACGCCGGGATCGCCGAGGTAACGATCAACCGGCCCGAGAAGCTGAACGCGCTGAACGAGACCGTGCGCCGGGAGCTGACCGAGGTCTTCGATGCCATCGCCGAACGTGGCGACGTGAAGGTCGCGATTCTGTGCGGAGCCGGGGACAAGGCGTTCGTCGCCGGCGCGGACGTGAGCGAGTTCGCCGCCCGCACCCCGCACGAGCAGCGTGAGGTGTACAGGAAGCGGCGGGTCTACGACGCGCTCGCCGAGTTCCCCAAGCCGGTGATCTGCGCCGTCCACGGTTTCTGCCTCGGGGGCGGCAACGAACTCGCGCTGGCATGCGACCTGAGGGTCGCCGACACGACGGCCCGTTTCGGTCAGTTCGAGATTCGCCTCGGGCTGATCCCCGGCGCCGGCGGCACCCAGCGGCTGGCGCGGCTGGTGGGGCCCGGGCAGGCCATGCGTATCGGCCTGTGCGGCGACTTTGTGGACGCCGAGGAAGCCCACCGGATCGGCCTCGCGGAGTTTCTGGTTGCGGAGGGGCAACATGTCGTGGAAGCCCGCCGCATCGCCGCCCGGATGGCCCGCTGGAGCCCGATCACGCTGCAGTTGGTCAAGCAGGCGGTGCGCGAAGCCGGTGAGCGCCACCTCTCGGATGGCCTCGCGGCCGAGAAGGAGCTGTTCCTCGAGGCCTTCGCGTCGGAGGACGGACGCGAGGGCGTCAAGGCCTTCGTCGAAAAGCGCCGGGCCAGTTTTTCGAGCTAGGCGAGGGTTTCCGGGCAGACCGGGTTCTCCCGGCGGACCAGGGCTCCCGGCGGACCCGGTCCGGGTCCCGCAAGCCGCCCCGGGCGGCTGCCTCTCGCCCCCACGCCGCCGCCGCGATAGAATCGGAGGCCGGGCCCGCGACCCGACCGCATCATCCTGCGAAGCCGATCACATCACCCTGACACGCGCCCGTACATGACCCAGCGCCACTGGCAACGCATCGTCTGGACCTACCACATCGCCTTCGCGGCCGCAGTGACCTGGCCGGTGCAGGCACTCGTGAACACCCCCGATCCATTCGTTCTGGGCCTTCCCCGCCAAATGGCGTGGGCCGCCTTCTGGGTGCTCGGGAGCCTGTTCGTGCTGTGGCGGCTCGACGCGGCGCGCGGCCGGTCGGATGACGCGTGATGGACCAGTCGACTCTCATTACCGTCATCATCTTCGCGTACCTTGCGGTGACGCTCGGCGTCGGAGTCGTCGCGGGCAGACGGGCATCCCGGAGCGTCCAGGGCTTTGTCGCGGGCGACCGGGACTTCGGCCTCCTGGTCATGTACTTCATCACCGGTGCCACGGTCTTCTCCGCCTTCGCCTTTCTCGGAGGCCCGGGGTGGGCCTACTCCCGTGGCGCGGCCGCGTTCTATATCCTGACCTACGGAGTGCTGGGAATGGCCCCGTGGTACGCGATGGGCCCCAAGGCGGCCGCGCTGGGTCGGCGGTTCGGGTTCGTCACCCAGGCACAGCTCCTCGTGGGCCGCTTTCCGTCCCGGACCCTGTCGGCGGTCATGGCTGTTCTGACCCTGGCAGCGTTCGTTCCGTACGTCACCATCCAGATGCGTGGCGCCGGCATTGTGATCGAGGCGGTGACCGACGGCGCCGTACCGCTCGCGGCGGGCGCGGCCCTGGCCTACGGCATCGTCCTCGTCTATGTGCTGACCAGCGGCGTTTCCGCGGTGGGGTGGACGAACACCTTCCAGGGCGTCTTCATGGTCGGCATCGCCTGGGCGCTCGGCATCTATCTTCCGAACCGGCTGTACGGCGGCGTCGGTCCCATGTTCGAACAGATCCTCGCCAACCGCCCCGAACTGCTGTCGCTGCCCGGGCTGGACGGCAGTGGTGAACCCTGGAGCTGGGGAGCGTACTCTACGGCAATCCTGGCGAGTGCGATCGGGCTGACCATGTGGCCGCACCTGTTCATGAAAGCCTATACGGCCCGGAGCGACGCCACGATTCGCCGAACCGTGATCCTCTTCCCCACGTTTCAACTGTTCCTCATCCCCGTGTTCCTGATCGGATTCGCGGGCGTGATGTTCCCGGAGTCCCCGGAGCAATCCGACTTCATCCTTCCCTTCCTGATCCTGCGCTCCGACCTGCCCGCGCTCGTGGTCGGCCTGTTCTGCGCGGGAGCGCTGTCCGCGTCCATGTCCACCGGCGATGCCCTGCTCCACGGCGCCGCTTCGGTAGCCGTCCAGGACGGCGTGCAGCCCTTCACAAAGCTCACGGACCAGGCGCAAAGGCTGCTGATGAGAGTGCTGGTCGTGGCCGTCGGAGCGGCGGCCTACCTGTTCGCCCTGGTGGAGCGGTTCTCCCTTGTGGATCTCCTGCTCGCTTCATACGGCATTATCGCCCAATTCATGCCCTCGCTGTTGTCCGCGATGTACTGGAAGAGGGCCACCACCGCCGGTGTCGTGTGGGGGTTGGTGGCAGGATCGGCGGTGTCCGTGTTCTTCTTCCGGTTCCCGGAGCTCAAGCCGTTCGGGATGCATGAGGGCATCCTGGGCCTGGTGGTCCACATCCCCGTGCTGCTGGTTGTCAGCCTCCTCGGGAAACCACAGGACCCGAAGCATGTCGACCGGTACGTGAATGTCTAGCGACAGCGCGCGCACGGGACACGAGGGGCCCCACGGCGACGGCCCTCCAGGGTCCGGGAGCGACGAGATGACGCGGTTGCGCGAGGCCGTACTCCAATGTGATCGACAGCTGATCGAGGTTCTCGCCCGCCGCCGTGATCTGGTAACCCGGATCGGCGCACTCAAGAAGCGCATGGGACTGCCCGTCACCGATCCGCAGCGAGAGGCAACGGTGGTGCGGAGGGCGGCCGTTCTGGCAAGGGACTCGGGAGTGGACGAGGAACTGGTGCGCGATCTGATCTGGAGAGTGATCGCATCCGCACGAGATCGGCAGTTCACCTCGGACGAGTCGACCAAATAAAGGAAGCCCCCGGCGGGCAGCACACTACCCGCTCGGGGGCTTCGTTCGCTGGCGAGTCCAGAGGGCTCCGTTTCGGCGCCGTCATGTGCGACGGCCGGTCCTCCGTCTCTTCACCCTTCCGGCGTTCCCGCCGTCCGGGCCGTCCCCCGTTCCCAGGGACTCCGGCTGCTTCCAGCGACCCCGCAGCCGTCGCAATCTCCGCCAAACCAGAGACCGCGCCCGCCTCGGACCCCGTTTCCGGCGCCCTCGGCACTTCGGACCTCGCCTGGTTCCATCTCCCAGGGGTTTCCCCCCTTCAACGGCCTTTTCGAGACCCTCCCCGCTGCTTCGGCTCGGTTCCTTGCGGCCCGTCTCCTCCGCCTCGGGGAAACCATGTTAATACACGAATCGGAAAAGCGCAAGCTTTTTCTTCTCGGGACCCGTTCGAAGCTCCGCGCCAGCCAGGCGCGGAGGATCCGCTAGCGGCCGTCGTCGTAGATCGAAACGACCCGGCGCCGTCGGAGGTTCTCGAACTTCACGACCCCGTCGGCCTTGGCGAACAGGGTGTCGTCCCTCCCTCTGCCCACGTTGTTGCCCGGGTGGAAACGCGTCCCGCGCTGGCGGACCAGGATGTGGCCGGCCAGTACCCGCTCACCCGCGTAACGCTTTATCCCCAAACGTTTTGGGTTGCTGTCACGTCCATTGCGGGACGACCCGACGCCTTTCTTGTGAGCCATTGAATCCTCCTATACCGCGATGTCGGCCACGCGCACGACGGTGAAGCCCTGACGGTGTCCCTGCTTCCGCCGATAGCCCTTGCGACGCTTGCGCTTGAACACCGTGATCTTTTTCGTGCGGTCGTGCGCCACCACCTCCGCGGTCACTTTCGCGCCCTCCAACAGGGGCGCCCCCACCGAGA